>JAHZHA010000001.1:0-158839 GCA_019420525.1 Bacillota bacterium
TAGTATTAACACCAGCTTGGTCGAGTATGAAAGAACCACAAAAAGGGTCCCGACTATGAAGCCGGTAGGCGGTCAGGACAAGACAGAAAACGCGAAAAAAGCGGCGGCGAAAAAAGCGGAAAAACCTGATTTTTCCAACGTAGTTATCGAGCCTCTCTTTGAAGATCTGGTGGATTTCGAGACTTTCAGCAAATCTGATTTCAGAGTAGTGAAAGTAAAAGAGTGCGAAGCAGTTCCGAAGAGCAAAAAACTTCTCAAATTTGTGCTGGACGACGGCACGGAAAAAGAAAGAGTGATCCTCAGCGGCATCCGTGAATATTACGAGCCGGAAGAACTGGTAGGAAAGACGTGTGTAGCCATCGTAAATCTGCCGCCGAGAAAGATGATGGGCATCGATTCCGAAGGAATGTTGATCTCTGCCGTCTGCGAAAATAACGGAAGCGAAGCTCTCAGCCTTTTGATGCTGGATGACGCGATTCCGGCGGGTGCAAAGCTGTATTGATGATGCTCCAGCACTAGGGAAAGATGACTCGCAAAAGCTTCCTTTCTTCGCGATAGAAAAACATATTTTAATCAAAACATGTAAAAAAGACTCCGGGAAACGACATTTTCCGGAGTTTTTTTATTTTTTGTCTCATAGAAAAACGTAAAAAGGTGTCTTTTACAGGAATTATGTTATGAAAATAACAGTTTGATCCTAAAACATATACATTCACTCGAGTATGTTTAAAAATCGAAACAAGAAGAGGAAAAGTCCCGAATTTCAGAGCAGAAAACAGTTGAAAATAAATTCACAATTTCCATCAAACACTTAAATATATTCTGTTGTATACGAATTTTTCTGAAAAATATCGGAAGATTGATATTTAAATTACTATTGTCAGGTTTATTGACAAGAAGAGAATGGCGTGATAATGTATAGATACAACATACAGAGATGAATGTTTAATGACGAAATAAGAAAAAATTTACATTGAAATAAATAATAAAATTGAAAACACACGAATAAACCGTTGAAATTCCAATAATTATCCATTGCATTTCTGATTGGATAAAAAGCATAGATATATTTTAATCCTAAAAATAACATACGTTCAAAAATGTATAAATATTAATACAAAATTTAAAAAGTCGTTTAAGCATCTCCGGAAGCGAATTCTGCAGAAAGACTGCAGATGCGCTCAGCGAATGCCACCGCTGGGAGAAAAGTTGCAGACGGCTTTCGGATATCAGATGAGTTCTGATGCAGATTTCAGTCCCGTACCCTGTAAATGAGGATATTCAGCAAGATGAGGGATATCCTCACTGCAGGATCAGGAAATATGGCTTCTGACTGTTTTCCGTCTTTTCTCCATAATTTGTTTATTGTTAATAAACGTTTATTAATATATTTTAAATGTTTTGTAATTGACAAGGAGGATGCAAATGTTAAACTTCCAGTTTTATGAAAAGGTAAAAGTACTTTATGGCAACGGAGCCGTCAATCAGCTCGGCGATCTGGCTAAATACATCGGCGGAACGAAGGCTTTGATCGTTTCAGACCCTGGAATGAGCGCTACAGGAGTCATCGAAAAGATTGTTTCCGGTCTTGCAAACGAAAATATCCCGTACGTACTGTTTGAAGAGAATGAACCGAATCCGCCGATCGCGGCCTGCGAGAAAGCCTATGAATTGCTGGTTAAAGAAGGATGCGACTTCATCATCGGCGTAGGCGGCGGATCCAATATGGACTGCGCAAAAGGAGCGAATATTCTGAGATTCAATCCTGCCCCTCTCATTCAGTATGCCAACGGAGCAAAGCATTTCGATGTCGGCAGCGGACTTATCATGATTCCTACTACGGCGGGCACCGGATCTGAAATGTCAGACGGTTCTATTCTTTCAGATGAAAATCATATCAAGCAGAATTTCATCTCGGATGAAGGGGCATTTGCAGAATTTGCAATCGTGGATCCTGAACTGATGGCAGGCATGCCTCCGAAGCTCACCGCTTCCACAGGACTGGATGCTTTCGCTCATTCTATCGAGGCCTATATGGGAACGCTGACCAACGGATTTATTCAGTTCCATGCGGAGAAGGCTATCGATGAGATTGCGGAATATCTGCCTCGTGCGGTAGCGAACGGTTCCGACATGGAAGCGAGAGAAAAGATGGCAGTTGCCGCGTCAGTAGCCGGTTATCTTCTGGTTTACGGACACACCTGTGCAGGTCATTCCATAGGTCAGACTCTCGGAGGCTATTTCAACATCCCGCACGGTACGGCATGTGCTTATGCACTTCCGTGGGTATGTGAGTTCAATGCTGTAGCGGTACCGCATTTCATCAAGAGAGTTGGAATTGCTCTTGGAGTTGAATTCAGCGGCAGTGAAACACCGGAGGAGATCGGAGCGATGACGAGAGAAGCTCTTCTGAAATTCCGCGATGAAGAGTGTAAGCTCGTCGACATCAAGACATTCCCGTACGATGAGAGCAAATTTGAAGAGATCGCTCAGGTCTGCGCGGACGAATTCTTCCAGCAGTTCAATCCGAGAAAGATGTCAAAGGACGATTGTCTGGAAATCCTCAAGAAGATGTACGCTTAATGATTCAGTGAAAATGATTCCGCCGCTGCAGGTTCTGTCGGGACATGTGGCGGCGACCAAATAAAGTGGTTTTTATTTTTCCAATAAATTTCAGGAGGTTAAAAATATGCCGGATATTAATTTTATCAAAGAAGTCGTTGAAAGAGCGTTTGATCCGTTTTCCGAACTACCTGCTATCTATGCCAAGAAAGAAAAGATGGTGGATGAATATATAGAGAAATCGAGAAAGGCGCAGGAGATCGTCGCAACCTTTACGCAGGAACAGGTGGATAAACTTGTAAAAGCCATGGCTGTAACGATTTATGAACATGCGGAAGAGTTGGGGAAGATGGCTGCCGAAGAGACTGGAATGGGTGATCCGGAACATAAAGTGATGAAAAATATCGGAAAATCCACGGGTACCTGGGCGGAACTCAAAGGTAAACCGTCGATCGGCGTAATCAGAGAAGAACCGGAAAATGGCGTCATCGTCCTGGCTAAGCCGATGGGAGTTTTAGGATGTGTCACTCCGACGACGAACCCTACCATCACTCCGCTGGTAAACGGAATGTGCGCGGTTAAATGTGCAAACTCTCTCGTCGTTTCCCCTCATCCGCGTGCGAAAAACACGACGATGAAGACGGTGGAACTCATGAATGAAGCGATCATCGCTGCCGGCGGTCCTGCAGATCTCGTACAGTGCATCGATCAGCCTGATGTAGACGTCTCCGGTCTCCTGATGAAGAAAGTGGACGTCGTGCTGGCAACCGGAGGTCCGGACATGGTCAAGGCCGCTTATTCTTCCGGAAAGCCGGCGTTCGGCGTAGGAGCCGGAAATTCGCAGTCCATCGTAGACAGAGGAATCGATTTCGACGAGGCGGCAGCCGATATCATCGAAGGCAGAACATTTGATCTGGGCGTTATCTGTGCGGGAAATCAGTGCATCCATGTCCACGAAGAAGATTATGCGGCGATGAAGGCGGCCTGCGAAAAAGCAGGTGCTTACTGGGCGGACGATGCGGCTGAGGTGGAAAAACTGAGAAATACTCTTTTCATCAACGGCGTGCTGAATAAAGAAGTGATCGGCCAGGTTCCCGCAACGATGGGAAAGATGGCAGGTATTGCGATTCCTGAGGACAGATCAGCCATCATCATCAAAGCCTCCGGAACAGACGACGTTCTGTGCAAAGAGAAGCTCACCACAGCTATCGCTGTCATGACTTACAAGACTTTTGACGAAGCGGTGGAAAACGCCTGCACGAATACTTATCGCGAAGGTGCGGGTCACTCAGCAGTCGTATATTCGGACAATGATGACAATATTCTCGCAGCTGCAAAGAAGCTGCCGATAGGACGTATTCTCGTCAATCAGCCGGGTCATGCGGCAGGCGGAGACGCGAGGTTCAACGGACTGGAAGGCACGGTATCTCTGGGCTGCGGCTCCTGGGGAGGCAATAGCATTTCAGAAAATCTGACGTATCATCACCTGATGAATGTTTCCAGAATCGCATACAGACATCCGATGCCGGGATGTGATGCAACTCCGGAAGAAATCTTCGCAGATTAATCATACGGAAAGCAGCCGCAGGTGGAAACACCTGCGGTTTGACTCAATAGCGGAAAATCAGGAAGGAGAAAGATATGGTACTGAAAGATTTTACGGATCTGATCAGCAAAGTCAGATCTTCAAATATCACAAAGAAACTCATAGCGGTTTCTGCGGATGATGCGCACACTCTGGAAGCCGTCATGCAGGCGACGAAGGACGGAATCGTGGAACCTTCCTTTATCGGAGATGCGGAGGCGATAAAGGCGACTCTGAAAGAACTGGGGGAAGACAGCAGTCTGTATCCTGTCTATGAGGAGGCGGACTTCGACAAGGCGGCAGAGCTGGGAGTCCGGCTCATCCGGGAAGGAAAAGGCGATTTTCTGATGAAGGGCAGACTGGAAACTTCACAGATTCTGAGAGCTGTCGTCAACGAAGATCACGGGCTGGGTACGGGAGGCGTCATGTCTCATGTGGCGGTCAATGATGTGCCTGCTTATCACAAATTTCTCATTACGACAGACGGAGGCATGAACGTCGCACCGAATTTCAACATGAAACTGGGAATTCTTGTAAATGCGGTGAATATGCTGAGGGCTCTCGGCTATGAGAACCCGAAAGTAGCCGTTCTGGCAAATTCGGAAAAGGTGGATCCGAAGATTCCGGAATCTGTTGAGGCCGGCAAACTGAAAGAAATGTATGTCAGAGGTGAGATCAGAAACTGCATCGTAGAAGGTCCCGTGGCGCTGGATATCGCGCTGGTCAAAGCTCATGCAGAAGTGAAGCATTTTGAAAGCCCGGTGGCGGGCGATGCGGACATCATTCTGTCGCCGAATATCTTCACGAGCAATACGCTGGGCAAATCCCTGACGGAAATGGCAGGAGCAAAGATGGCAGGTCTGATCGTGGGAGCGAAGGTTCCTATCATTCTCACCTCCAGAGGTTCTTCTTCCGAGGAAAAATATAATTCTATCGTCCTTGCGGCTGCAGTCGTTGCCGGAAGCGGGGACATCACCAGCGATCAGGTGGCTGATCTGACGGGCCTGAAATTCTGGTAAAAGGAGAAGCGGAAAATATGGAAAAGATTTTAGTGATAAATCCGGGTTCGACTTCCACGAAAATCGCTGTCTACGAAGATGACCGGCAGATTTTTGTCAATAGTATCGAGCATGCGGACGAAGAACTTGAAAAATATGATGCGATTTACGATCAGTATGAATTCAGAAAGAATCTGGTACTCGAGGAACTCGAAAAAAACGGAGTGAAAGCATCCGATCTCACGTGCATCATGTCCAGGGGAGGACTGCTGCCGCCGGTACCTGCCGGAGCTATTCGCATCAATCAGGATATGTGCGATCAGCTTCGCCTTCATCCGGTCAATGAGCATGCATCAAATCTGGGCGCTCCTATCGCTTTTTCCATCGCGGAGGAAAACGGTATTCCAGCATTTATCTACGATCCGGTAACGGTGGATGAAATGATTCCACTGGCGAAATACACCGGAATCCCTGAAATGAGGAGAAGAAGTCTGGGACACAACCTCAATATGAGGGCCATGGCCCACCGGTGTGCGGCAGACAACAGCCGGAACTTCGAGGATATGACGATCATCACCGCTCATATGGGCGGTGGGACCACCATCGGTGTCTATCAGGGAGGAAAGATTATCGATATCGTTACGGATGAAGAAGGACCTTTTTCTCCTGAGAGAGCGGGCGGACTGCCGACGCCGCAGGTCATCGATCTGGCGTATTCCGGGGAGTACGATATCCGGGCGCTGAAAAAGAAGTTGAAGAACAGCTCCGGCCTCCAGGCGTATCTCGGAACGAAGGATGCGAGAACAGTGGAGAAAAGGATGGCAGAAGGCGACAAAAATGCCGGGGAAGTATATCAGGCCATGGCATATCAGATTTCAAAAGCGATCGGCGAGCTGGCCACTGTCGTAAAGGGCAGAGTGGATGCCATCGTCCTCACAGGAGGAATCGCTCATTCCGATCTGTTTACCGGCTGGATCAGAGAGCGTGTTTCTTTTATCGCCCCGGTTGTCATCTATCCAGGAGAAAACGAAATGGATGCTCTGGCCAGCGGAGCGCTCCGCGTTCTCAGAGGGGAAGAGGATGCCATGAAATTTGAGAAGAATTTTTAGGAGGAAATGCAGATGACAGAGCATAAGTCAAAAGGTTCTTCTTTCCGCTGGGTGGAACTGGCGGTGGGAACGATTATCCTTCTGGTTCTCGGTTCTCTTTACGCCTGGTCGACGTATCGGGGCACTTTAGTTGATGAATTCGGATGGACCATCTCTTCCGCGCAGTTCACGTTTTCCGTATCCATGATGACTTTCTGTCTCGGAGGTCTGGTATCCGGTATGATCAGCGGCAAGACAGGTCCTAAAGTTCCGGCCGTCGCCAGCGCGGTACTCATGTTCGCCGGACTGTTCCTGTCCTCCATGATTTCCTCGCTGCCGGCCCTCTATCTGGCATATGGTGTGCTGTACGGATTCGGCGTGGGTCTGGGCTACAATGCGATCATGGGAACTGTCGTAAAATGGTTCCCGGATAAAACGGGCCTGGCCAGCGGAATTCTCCTCATGGGCTTCGGTATCAGTTCTCTGATCGTCGGAAAAGTGGGAGCGCGGCTCATCGGAGAAATCGGTTGGAGAGATACGTTCATGTATTTCGGTATCTCATTCGGAATTATCGTTCTGGTACTTTCCTTTTTTCTTAAAGTGCCCGCTCCTTCCGATGTGGCAGGTCTTCAGACAGCATCCGGAAAAAAGTCGGAGCCTTTTGCGGAACTCGATTCCGTCAGTATGCTGAAGACGAAGAATTTCTGGTTCTTTTTCATCTGGGCAGTCATGCTCAGTGCCGCAGGCTTGTGCATCGTGGGAAATTCCACGACGTTTGCGGATACGATCTGCAATAATCTGGAAACCGCGGCCACGGTAGCGGGCGTGATCTCCGTCTGCAACGGCATTGGCCGGGTTATCTTTGGTACGATGTTTGATGCCAAAGGCTACCGTGCGACGATGACGGTTGCCGTGGCTCTCTTCGCGATTTCCACGGTCATACTTCTGTGGGCGTCTTTTTCGGGCAGCTTCGCCGTTCTCGTAATATCTTATGCGCTGGTGGGCTTTGCTTACGGCGGGGTTACACCGACGAATTCCGCTTTTATCGCAAAGTTCTACGGAAAACAGCATTATGCACTGAATTTCAGTATTATCAATCTGAATCTCCTGGCAGCTTCTTATCTCCCTCAGGTGGCGTCGAAGCTGCAGGATATGACGGGAAGTTATAACGGAACATTTTACTACATGCTGGTTCTGTCGGCTGTGGCGCTGGTGATGGTACTCCTCATCCGGACGCCCGGCCGGAAGAAGAGCTGAACGGATTTTGCCCGCAGCGGCAGAAAGGAATGCAGGGAAATGGAAGAAGCGGCCGCCGGTACGGCGCAGTCCGGGCCGGGGAGCCGAAGGCAGCACAGAGCAGGGAAGATCTTCCGGATGGCCTCTGCCTGTTTCCGAAGAGAAGTCGGCAGACGATCAGCATGCCTGCCGGCTTGTAACACAAGGAGAATAATTATGGAAAACAAGTCCCGCATAAAAATCGGAATATACGGTATCGGTATACTGATGATGGGCGTTATCGGAATCTCCGGAGCCCTGACCGCTATCGGCGCACATTTTCCTGATGCCTCGCAGACGATGATACAGAATCTTATCTCGATTCCATGTCTTGTCGTCATACCTGTTACGCTGATCGTGGGAAAACTGATGGATTCTGTATCGAAAAAACTGATTGCATTAGTTGGAATTCTCTGCTTTCTCATCGGAGGTTTTGTACCGGCACTGATGTCTTCTCTGACGGCAATTCTCGTGCTGCGGGGAGTTCTCGGCGTCGGCATCGGAGTCGTTCAGTGCGTGTCTTCCGCGCTGGTGGCCGAAAATTTTGAAGGTCCGGAACGCGATAAGGTTCAGGGCAATCTGACCTCCGCGCAGATGCTGGGTATCTGTGTCATGGTATTCGCAGGCGGATGGCTGGCGGATATCTCCTGGAACTTTGCGTTCTTCGTACATCTTCTTGGAATTATTTCTCTCGTCCTCTGCATCGTATGCATTCCGAACGTGAAGCCGTCATCAGCCGGTGTATCCGATGCTCCGAAGCAGAAAGCAAAGCTCACCGCCGGATCGTGGATCTGGGCTCTGACGATGTTTGTCCTCTTTATCGGAGCGCAGATTTATTCCATCGCCCTTTCTTTCATCGTGGATGAAAAGGGGCTGGGTACGGCAGCGCAGTCTGGAAATGCGATGGCGTTCTTCGCTATCGGCGGCTTCCTGTTGGGTCTCGTATTCGGCAGACTGGCAGGCGCAGCCAGGGATCTGACTTTATTTATCGGTCTCTGTGGCATCATCGTCTCTTATCTGGTAATCGCTTTTGCAGGCATGATGCCGATGATTTATCTGGGAGCTTTCCTGTTCGGCGTATCTCTCTCGGTCTGCATGCCTTGTGTCATCGTGGGCACGGCAGGTTCTGTCGATGCATTTTCTTCTGCAATGGCGATTTCCATAACCATGTGCGCGCAGAATTTCGCTCAGTTCCTCTGCCCGTATATCGTCAATCCGATATCTGCGGCACTCAGCGACGGTACGAATGCAAATCAGATTTCTTTCCTGCTGGGAGCAGCTCTGACGGCTGTCATGGCGGTGATTGCTCTGATCTGGGGACTGAAGCAGAACAGAAAGAACGCGTAAACGCGTTAAAATAATATCTTCAGCAGAATAGTACGGCCGGCATTTCAGCCGGATGATGAAGAAAAAGGAGAACGGCAGTGCCGCTCTCCTTTTTTATATCGACAACTTTTTATATCGACAACCCGCCGGTATGATTTCATGCCCGCACGTCTGTCGTCTGCCGTCCGTCTGTCAATGCCGGCTGCAGCGATGTCTTTACGGCCGGGGAGGACGGTGGCGTTTTCTCCTGAAGCGCCGATACAGATAAACGAACACGTCGGCAGCTATGAAAAGACCCGCCGCCAGCACGGCAACGATCAGCTTATTCGACTGATATGCTTCCGCAAAGCGTCCCTGCAGAAACAGATTTACGGCGCTTCGAAGGCCGCAGGCAAAACATTCTTCTCCGCTGATGCTGCATTTATAATGGAAAGGAACGAACCACTGAATCATGATGCCGCTGAGAAGCAGTGCAAAATACAGTGAGAAACGCACCTGGCGGAAGGTACTGTCTTTCATTCTTTTGTCGCCTGAATGAGTTTTACGCCGGCGATTATCTGTAAAATCGGAGGTACCGGAATGAGAATTCCGTATCCGCAGATCGCAGCGACAAAGATGAAAGGCGCGACGAGTGCGTACAGAACGGTGGTAAGTATGACGGATATCAGGTAAATCCACGCATAAATACTTTTGGCCTGACCTTTTTTTGCCGCGAACACGTTGGCGATGCAGAGGATGAATGACAGTGTCACCAGACCGAGGATCGTGAACATGAGTATGAAACTGTTGCGGGAAGCATCGTCACTGCCGGGATCTCCCAGTGCCGTGATGAAATTGAGAATCGTGAAGAGCGCGATAGCGAATGCGATGATATTGAGAACGAACGCGGTCTTCACTTTATTTCCCGAATCCGGTCTTTTGCCCGCATGGTTTCCGGAATTCACGGGGCATCCGCATCTGGGGCAGATCACTGCTTCATCAAAAAGTTCGTTTCCGCATTTTGAACAATATTTCATTTTTTTTCTCTCCTTTCCGAACGGGCACGATTTAAAGTAAAAATGTGACTGACCATACGGGCGGGTACTTTGTCCCGAATGTACGGTCTTTCGTACAATTTAACATATATATGTATCCTGTCAAGAGTCTCAGCGGGAATCACCGGGACAGGTGAGGTGTCAGGACAGATGGAATGCTGTTTCACTCCGGATTTCATCAAGGAGAATCCGGAGCGGACCGGTAATATATTTATCCTTATAAAAGAGAGCAGACATCTGGTTTTTCAGATGCCGGTTTCCGAGGTTCAGCAGGCGGAGTCTGTTCATGCGCAGGGATTCCGACAGCAGTTTTTCCGGGAGAATGGTGACGCCCAGACCGGCTTCCGCGGCCCGGAGCAGAGAGGCGGAATTGATGCTCTCCCAGGCGGGAATCGCTTTCAGATTGGAGAGCGCCAAAACGTGATCCAGCGTATCGCGTACGGCGCTGCCGCGCTCTCTGAGGAGCAGAGGATATCTGCACAGCTGGCGAAGGGTGATTACCTGCCGGGACGCAGGGAAATCGGGAGCGCAGGCGGCGCGCAGCGAATAATGACCCAACGGGATGATCTCAAAGTTTCCTTCCGGCGCCGCACCTTCGACGAACGCGATGTCGGCTTCTCCCCGCTGAAGAATATCGACGGCATTGTCAGAAGTGGTGACACGGACGAAAGTTTTCAGTTCAGGAGCAGACGTGCGGAGACGGCTCAGGGTGCGGCATAATAAAGAAGAGGCAATTGTGATACTGGATACGATGGAGACAGGAGTATTTTCCTCTAGATGGCTGATTCTTCTGTCGAGATTACGACAGGCTGTAAGTATGCTCCGGGATTCTTCAAGTAGAGTTCGACCGCAGCGTGTGAGAGAAGCTCCTTTGGGAAAGCGGTCAAAGAGAGCTGTCCCCGCCTGAGCTTCAAGTTCTGCCACTGCATGGGACACCGCGGACTGAGTGATAAAGAGTTTTTTTGCGGCGCCGGTGAACGTTCCCGTTTCTGCGACGGCTTCCATGATTTCAAGATATCTGATGTTCATCTTTTTCCTTCCTTTTTTCTTCCCTTTCCGTGTGACAGACAGCGACGAGATGTTTTTTACAGATAATTACATGAATAAAATTGATGGATGTTATAAAATAATATCATTATACAGATTGAACGGCAAGAGGTATGATAGAAATGTGGTGTTCTGAAGGATGTGAATATCCGGAATAGGCGCGGCAGAAGCCGCAGTCGCGTCTGTACGGAGAAAACGGCGCAGAAACGGAGAACGGCAAAAGCCGCAGCCGGATCTGGTATCTGGGCAGATATCCGGGACATACCAATTTTTATTCGACACACAAAAGCAAGTGGAACAGAAACCGCGCAGCGCGCAGACCGTACACAATGCAGCGCTGAAAAGTGCAGGCGGTCTGCCGTGTGCTGTTTCTGACATGTTGTTTCTAGTTTTTCTATATTTTTTCTCTTTTTTATTCGATTATTTCTCCTGAAAAGTTAAAAAATCAAATACTGTTTTACTGAAAATTTACGAAACGGAGCAAAAGTTCCGGTATATGCAAATGTATCTCAAATAGTAAAAGTCGTTTTACCGATTTTGATATTGATGTTTGATATTCGCAAAAACCGCGTTCAATTATTGTAGTTCTCATATACATATTTTATGATTAGCCCATAAGTGCAGAGTATCAGGCGCATTGCCAAGTGTACCGGCAATTATTCAAAAATTAATTATTCAATTTCATTCTGTTAGTGTAAGAAATAGGAGGAGTCATCAAGATGAACGAAAAGATCTCATTAGAGGAACGCGTAGCAAGAGCGAGAGCTGCACAGAAGCAGTTCGAATTTGCAACTCAGGAACAGGCAGACGCTGCTGCCCGCGCTCTCTTAAAGGTCGTATATGACAATGCAGAAAAGTTTGGCCCTATGGCAGCGGAAGAAACCCGTATGGGAAGCAAAGAAGATAAGATTGCAAAGTGCCGTGTAACAAGGCTGCTCTGATCTGGTATGACTTAAAGGATAAGAAATCCTGCGGTATCATCAACAGAATTCCGGAAAAGAAGCTGATCGAAATCGCAAAGCCTATGGGCGTTGTAGCAGCTATCATTCCTTCCACTAACCCGGTTGTAACTCCGATGAGTAACGGTGCATTTGCGCTTAAGACACGTAATGCAATCATCTTTTCACCTCATCCGAGAGCAGTTGAATGCACAAAGCTTCTGGTAGGTTTATTCCGTGAAGAATTAAAGAAGCTCGGTCTTCCTGAGGATCTGGTTCAGGCTGTAGATGAAGTTTCTATCGAAGCTTCTGCACAGCTGATGGCAGCATGTGACCTGGTAGTTGCAACAGGCGGCAGCGACATGGTTACTTCCGCATACTCCAGCGGTAAGCCTGCACTGGGTGTAGGTCAGGGCAACGTTCAGACAATCATCGATGAAAACGCTGATATCGCAAAGGCAGTAGGTGACATCATTGTAGGCCGTGCTTTTGATAATGGTCTGATTTGTCTGGGCGAACAGTGCATCCATGCACCGGAATCCAAGCTGGATGAAGTAATCGCCGAACTCAAGAAGCAGGGTGGTTATGTAGTAGAAACAGAAGAAGACAAGAATAAGCTTCGTGAAGTATGCTTCCCTGGCGGCGGCGCATTCAGCCGTACCTGCGTAGGTCACACTGCAGTACAGGTTGCAGAAGAAGCAGGTATCGCAGGCGTTCCAGAGGGAACTCGTGTACTGGCAGCAGTTGCTGACGGTCTCGGCGCAGCAGACGTACTCTGCCGTGAAAAGCTCTGTCCGGTTATCGCTATCTTACCTTATAAGACTTTCGAGGAAGGTGTTGCTCATATGGTTGCTAACCTCGAATATGAAGGAAAAGGTCACTCCATCGGAATTCATTCCACAGACGATGCACATATCGAATATGCAGCAATCCAGTGCAGTGTTTCCAGAGTTATCGTAAATCAGCCTTCCGGTACGACAGGTGGTGGTGCTCCGACAAACGGCTTTACTCCGACAAATACATTAGGCTGCGGTTCTTGGGGTAACAACAGCTTCGCAGGTAACCTCTCTTACGAACAGTTCATGAATGTTACACGTGTAGGCTATCCGTATGAAGAATCTTATCTCCCGGATAATGAATTAGCGTGGAAATAAATCCTGAAAAATTTTTTTCGATGTTTTCGCGGCGCACGGCTTTCATGCTCTTCCCGTGCGCCGGCGAAAGCACGGTTTTGCAATTATTTTAAGGAGAGTAAATTATTATGGATATTAAGCGTTTGATATACGTAATACTGGGGCCGGTACTGCTGATCCTGTGTTCTGTGACGCTGAACGGAGTGTTCGGTACAGCAGGAGCTGAGGCTATCGGTGTGGCGCTCTGGATGATTTTCTGGTGGATCACACGTCCCGTTCATATTACAGTTACTGCCATCGTTCCGCCTATTGTCAATGCATTTTTAAATATGATTCCTATGACGGACGTTTTGGCCAACTATTCCAGCGAAAGTATCGTACTGGTATTCGCATCCGGACTGATCATCTGTCCGTGGGCAGCTATCGGCCTCGACCGCAGAATCGCTCTGAAGGTATTATCTATCGTCGGTCCGTCGATGAAATCCCAGACTATTGTATGGCTTTCTGCCACTGTCATTTTCTCTTGCGTACTTCCTAATATCGCAGTCGTTACTCTGTTCTGTCCGATCGCAGTAGCAATGCTCAAAGCTGCGGGTTATGAAGATGTTACAAAAGGTCCGGGAGTACCTATTATGCTGGCTATTTCCTGGGGTGTATCGCTGGGCGGCGGCGGAACTCCGCTGGGCGGCGCAATGAACCAGGTGGCTATTACAGCACTTCAGGATCACACGGGTAATGAATTCATGTACTCTGATTGGCTGATCCATATTATTCCGTATACGATCCTTGCGACTATCGTAATGTACTTTGGTATGCGTATGCTGCCGATGTGCA
The DNA here is from genome assembly GCA_019420525.1 of Bacillota bacterium. Classification (GTDB taxonomy): domain Bacteria; phylum Bacillota; class Clostridia; order Peptostreptococcales; family Anaerovoracaceae; genus Alangreenwoodia. The sequence goes on from JAHZHA010000001.1 coordinate 13,821, forward strand.
AAGAAGTAAAGAGACTGGAAGGAACGAAAGAATTCTTCAAGACTAGTTATGCAGAACTTGGACCTATGAAATGGGAAGAAAAATTCTGTCTGGGAGCTTTCGTTTTAGCCTTAGTTCTGGCATTTACACGTACGCTGTATGCAGATCTTTTACCTGGATTAGCTCCGGCATACTCAATGCTGACTCTTGGCTTCATCTGCTTCTTTGTTATGATCACTTCGAAAGATGGTGAAAAGAAGCCTCTTATGACCTGGGAAGACGCTCAGAAGGGTGTTATGTGGGGCATGATGCTCTTATTCGCATCCGGTATGGCGATGGGTTCTCTGCTGAACGGTACAGGTGCAAGTGATAAGGTGGCCGAACTGATCACAGGATTAAATCTGGATGGCGGCCTGACAACCATTATTATACTTGTGGTATTTACGAGAATTATATCCGAAGTTACAAACGGAACGACAGCAGCAGCAGTTGTATGTCCGATTGTATTCAGCTTTACGTCACAGATGGGTCTCAATCCGATTCCTTACTGGTTTATTTGTACGATGGCGTACAATGCAGAATTCCTGCTTCCGATTTCCGTGCGTGCGGTACCGGTAGGCTATGGTCTGGATCCGAAAAAAATGCTCAAGGGCGGTATTCCTCTGACGATTATGAATATGGCATTTATCGTTATCTTCGGTTATGTGTGCATGAACTTCATTCCAGGATGGGGAGAGCTCCCTTATATGTTTGAGTAATTGAGATACATAAGTAAATAATATATAAGGACAAACTGATAAAGAAAAGGAGATAAAAATGAAAGATTTCAGCTTTATGATTCCGCAGAATATCGAATTCGGTGTAGGTGCTCTGAAAAAGCTTCCTGATATCATGAGAGAAAATAATCTCGACCATGTATTTCTCATTTCTGACCACGGTCTGGAAGCCATCGGAGTTGTAAAGAAGGTTCAGGATATTATCGAAGAGTCCGGCCTCAAGTGTACAACTTATCTGGATGTCGCTGCAAACCCTACAGCTGCCATTGTAGCAGAAGCAACAGATCTCTATAATGAATGCGGAGCTACGAGCATTATCGCTCTCGGTGGCGGCGGTCCTATGGATGTAGCTAAAGCTGTAGGCGTTGTTGCTACTTACGGCGGAAAAATCTTCGATTACGAAGGAAACTTCAAGGTTCCTGGTCCGATCGTACCGATTTTCGCAATCCCTACGACAGCAGGTACAGGCAGTGAAGTAACTGCTTCTGCGGTAATCACAGATGAAGCTACTCACTTCAAATCTACAGTTTTCAGCTATCACAACCTTCCTAAGTTTGCGATCCTGGATCCTGAACTGATTATGACTGCACCGGCTCATATCGCGGCATCTTGCGGTGTTGATGCTCTCATTCACGCTCTGGAAGCTTATCTTTCCAGAAATGCTTCTCCGTTTTCTGATGCATTCGCTGAAAAGGCAATGGATCTCATCGGCAAGAACCTCCGTCGTTTCGTAGCAAACAGACATGATGAAGAAGCTGCCTGCGCGATGATGGCAGGAAGCACATTTGCGGGTATTGCATTTGCCTGGGCAAGATTAGGTAATGTTCATGCGATGAGCCACCCTGTAAGCGGATTCTTTGGCGTTGCTCATGGTACTGCAAATGCAGTTCTTCTCCCTACTGTCATTGAATACAATGCTCTCGCTGACAATGGCCGTTATGAAAAAATTTATAACTACATCAGCGAAGAAACAGAACCGGTAAAAGATTTTAAGCCTGAAATGCTTCTTGAAGAAGTTATCAAGCTCAATGAGCAGCTCGGTATTCCTAAGAGACTGAGAGATGTAGGCGTTACGGAAGACAAGATTGAAGCGATGGCAATCGATGCCATGAAGAGCGGCAACATTCCTGCAAATCCGAGAGAAACGAATTTAAAGGAAATGATCGAACTTTACAAGAAAGCATTTTAATTAAATATTTAACCTGAGATTCCGGAAATAACGCAGCGTTTTGCGGCACAGAGTCCCGTCCGGTAAGGGCGGGATTCTTTTCATTGACGAATGCGCAGTGAATCTCGTTTCATTTATCGCTTTTTGTGTGTTTAAAACTTAACATTTTCACCTGTATTTTCATAATAATATGATAAAGATATCCATAAGGACATGCTTTTATTCCTCTGCAAACGGCTGGTTTTCAATTGTCGGTCTTTCGGAGGGCGGCGGTAAGGGCATGTTTATAAAATGACAGTTCTGATGATTTCGAGATTATTGTATTGATTCTGTCAGAACAGACATAGTAGAATAGGAACACAGAATATCTTTTATATTTATTATGGAACAGGAGGATGATGTAAATGTCTCAGAATAAAGACGACGGTAAGAATATCAACAAGGCGCTCCTGATTTTATCATCGTTTGACGAAGCGTCTCCCATGCAGAGGACGACGGATATCGCTTCCAGGCTGGGAATGAATATGAGCACGGCATCACGTCATCTGAATACTCTTTTCGATCTGGGATTTCTGACCCGGGATGACGCTACGGGACAGTACAGACTGGGTCTCAAGATGATTTCTCTGGCGGGTGCGGCTCTGCAGAACAGCGTCGTATACCGATATTCGTATCCTGAACTTCAGAAGTTGTCGTTTCAGCATAATATACACAGTCACATGTCTGTTCCCTGGAATACCGATGTCATGCATATCATCAGTACCAGCTGTGAGAAAAACAAAGAATTGTTTATGCCGATGGGACATTGTCATCCCATGTACTGTTCCGCTATGGGACGCGTCATTCTCGCATACAAGCCGGAGGATGAGGTGGAGCGGATTCTCAGAAAAAGCGATCTGAAAAAATATACAAATGAGACGAAAGTAGAAGTGCCTGAAATCATGCGTTCATTGAAAGAGATAAGAAAATCAGGCTATGCGATAGTCATAGACGAATTGGATATGGGAGTGGGCTCCATCGCTGCGCCCATTTTGAACCGCATGAGAGATCCTGTGGGAGCGATCAGTGTTTCGGCGAGTGAACAGCGCATCCGGAGCACGATCGATGAGGAAAAGGCACTTATTAAAGCAGTCGTTACGGCTGCGGGCAGAATTTCTGCAAAACTCGGTTTTTTCCCGAAATAATACTCGAAAATTCCTTTACAACCCCCTATGAAAAACTGTCGCATGATTTATTTATGCGACAGTTTTTTGTATTTTCGCAAAAAATAATATGCACTGAAATAATCCGGTCTGTGGCAGAACCGGCGTGCGGCGAAAATCGGATAAGAACCAGTAAAATTGTCATTCAATGAGATATATTTTCATGCACGAATTTTCAAAATGTATATGTTTTTGAGATTAATATATATTATTTACTGCTATGTGTGAGGATGAACTTATGAATATTATGATTGCTTTTGGAATAGCGAGTATCATGCTGCTGATCGGGACCTTTTTAAGAGCCAAAGTTGGTTTTTTACAGAAACTGCTGGTTCCCGCATCGATTATCGCCGGCGTGCTGGGACTCGCTTTTGTGAATCTGTGTGATGCCTTTCACATCGACATCGGAGCTACTTCCGGAGATTTTTCTTCTATCGTAAATCAGCTGTTCGTCGTATCATTTATATCCATCACGCTGATGGGACATTCGGAGGAAGATTCCTCCGGCGGTACGAAGAGCATGCTGAAAGGCGCTCTGGCCATCGGCCTGATCTGGTGTATGCTCTTCACGCTTACGCCTCTCGTCGCCGCTCTGATTTCCATGGTATGTGAAAATACGTTTCAGTTTGATCCCATCTACGGAATGCTGATTCCTTTCGGCTTCTGCATGGGGCCGGGTCAGTCGGTGACTTACGGAACGATCATCGAAGGCTACGGATGGAACGATGCGGTGATGGCAGCTCTCACCTTTGCATCTCTGGGATTTCTCGCGGCATATCTGGTGGGAATTCCAGCGGCAAAACGGGGAATAAGGCGCGGCCTGGCAAAGCACAGTGACAAAATCGACGAAGAGATTCTCAGAGGATATCTGAGAAAGCACGAACAGGTGGAAATGATGAAAAAGAATACCACCTGCAACAGCAATATCGAATCTCTGGCGTTTCACTTCGCTGTCATCGGGCTCTGCTATATCATAGCCATCGGAATTTCAAAAATTCTGGCGCTGCTGCCGGGGTATCTCGGAACATCTATGAGCAGCCTGATGTTCTTAAACGGTATGTACGCTGCGTGGATCGTAAAATTTTTCATGAGAAAATTTAAGGTTACGTTTCTCATGGACAACGATATGCAGAATAAGATCACAGGATGGTCCACGGATTTCCTGATCGTCTTTTCTCTGATGTCGGTATCTCTCAGAATCGTCGGCAAGTGGATTGTGCCTATCGTCATTATCGCCGTGGTGGTGACGGTGATCAGCGCGGTTTCCTGTTTCTATTTCGGGCAGCGGATCGGCACGTCGGACGATTTTGAAAAGACGCTGGGTCTTTATGGCATGAGTACGGGAACGGCGCCTTCAGGTCTGTCTCTGATTCGTATCGTAGATCCGGATTTCAAGACAATGGCCGCAGTGGAATTGGGAGCCAGCAATCCCGTATGCAACATTGCCAATATTCCCACCTATCTCCTGATCCTGGGATATGCGGCGGGCAGCGTCTCTCTCAAAATGACGTTGTTGGGCCTCTTCGGCCTGGTCATCGCGCTGACGCTGTCGCTGAAAATTACCGGATGCTGGAGCAAGACGAGGACATACCGTCTTTTCGGTTCGGAAGAAAAAAAATCTCGGTGAGTACGGCGGAAAAGTTCGAATGACGGAAAAATAAAAGAGGAAAAAAGAGATGAATAAGAAGTTGAGAACAGCTCAGATTCAGATGCCTGTAGCGGCGAATAAACAAGATACCCTTGAATATCTGAAGAAAAAAATGGCGGAAGTCTGCGATGGATCCACGGATCTCGTCTGCCTGCCGGAGATGTTCTGCTGCCCGTACCGGACAGAACTCTTCCCGCAGTACGCGGAACCGGAGGGCGGCATGATCTGGTCCGCCTGTGCGGAACTGGCGGCAAAACATGGTGTGTATCTCTCCGCCGGAACGATGCCTGAAGAAGAGTATTCCGATGAAGGAAAAGAGGCTGAGAGAAGAATTTACAATACGGCATATTTGTTTGATAGAGACGGTCGTCAGATCGCAAAACACCGGAAAATGCATCTGTACGAAATTCATGCGGAGGGGAAGCCGAGTTTCCGGGAAGCGGATACGCTCTCTGCAGGGAATGAGATGACGCTGTTCGATACAGAATTCGGAAGAGGTGGTCTGTGTGTCTGCTACGATGTGAGATTTATCGAACTGACGCGTCTTATGGTTCTTGCAGGCGCGGAATTCCTCATCATTCCGGCCGCGTTCAATATGATTACCGGCCCGATTCACTGGGAGCTGGTCTTCCGGGCTCAGGCCACTTACAATCAGGTCTTCGTTCTCGCTACGTCGCTGGCACGGGATCCGTCCTGCGGCTTTACCAGCTGGGGGCACAGTCTGACTGCCGATCCGTGGGGAAAGGTCATCGCGGAGGCCGGAGAAGGAGAAGAGACCGTTTATGCGGATATCGATCTGGATATGATAGCTGACGTTCGCAGGCAGCTTCCTGTTTTCAGCCAGCGAAGAGAGGACGTCTATGAGCTCAGACTGAAATGAGCCGGACAGCGCAGCGGAAAAAACGGAATCTTATGATAAAGAAAAAAAGCGGGTTGCATATACGGAAACAAAGTTTTTCTATATGAAATCCCCGTGATAAAAAATGACAGCCTTTTTCATCCGCCGAGAAATGACGGAAGCTTTATTGAACGGGATGAAAAATAGAGTATAATCAGATCACTCACAGGCAGTAAAGTTAGCAAAAACATGATATTACAGTATTTGGATCAATTTGCAGAGATATAAATTTATTCAGAAAGGAATAGTTGTAAATTATGGATAGAATCCCAGAATCACTCAAAAGCAAAGTCATGAGTGCGGAAGAAGCCGCAAAGCTCATTAAAAGCGGGATGACGATCGGTGTGAGCGGTTTTACGAATATAGGATATCCGAAGGCAGTTCCGACGGCTCTGGCTGAGTCGAAACATGCGAAAGATCTGACGATCATGGTAGGCGCAGCTACGGGAGACGAACTCGACGGCGCTCTCGTGCGCGCTGGACTGGTAAAATACCGTTACGGCCACCAGTCCAATAACTCGCTCCGCAAAGCGATTAATGACGGAAGTGTCAATTTCAGCGATATTCACATTTCACAGCTGCCGCTGAATATGAATCAGCAGACGGGTCCTCATATGGACATCGCTCTGGCCGAATGTGTTGCGGTAACAGAAGAAGGCCTCTATCTGGGTGCATCGGCAGGTTCCATCGACGCAGCAGTCATGACGGCAGATAAAGTCATCGTAGAGATTAATGAAACTCTCCCGATGGGCCTCATGGGTATGCACGACTTCTTCGAAATCGGTCTTCCTCCTCATGCGAAAATCATTCCGATCGAGAAGCCGGATGACAGAATCGGTACACCTTATATCCCTTGCCCGCCTGAAAAGATTGCGGCTATTGTCATGACAAATCAGCCGGACCAGCCTCAGCAGTTCAGACCGATCGATCCGGTAACGGCGAAGATCGGCGAAAATATCGTAGGATTTCTGAAGGGCGAGATTGAAGCAGGAAGACTTCCGGAAAATCCGGGTCCGATCCAGTCTGGTGTAGGCGCAGTGGGAAATGCCGTACTGAGCGGCCTCGAGGCCGGTGGCTTCAAGGGCCTCAGCATGTACACAGAAGTAATGCAGGATTCCGCTTTTGAACTCCTGGACAAAGGTGTTTTAAAATTCATCTCTACGAGTTCCATTGCGCTGACAGAAGAAAACAAGAAAAAGTTCTATGAAAATATCGATTCCTATCGCGACAAGATCATCATCCGTCCGAATGAAATCTCCAACCATCCTGAAGTGATCCGCCGTCTCGGTGTCATCGCTCTCAATACACCGATTGAAGTCGACATTTACGGAAATGTTAATTCCACACATCTGTCCGGCACCAGCATGATGAACGGACTGGGCGGAAGCGGAGACTTTACCCGTAATGCGAGAGTAAGTATTTTCTCCACAGAATCTATCGTTCTGGGTGATAATTCTATCTCCTGTATCGTACCGATGGTTTCTCATGTGGACCAGACGGAACACGATGTATGTGTTATCGTAACAGAACAGGGGGTTGCCGATCTGCGTTGGAAGACTCCGAAAGAGCGTGCAGAACTTCTCATCGAAAATTGTGCACATCCTGATTATAAGCCGCTGCTGCGCGAATACTTCAAACACGCATGTGAAGTTTCTCCGAGCCAGCATACACCGCACGATCTCGTGGCTGCTATGGAATGGTATAAGCGTCTAGCAGAAACGGGAACGATGCTCAAATAAACAATGTGATTCCGCCATATGCACAATTTGAGTTCTGTGCAGAATGGCAGATGATATACGGCCCGTGATAATGGGTCTCTTTAGCCAATTTTTTATATAGTCGCCTATAGTCGCCGCAAAATGCCACTTGCGGCGACTTTTGTGCTTTTTTGAGGACTCCAGAGAAAAGGTAAAAGAAGGAGACAGAAGCGCGAATCAGGGAGGATGGAAGCGCAGACAGACTACGGCTCTTATGATATAATAGTCCCGGCCAGGATTTATCAGTAAAATCAGCGGCTACAGGAGGTAAATAACTTGAATATCCGAGAATTATACAGAAAATATGAATTGCTTTCCGGAAAGATGGTGCAGATTGAAGGCTGGATCAGGACAAATCGTGCTTCAAAGGCTTTTGGATTTTTAGAGGTTAATGACGGCACATTTTTTCGTTCCGTTCAGGTAGTATATGAAGAAGCATTTCTAGAAAATTTTGTGGAGATTTCTAAACTGCTGACCGCATCGGCAATAGCAGTGCAAGGTGTGGTAGAATTGACGCCAGAAGGCCGTCAGCCTTTTGAAATTAAAGCCCGTATTGTGACGTCACAAGCGCTTTCCGATCCATCCTATCCTCTGCAGAAGAAGCGCCATTCCATGGAATTCCTCAGAGAAATCGCACATCTGCGCCCGAGAAGCAATACATTTTCCGCTGTATTCCGGATAAGATCGCTTCTGGCATATGCGATTCACAGATTTTTCCAGGAAAGAGATTTTATTTATGTTCATACGCCTATCATCACGGGAAGTGACGCTGAGGGAGCAGGAGAAATGTTCCGAGTGACTTCTCTGGATCCGGACTGTCTGCCGCGGAAAGCGGACGGCACGACAGATTACAGCAAAGACTTTTTTGGCAGACCTGCTTCTCTCACCGTGAGTGGACAACTGGAGGCTGAAGTTTTTGCTCTGGCGTTTAAAAATATTTATACGTTTGGCCCTACTTTCCGGGCGGAGAATTCCAATACAGCGCGGCACGCTTCGGAGTTCTGGATGATCGAACCGGAAATCGCCTTTGCAGACCTGGAAAAAGACATGGATCTGGCGGAGGAGATGATTCGTTACATCATTTCTTATGTGCTGGAAAATGCGCCGGAAGAGATGGATTTTCTGGATTCTTTCGTACAAAAAGGTCTGAAACAGCGTCTGAAAGCTGTAGCGGAAGCACGGTTTGAAAGGATTACTTACACCGAAGCCGTGGAAATCCTGAAAAAATCCGGAAAAGAGTTTGAATACCCGGTGGAATGGGGCGTCGATCTTCAGACAGAACACGAACGCTGGCTGACCGACGAAGTTTTCCGGGGGCCTGTTTTTGTCACCGATTATCCGAAAGATATCAAAGCTTTCTATATGCGCCTCAATGACGATGGCAGAACGGTGGCGGCTGCCGATCTTCTCGTTCCTGGAATCGGCGAAATCGTCGGCGGAAGTCAGAGAGAAGAGCGTCTCGATGTCCTGCAGCGGCGTATGAAAGACCTGGGAATGCAGGAAGAAGGATACGAATGGTATCTCGATCTCCGGAGGTATGGCGGCGTGAAGCATGCCGGATTCGGTTTGGGATTCGACCGGATGGTCATGTACGTCACCGGAATGTCGAATATCCGCGACGTCATTCCGTTTCCTAGGACGCCGAAATCTCTGGAATTTTAAAATCCGGGAAACGATCCGAAAAACGGAAGGCTGTGCAGAATACAGGAGTGAATAAAATAATGAAGAAAATCGATACGGTTCTGTTGGACTTCGACGGAACGATTATGGATACGAATGAGATGATCATCAGATCCTGGCAGCATACTTTTCAGCAGCTCCGGGGAGAGACAGTGGAAGAAAGCGTTCTTCTCGCCACTTTCGGCGAACCTCTGAAGATGACGATGCATAATTTCTTCGGAGGCGATCAGGAAGAAGTCGAAAGAAATGTAGAAATCTACAGGAGTTATCAGACGGAAAGGTATCTCGATCTGATCCGTCTGTTTCCCGGAGTCGACAGGATGCTGGAAAGCCTGAGAGAAGCGGATTTCCGGACGGCATTAGTCACCTCCAGGCTGAAACCCACGACCTTTCAGGGGCTGAGAAAGTTCGGGATCGAAAAATATTTTGATGTCATCATTACAGCAGACGATGTGACGAAGCACAAACCGGATCCTCAGCCGGCGGAAGCTGCACTGAAGCAGCTGGGCTCTTCGGCGGAGCAGGCTATCATGATCGGCGACACGAAGCAGGATATTCTCTGCGCAAAAAATGCGGATATCCTGTCCGTTCTCGTGGACTGGAGCATGGCGATTCCGCAGGGGACGGCTACTGGCAATTATGTACCGGATTATCGGCTGCAAACCCCGGAACAGCTGATTGATCTCATATCTACGATAAACGATGAATTATCGCAAGGAACACATACGTGAGACCGCGGTGTCAGCAGGAAGGGAATGTGACGAAAAAAAGAGAAAAAATTAAGATTTTTACAGCTCAGTATTTCTTTACCTGGCTGGAAACATAGAATAAACTATATAGGTTATATTTTCAGTTAGGAGCAATGAAAGATGAGTGAACACAGAAAAAACGGAAGAAAAAGCTGCGCACGCCGGAAAAAGCGCGGAAAACGCCTGTTTTTTAAAGCTGCGGTCTGCTTTCTCCTTCTCGCTGTTCTGGCCGCAGGATATGCGGTATTTGCGGAGCCGAAAATGCTCTTGGAAAAGACGGAGAGCTATCAGTCGGCAAAGCTGGATGCCCTGCCGGAAAAAGTAAAGATCGCTGTCTTTGCGGACACGCATTTTTCAGAACATTATACTCCGCAGGATTTTGAGAAAGCAGCCGAAAAGATAAACCGGTCGAATCCCGATTTCATATTTTTTCTCGGGGATCTGATCGATGATTTCAGCACATATGAAGGTGATATAAGGGAAGTTGAGGAGGCTTTGGCATCTCTCCGTGCGAAAACGGCCAAAATTGCTGTCTTCGGAAATCACGATTACGGCGGAGAGATGGAATTCCGGTATCCCGATGTGATGGAAGCCGGAGGATTTCAGCTTCTCATAAACGAGAGCATCGCTTTTGATGAATATAATCTCACCGTACTTGGGGTCGACGATATGGTTATCGGCTACGGTGATCCTCGGTCGGCAGACACCCTGACGGACGACCGGTACAATGTCGTCCTCTGTCATGAACCGGATGTTGCGGACGAACTGACAGAAACGTATACGGATCTGATGCTGTCAGGGCATACTCACGGCAGACAGATCAATCTTCGCATGTTTGACAGTTACATTCTTCCGGCCTACGGAAAGAAGTATATCAAGGGAGATTATGATCTGGAGCGAGCGGACGGAAACAATCTTCAACTGTATGTGACGGGAGGCATCGGAACGACGAAAATTCCGGTGCGGTTCGCGTCCCCTCCGGAGATTAACATCATCGAACTGAACAAATTCCCGGAATCATAAGGTTCCGGGAATTTTCGCATACGGAAGCATGTTGCATCTGCGAAAAAAAGGAGGAACCGCTTCAAAGAAGGGAGAAGTAAAAATGGGAAGTATCTTTGTTTCAGAGGAGGCTTGCAGGCCTCTTCTCGATGCTCTGGAGGCGACAGGGCACACGGTTTATACAGTAAAAGCGTCTGATGTGGTATACCGTTCGATATCTTCACATCCGGATATTTACATGTGCCGCATAAAAAATGTATTGGTAATAGACGATGCAATAAAAACGGAACCGGATATCCGGCAGATTTATATGGAAGCGATGGAAGAGAAGACAGACGATTTTACAGAGACACCGCTGATTCCGGCGCTTTATCCCGGAGAAACCGGCGCCTGTATCGTCTTTGAAATGGGAGGAATCGGTCCGGAATATCCTTTCGATATACCTTATAATGCGGCGACAACCGGCAGATTTTTTCTGCATAATACGAAGTGGACTTCTCCGTCGCTGCTGGACCGGGCCAGGAATGCGGGGCTGGAGATTATCCACGTAAAACAGGGATATACGAAGTGTTCCTGTATTACTGCGGGTGAAAACGCCGTCATTACAGCGGACCAGGGAATCATCCGGGCCGTGGAGGCGTACAACGAGATGCTCCGTCAGGAAAATCTCCAAGAAAGGATCCAAGAAGACATACCGGTGGATCTGCTGGCCGTACAGCCGGGGCACGTGGCTCTGAAAGGCTTCGATTACGGATTCCTGGGAGGCGCGTCCGGCTGTGTGGACGATACGGTGTATTTCAACGGAGATCTGTCGGCTCATCCCGATTTTGAGCGAATACAGAGTTTCCTGCAGAAGCACGGATACCGGACCGTGTTCTTCGAGGGAGAGCCCCTCACGGATATCGGATCAGTCATATATCTTCCTTGATTCTATAATACTACAATGAAAATATTTTGTAAGAGAAAGAGAAAATAATGAAGACACACGCTATCATACCGATTTTTGTTCCTCACGAAGGCTGTCGCAACAGCTGCGTCTTCTGTAACCAGCAGGCGATCACCGCCAGAGAAAAAGCGCCTGACATAGCGGAGACTGAGTCCATCATCGAATCTCATCTGGAGCAGATCGGAAAGAATCCGAATATCAGCCGCGTGGATGTCGCTTTTTACGGGGGAAGCTTTACCGGGATTCCCGGCGAGCGTCAGGAAGAATACCTCAAGACGGCGAAGCGATATAAGGAAGAGGGCAGGATACAGGAAATTCATCTGTCCACACGGCCTGATTATATAGATGAAACGATTCTCAGACGGCTGGATGCTTTCGGTGTGGATATGGTGGAACTGGGCGTCCAGTCTTTCGATGATGAAGTGCTCCGCCTGTCCCGGCGCGGTCACGATGCGGAGACAGTTTGCAGGAGTGCGGCGATGATAAAAGAACACGGCATTTCTCTGGGAATCCAGCTGATGACAGGACTTCCGGGGGATTCTTACGAAAAGTCTGTGGAATCGGCGCGCCAGGCCGTACGGCTCGGACCGGATACGGCGCGGATCTATCCTGTAGTCATCCTGCAAGATACGGAGCTCTGCAGGATGTATCAGAGAGGCGAATACAGTCCGCTGCCTGAAAAGGAAGCCGTGAGAATTGTCAGAGACATGCTGCGCATTTTCTATGACGCCGGTGTTTATGTGCTCCGGGTAGGCCTGAAGAGCACCGGGAACATCACATCCGGAGGAGGTGCAGTGGCCGGCGGGGAATATCATCCGGCTTTCCGTCAGATGGCGGAGGCGGCTCTGGCCAGAGAAGACCTGGAAAATATGCTGGAGGAGCAGCTGAAAGGAGTTTCGCCGGAAAGAAGGAAAGGGCTGAAAACGACATTTTACGCCGCGCCCGGCAGCTTTTCCGTCATGGCGGGTCCCGGAAAGTCGAATAAACTCTATTTTTCGGGAAAGTACCCGGAACTGAACCTGAAATTCGCCGCAGACCCGGAAATGCCGCGGAATAAATACCGCGTCCGTATTGAATTTGCGGACAAATTATAGTAATATGTGTAGGAATTAAATTTTGAGGAGAAGCCTCGGAAATAATCTCGAAGAAAGGTGAAAAGTTATGAAAAGCATGAAAAAATTTCTCGCTGTCATGATGGTTGTTCTTATGACAGTGGCTCTGGCTGCCTGCGGCGGCAGCACGGACGGAAACGGTTCCGCAGATGCATCCGCAGACGCACAGAAGACTTCCGGAGACGTTCTGGTAGTAGGTACGGAGCCTACTTTCCCTCCGTTTGATACGACAGACGATGAAGGAAATATTGTAGGCTTCGATATGGATCTCATCAAAGCCATCGCAGAGACTCAGGGTTTTGAAGTGGAATTCAGAAATCAGGAATTCGATGGCCTCATCCCGGCTCTCACCACAGGAACTATCGACATCATCGCTGCGGGCATGGATGCCAGTCCGGAAAGAGCAGAACAGGTAGATTTCAGCGATCCGTATTACGAAGCCAGCCTCATCGTGGCAGTAGCGGCAGACAACGATACGATCACAGGCGTCGATTCCCTGACTCCTGATATGAAAGTAGCCGCTCAGACGGGTACTACCGGTGCGAGACTCGTCCAGGATCTGAAAGATCAGGGAAAGATCGGCGAAGCTGTTATTTTAAACGGCCTCGATACGGCGATGCTCCAGCTGATCAACGGAGATGTTCAGGCGGTCATCAACGATACTCCTGTAACTGAAACCTATATCAAAAAGCAGCCGGACAAGATCAAGATCGTAGGCGACAAGATCGAAGCGGAAGCGCCTTACGCCTTTGCAGTCCAGAAGGGCAATACGGAGCTCCTGGAAAAGATCAACGCAGGTCTGAAGGAAGTTCAGAACAACGGAACTTTTGACGAACTCCTGACGAAGTGGTTCTCATAGAGTGCCGGATCACGAAAAATATATAAATGAGAAAATGACTGCCGCGCATCGTACGGCAGACCGGCCGCGGGCGGATCGTCCGCGGCCGTTTTTTTATGAGCCGTGACCCGGAAAATTTTCTGAAAGGATCACGGGAAAAGGAGAATAAGAGATGCAGAAAAGAGAAATACCATTTCACCTGAAATGCAGTTCATCGGATATAGGCAAATACTGCATCCTGCCGGGAGATCCGGGGAGATGCGCAGCCATCGCCAGATATCTGGAAGACGCTGAATTCGTAAGTTCCAACCGGGAGTACACGGTGTATACGGGCATGCTGGAGGGTGAAAAAGTCAGTGTGATATCCACCGGTATCGGAGGACCGTCAGCGGCTATCGCCATGGAGGAGCTGACGGATCTGGGAGCTCATACCTTTATCCGGGTGGGAACATGCGGAGGCATCCGCCTGGACGTGTGCAGCGGCGATCTGATAGTGGCCTCCGGAGCTGTGAGAATGGATGGAACCAGCCGGGAATACGCACCGGCGGAATATCCTGCCGTACCCGATTTTCAGGTTCTCTCGGCGCTGGCGGAAGCGGTCCGGTCTTCCGGATGTCCGTACCATGTGGGCGTCGTACAGTGCAAGGATTCCTTTTACGGACAGCACTATCCCGGTTGCATGCCGGTGTCGTACGAGTTGGAAAATAAATGGGAAGCGTGGAAGCGTCTGGGGGTTCTGGCCTCGGAGATGGAGTCGGCAGCGCTGTTCACCGTGGCCGCCTGCCGGGGAGTCAGATGCGGCTCTGTCTTTCACGTCATATGGAATCAGGAACGTGAAAAAGAACTGGAGGACAGTCGGGAATCCATGGATCTGGAGAAGATCATCCGCACGGGAGTGGAAGCCATGCGCATTCTGATTCTCAGCGACAGAGCGGAAGAGAGCGCCGGGGAGAGAAGAAGAACTGCAGGCCGGTGCTAATGTGGAGTCAGATTCTGCGCGGAACTCATAAATATTCACGGAAAATGAATGGCCGGCGGCGGGAGGCGGCGAAAAGCATCGCTGTTTCCGACCGCCTTTTATAGCGGCTAAAACGGCATACACTGCATGTCTGCGTAAAAATAGGAGGTTTGCAGGACGGACAGACGGGGAAAAATAGTGTTTGTATTATTCATCCTATACATGTATAATGGATGTGTTAATTTTGAATCATCGGGATAGTATATAACAGAACAATATATTATAAATTCATTACAGGAGAAAGATATATGGAAGGATTCTTAGAAACTCTTGCACTTTACGGCAAAGGAATTTCCATCGCATTCCAGGGCATCGGAATGACGCTGGGTGTGACGGCAGGCGCTATCATTCTCGGTATGGTCATCGGCCTGGTCATGGCTCTGGGAAAGATGTCGAAGCATAAAATCGCCCGCTGGCCGGCATCCGTTTACGTGGAGATCATCAGGGGCACGCCTCTTTTCGTACAGATTCTGATTCTGGCCTACGGCGTACCGTACCTGGTGAGCACTCTTTCCGGCGGAGCCATGCGTTTCAACTGGAATCCTATTTTTCTGGTGGGTATTCTTGCCTGCGGATTCAACAGCGGCGCTTACCTTGCGGAGATCATCCGAAGCGGTATTCAGGCGGTAGACAACGGACAGACGGAAGCGGCCAGATCCCTGGGCATGACCAACGGTCAGAACATGAGATATATCGTTCTGCCTCAGGCGCTGAAGATCATCCTTCCGGCTATGGCCAACGAATTCGTGACGCTGATCAAAGAGACGTCGATTCTCTCTTATGTGGGCATCGTGGAAATCACGCGTTCCGGCGTCCTCTGGGCTTCCAGAGATTTTCAGACGTTCCCGGCATATATCGGTGTAGCTGTGATTTATCTGTGTATGACGATCCCTCTGTCGAGATTGGTAGCATATCTTGAAAAGCGTATGGGGACTTCGTCCCCTTCCAAAAAGAGAAAGGTAGGTATGTAGCCGTGATTAAAGTAAAAAATCTTACGAAATCTTTCGGAGAAAATGTAGTTCTGCGGAATATAAGTGAAGAGATCGAAGCAAATGAGGTCGTCTGCATTATCGGTCCGTCAGGATCGGGAAAAAGTACATTTCTCCGTTGCCTTAATCGGCTGGAGACGCCTACAGAGGGTGAAATCTATCTGGATGATATTCTCATCGAAGATAGCAATATAAATGAAGTGCGTACAAAGATGGGAATGGTGTTCCAGAACTTCAATCTTTTTCCCCACAAAACAGTGCTGGAAAATATCACTCTGGCTCCTGTAAAAGTCAAGAAAGAAAATCCGCAGAAAGCGGCGGAAGAAGCTGTTGAGCTTCTGAAGAAAGTCGGTCTGGCGGACAAAAAAGATTCTTATCCTGATGAATTGTCCGGCGGACAGAAGCAGAGAGTAGCCATTGCCAGAGCATTGGCAATGAAACCGGAAGTCATGCTTTTTGATGAGCCCACTTCAGCACTGGATCCGGAAATGGTGGGAGAAGTGCTGGAAGTAATGAAAGAACTTGGAGAGGGCGGAATGACCATGGTCATCGTCACACATGAGATGGGGTTCGCCAGAGAAGCGGCAGACCGTGTATTCTTCATGGACCAGGGCTATGTGATGGAGCAGGGCACGCCGGAGCAGATCTTCGGCAACCCTCAGAATGAAAGGACGAAGAGTTTTCTGAGCAAGGTACTCTGATCCTGCGCCTGAAAAATTACATAAGACAAGATATAAGTAAACCGGTTTCCGGTGCGTCCTCTTTTTGCGCAAGAGAACGCAGCGCGAAACCGGTATTTTTAATAGTTTTCCGCTTTCTCTTCAAAATAGGCCTGCGGCATTCCGCATACGGGGCATTTTTCCGGTGCGCCGGTGCCTTCGAAGGAAAAACCACAGTGACGGCAGATCCAGCGAACCGGTTCCGGCTTTGTGAAGACCTGACCGGCTTCCAGGTTCTGAATCAACTTGTTGTACCGTGATTCATGTTCCTTTTCGATGCCGGCCACCTGTTCAAATTTCAGAGCGAGGTCGGCATAGCCTTCTCTGCGGGCCGTTTCGGCAAATCCGGCGTACATATCGCTCCATTCGTAATGCTCGCCGGCTGCCGCCGCCCGGAGATTGTCTCTGGTGGATCCGATGCCGGAGAGCTGCTTGAACCAGATTTCCGCATGTTCTCTCTCGTTTGCTGCGGTTTCATCGAACAGTGCGGCGATCTGCTGATATCCTTCTGTGCGTGCGGCGGCTGCGAAGAGAGAATACTTCATAGCCGCTTCGGATTCTCCGGAAAAAGCATTCCGGAGATTTCTGTCTGTCTCTGTTCCAGTAAAATCGGTCATTTGAACCTCCTGATCAATAATTCCATAAAAAATCGATAAGACAGCATCGTGTCTTCCGATTATAGTATGTCCTTTGCACCGTTGAATTATTACGGTTTTGCTTGTAAATGAAAAATCGATATGGTACAATGTCACGTAAATGCTCTTTCTGAAGCGAAAAAATGACCTGTTTAGGAGTGTTTTATGGAGATTGAACTGAAGTATCTGATCGAAGACGAAGAGACGCAGAAAAAGATGTGGAATCCGTCGGTATTCAAAAAATACGGCGAGGTAGAACTTCATGCAGAGACAAATATGAGAGCAGTGTATTACGATACCGAAGACAACCTGCTGAGAAGTGTGGATGCGGCTTTCCGCATCAGAAAAGAGAACGACAGGTATGTGGCTACGCTCAAATGGGGAGGAACCAGCGACAAGGCGCTGCACGAACGTGAGGAACTCAATCTGCCGCTCTGCAACATATCGGGTGCTGTGAAACCTTCGCTGAAAGTTTTTTCGGAAAGCGAAAAGGGAAGAGAATTGATAGAGCTGACAGGGGACCGGAAACTCATTCCGGTGGTGGAAACCAGCTTTACGAGAAGGACGATGCGGATCGATACGGGTAAAGCGATCTGCGAAGCGGCGCTCGATACGGGTAAAATCATCGCTGGAGGCAGCAGCGCGGATATACGCGAACTGGAGCTGGAACTTTTTTCCGGGAGCCTGGAAGAAATCGAAGCCATCGGCAAAGATCTGACGGAGCGCTTTTCCATCAGACCGGGAATTCTGTCGAAATATGCCAGAGGCATCGAACTGAATCGGAAAAACCCGTAAAGGCGCGGAAAACCGCGTACAACGGCGATGAACACCCTTTGAGAGGCTTTACAACAGGCTGGAATCAGGGTATAATTCTAAATACTATGAAAAAATTGCGGGAGGACAAATAAAGAAATGAAAGCAACTTTCATCAACAGAGAAATCAATACTGTCAGCATGACAATGGAAATTACAGCGGAAGAGTTCACGCAGGCAATCAATAAGTCTTACCAGGCGAAGAAGCATCTCTTCTCTGTAAACGGTTTCAGAAAAGGAAAGGCTCCTAGAAAGCTCATCGAATCTGTATACGGCAAAGACGTTTTCTATGAGGACGCCCTCACAGAAGCGTTTAATGATAATTATCCGGCAGCTCTGGAAGAAATCGGCTATGAACCGGTAGATCATCCTGAAATCGATCTGGGAGATCAGAAAGTAGAAGACGGAAAAGGTCTGATCTTCAACATCAAATTCATCACAGAGCCTGAAGTCAAGATCGAAGATTACAAGGGTATTCACGTTGAAGTTCCGAAGCCTGAAGTGACAGATGACGACATCGACACACAGCTGAGAAGTTATGCGCGCAGAAATGCGAGACTCCTGACGGTGGAAAGAGAAGCCGGCGAAGGAGATACCGTAGTGATCGATTACAAAGGATTCGATCAGGACGGCGTGGCTTTTGAAGGCGGCGAGGCAGAAGGTCACAAGCTGAAGCTGGGATCTCACGAATTCATTCCTGGATTTGAAGAACAGCTGATCGGAGTGAAAGCGGGAGACGAGAAGGATCTGGAAGTGACATTCCCGATCGATTATCCGGGAGACAGACTGGCAGGACAGATCGTGACATTCAAGTGCAAGATTCACGAAGTAATGGAAGAGGAACTTCCTGAGATCGATGATGATCTGGCAAAGGAATGCAGTGAATTCGACACTCTCGACGAATGGAAAGAAGATATCCGCAAGAGAGTCGAAGAAAACAAAAAACAGCAGAACGAAAACAGAGCACAGAATGAAATTCTGAAAAAATTATACGAAGATACGGTTATCGATATCCCTGAAGTGATGATCGAACATCAGATCGACGAACTTCTCAGAAACTTCGACCAGCAGCTGAGCTATAACGGCCTCAATCTGAAAGGCTACCTGGAAGCGACTCACACGGAAATGGAAGAATTCAGAGAACAGGTGAGAATGGAAGCCGAAAAGAAAGTAAAGACTCGTCTCATCATCGAAGCCATCGCAGACAAGGAAGGCTTTGAAGCGACAGAAGAAGAAGTTCAGGAAGAGTTCAGAAAGATGTCTGTACAGTACGGTGTGACGCCGGAGAAGATGGCGGAAATCGTAGGTGATGACGTCAAATATATCAAAAAAGAGATCTGTGCGAAGAAAGCGATGGAAATGCTCGCAGAAAATGCAGAGATCGAAGAAGTCGATCCGGAAGAAATCGACGATACGCCGAAATTCCCTGAAGCGTAGATACCGGTTTTGCCCGGCGGCAAAAAAGCATGATTCAGTAAGTCAGGAAATAGGATCTGTCTCGTATAGATCCTATTTCGCATTGTCATGAGGAGGATTTGAAATGGCATTGATTCCTATGGTCGTGGAACAGACCGCGAAAGGCGAGCGCTCCTACGACATTTATTCCAGACTTCTCAAAGACCGTATCATATTTCTGGGGGAAGAAGTGAACGATCATACGGCAAGCCTGATCGTGGCACAGCTCCTGTTTCTGGAATCTGAAGATCCCGATGCGGATATCAGTTTCTATATCAACAGCCCGGGAGGCTCTGTAACGGCAGGTCTGGCAATTTACGATACGATGCAGTATATCAGACCGGACGTATCGACTATCTGCGTGGGAATGGCAGCCAGCATGGGCGCGTTCCTCCTCTCATCCGGGGCAAAGGGAAAGAGATTCGCTCTTCCGAACGCGGAGATTATGATACACCAGCCTCTGGGAGGCATGCAGGGGCAGGCCGAAGATATGAGGATTCACGCGGAGAGGATCATAAAAGTCAGAGACAGACTCAACAAAATTCTGGCGATGAATACCGGTCAACGCCTGTCTGTTATCGAAAAGGACACAGACCGCGACAATTTCCTCGATGCGGACGAGGCTGTGGCTTATGGTCTGATCGACAAGGTAGTGACATACAGATAAAAAGATTCTGAATTGACTTGCTATCCGGCGAGAGGAGGAAAAATGACGAAATTTGACGATTCCAGGCAGCTCACGTGCTCTTTCTGCGGAAAGCCGCAGGATCAGGTGCGCCGTCTCGTTGCAGGACCGGGTGTTTATATCTGCGATGAATGTATCGCTTTATGCGAAGATATCATCCGGGAAGAGTTTGCGGCAGACGAGCGCGCTGCGGAATATGGGCCGGCCGAACTGCCTAAGCCGAAAGAGATCGCTGCGGCGCTGGCTCAGTATGTAATCGGCCAGGAAGAAGCAAAAAAGAATCTGGCCGTGGCGGTGTACAATCATTACAAGCGGATCAACAGTACGGATTTTGCGGACGACGATGTGGAAATCCAGAAGAGCAATATCATTATGATCGGACCTACGGGATCTGGTAAGACGCTCCTGGCACAGACGCTGGCGAAAATTCTGGATGTTCCTTTTGCTATCGCAGACGCTACAGCGCTGACAGAAGCGGGATATGTAGGTGAAGACGTCGAAAACATCCTTTTAAAATTAATTCAGGCTGCAGATTTTGATATAGAACGTGCCCAGAAGGGTATAATATACATCGATGAAATCGACAAGATCGCAAGAAAGTCTGAAAATGTCTCGATTACGAGAGATGTGAGCGGAGAGGGTGTTCAGCAGGCACTCCTGAAAATTCTGGAAGGCACCGTGGCAAACGTTCCTCCTCAGGGAGGAAGAAAGCATCCGCATCAGGAATTCCTTCAGATCGATACGACGAATATCCTGTTTATCTGCGGAGGCGCCTTTGACGGTATGGATCAGGTGATCAGCAGACGTATCGGCAAAAAGACCATAGGATTCAATTCGGAAATCCGCACAGTTAAAGAGACGAGCGGAGAGCTTCTGAAGAAAATCCAGCCGGAAGATCTGCTGAAATTCGGACTCATTCCTGAATTTGTAGGAAGGCTTCCTGTCATGGTAACCCTCGATGAACTCGATGCCGAGACACTTGTGCGAATCATCATCGAACCGAAGAATGCTCTTTTGAAGCAGTACAAGAAGCTTTTCTCGATGGATAACGTAGAACTGGAAATCGAGGACGAAGCGATGGTAAAGATCGCGGAAAAAGCGATAGAGAGAAAGACCGGAGCGAGAGGTCTCAGAAGCATCATGGAAGGCCTGATGAACGATGTGATGTTCGAAATACCGTCCCGTCAGGATGTCCGGAAGTGCATCATTACAAAAGACACGGTAGAGGGCGCATCGCAGCCGTCACTTGTACTGAACGGCGAAGAAACGGTAACAGATTCGAAAGGGGCATAAGATTATGCCCCTTTATTTGCAGGCAGAATAAGGAGGTGGACAATTATGTCAGACCATAATCCAAAAGATATGCTGGAAATGACGCCGGATGCTGAAAATGTCAGCGATATGGACGAAAAAAAGGACGATGAAATTTTCGACAAAATGATCGAAGATCTTGTTCATGTGGAGAGCAGACCGCCTGATGAGATGCCGGTAATCCCTCTGCGGGGCATTTCCATCTTTCCGACGATGGTCATACATTTCGATGTGGGCAGAGAAAAATCTGTCAGCGCGCTGGAATACGCTATGCTGTCAGATCAGACGGTATTTCTCGTCACGCAAAAGAATTCGGAGACAGATCTGCCGACGCCGGACGATTTTTATCAGTTCGGTACTGTGGCGCGTATCAAGCAGATGCTGCGTCTTCCAGGAAATGCTATCCGCGTTCTGGTAGAAGGCGTTTCGAGAGGAGAAATCCTCCAGATGATAAAAGAAGTTCCTTATTTCAGGGCGAGGATCAAATATGTGCCGGAGCCGGAAGCGCAGGGTGAGGATCCGGAAGCGGAAGCTTTGCGTAGAGCGGTATTCAATCAGTTTGTGGATTATGTGGAAGTTTCCCAGAAGCTGACGGCAGATATTCTTCCGGGTATCGAAGCCATCGCGCTGCCGGGACGTATGGCTGATATCATCACGTCGAATCTCGATCTCAAGACAGATGAAAAGCAGAAAGTTCTGGAAGCGATCGACGTGACGAAGCGGCTGGAGATGGTCAGCGAATTTTTGAGAAGAGAAAATGAAGTTCTCAAAATCGAACAGGAAATCTCCCAGAAGGTGAAGAACCGTATCAACGAAAACCAGAGAGAATATTATCTCAGGGAACAGATGCGGACGATTCAGGGAGAACTGGGTCAGGACGATTCCATCGAAGAGGAAGTAGAAGGCTGGCTGGAACAGCTGGAACAGCTCGAGCTCGAAGAGAAGACTCGTGAAAAAATCGAAAAAGAAATCAAGCGCATGCTGAGGCTGCAGCCGGCTTCCGCCGATGCGTCCGTGCTGCGCAGCTATATCGAGTGTGTTCTGGAACTGCCGTGGAATACGGCTACCGAGGATGTCATCGATCTGAAAAAGACGAAGAAAATCCTGGACGAGGATCACTACGGCCTGGATAAGGTAAAAGAGAGGATCCTCGAGTATCTGGCGGTCATGAGTCTGTCGAAGGACTTCAAGGGACCGATTATCTGTCTGGCCGGCCCTCCGGGAGTGGGAAAAACATCAATCGGAAGATCTATCGCCCGTGCCATCGGCAGAGAATTTGTGCGCATGTCCCTGGGCGGTGTCCACGATGAAGCTGAAATCCGGGGCCACAGAAGAACGTATGTAGGTGCGATTCCGGGCCGCATTATCACATCGATCCGCGATATCGGCGTAAATAATCCGGTATTTCTGCTGGATGAGATCGACAAAGTGGCTTCTGATTACCGGGGCGATCCGGCGGCGGCTCTTCTGGAGGTTCTCGATCCGGAACAGAACAAAGACTTCAAGGATCACTATCTGGATCTTCCGTTCGATCTGTCAAAAGTCTTATTCATTACGACAGCAAATTCCGTCGACACGATTCCGCGTCCTCTTCTCGACCGTATGGAAGTCATCACTCTGACGGGATATACGGAAGAAGAAAAAGTGAAAATCGCGCAGCGGCATCTGGTCCCGAAGCAGATCAAAGAAAACGGTCTGAAAGAAAAACAGATTTCGATTTCAGAAGGAGCTATTCGCAGTGTGATCAATTATTATACGCGGGAATCCGGCGTCCGTAATCTCGAGAGAGAGATCGGAAGCATCTGCAGAAAAGCGGCCAGAAAAGTCGTGGAAGACGGAAAGGAAAAGAAGCGTTCGTTCCGCATTACGGCAGGAAATCTGGAATCTTATCTGGGGAAAAAGAAGACGAGTTATGATATTATAGAAGGCGGCAGTGAAATCGGCGTGACGACGGGTATGGCATGGACCGCGGTAGGAGGCGATACGCTCTTCATCGAGACGACTGTCATGAAAGGCACCGGCAAGCTGGTTCTGACGGGACAGCTGGGCGATGTCATGCAGGAGTCGGCTAAGGCCGGTCTCAGCGTCATCCGTTCACGCAGCGAAAAACTGGGTGTCGATGAAGATTTTTACAAGAACTGCGATATTCACATTCACATTCCGGAAGGCGCGACGCCGAAAGATGGACCTTCTGCCGGCGTGACGATGTGTACGTCGATGATCTCGGCCCTGACAGGGACACCAGTCCGCAAAGATCTGGCCATGACAGGTGAGATCACGCTGAGAGGCAAAGTGCTTCCGGTAGGAGGAATCAAAGAGAAAGTCATCGCTGCACACAGAGCAGGAGTGAAAAAGGTCCTGCTGCCAAAAGAAAATATGAAAGATATCGACGAGTTGCCGCAGAACGTCAGAAGAGAACTGACTTTCCGCTCCATCGAGACGATCGATGAAGTGCTGGAGGAAGCGCTCGTCAGAGAGACGAAGTAAGAAGACCTCGGACAGGGCGGCCGATATTTCTCCGCACCGCCGTCAGTCATCGACGCGAAAATGGAGTACAGACATGAAAATCACGAAAGCAGAACTGACGGCGGTAGCCGTGAAGAGAGATCAGTATCCTCCGGAAGATCTTCCGGAAATAGCTTTTGCAGGACGTTCCAATGTGGGAAAATCGTCCCTTTTCAACACCATCGTCAACCGACGTAATTTTGCCAGAGTCAGCGGAAGCCCTGGGAAAACGAGAACGATCAATTTCTTTGAGATCAACGGCTCTTTCCGCATCGTAGATCTTCCGGGATACGGATACGCCAAAGTTTCAAAGTCTATGAGCAGGGACTGGGGTCCGATGATGGAACGTTATCTCGAATCGAGAAAGAATCTCGTGAAAGTAGTGCAGCTGGTGGATATCCGCCATCAGCCCAGCAAGCAGGATGTTCAGATGTATGAATATCTGAAATATCACGGTCTGGCAGGGATCGTCGTGGCCACCAAATCCGACAAGGTCTCGAAAAACGAAGCGGCAAAGACGATGGCACTGATCCGCAGAACTCTCGGAATGAAACCGGAAGAACTTCTCATTCCTGTCTCTTCGCTGAAGAAAACGGGTTATGACAGGCTGATGGATGAGATCGAGACACTGGTGAACTCCTGGACAGCGGATCTTGCTGGAAGCTGCGGGAAAGAGCGGGAGAAGGATAAAACGGAACAATAGGAGAATAATTTCAGAGGGAAAAATGCAATTTGTTTCATTTGCGGTGCTCGGGAAGCGCATAAAATCGATAAAAGCTCTTTTAAAAGATCCCAATGTTCCAAAACGCAAGAAATTCCTCGTCATTTTTGGTATAATATATCTGCTGATGCCCATCGATCTGATTCCGGCTCCCGTGCTGCTATTCGGAATTGTAGACGATCTTGTGCTCTGGCTTTTTATTCTCACTCACCTGAAAGATGAGCTGGACTCATATTGGAAGGATTCCGATGAATCTTTCTCCGCCGGGGAGGATCTGAAAGGCAAGACAATCATCGAGACGACGGCCGAAGAATCGGAGGCGGACGAGGAAGCGGGCTGAGGAAGGGCAGAAGCAGGAAATATTTTCCATAGGAGGAAACAGATGAATACGACAGACATTCCCGGATATGAAATCGGCGGCATACTGCTGTCGAATGAAGAAATCAAAGCGAGAACGAGAGAACTCGGAGCACAGATCACCAGCGATTATGCCGGAGAAAAACCGCTTATCATCGGAACTCTGAAAGGCGCGTTTATTTTTATGGCGGATCTCATCCGTGAGATCGATCTGGATTTGGAAACCGATTTTATTTCCGCTTCCAGCTACGGTTCAGGAACGGAATCTTCTGGAACGATAACCGTCAGAAAAGAGCCGGATGCCGAAATCTCCGGGAGACACGTCATTATCGTGGAAGATATCGTGGATTCGGGGAATACGCTGAAATATCTGAAAGATATTTATTTTGCAGATAAGAAAGCGAAGTCGGTGAAAATCTGCGCTCTTCTGGATAAGCCGGCACGGCGCAAAGTGGATATCAAGCCGGATTATATAGGCTTTACGGTGGAAGATATGTTTATCGTAGGGTATGGGCTCGATTATCAGGAACGTTTCCGTCAGCTTCCACACATTACATATCTGGTGGAAAAAAAGGAAAGCAGCCGGTGAGAGCACTGAAAAAAGACAGACCTCCGGTGAAGAGGCGAATGCTTGCAGACGGCACCGGGCAGATTCCGGTACCGGTTACAGATAAAAAATAAATACCATTTTTAAATTTAGCAGAGATGAAGGAGGAAGAAATGGGTTACACAGTACCTGCAGGAATTTCCAACAAACATTTACACGTTTCCGAAGAAGACTTTAAGATTCTCTTCGGACCTGACGCAGAGATGAGCCACTTTAAGGATCTCTCTCAGCCGGGACAGTTTGCTACCGATGAAAAGGTAGATATCGTGGGACCGCGCGGAACGCTGCCAGGCGTCAGAATTCTCGGACCTTACAGAAAGCAGACTCAGGTGGAACTTGCACGCACAGACTGCTTCGCTATCGGTATTGATATCGTGCTCAGAGAATCGGGTCATCTGGAAGGTACTCCAGGATGCAAACTGGTAGGTCCTGCAGGAGAAGTTGAAATCAAAGAAGGCGTCATCGTAGCCAAGAGACACATTCACCTGTCCACAGCGCAGGCGGAAGAAGCAGGCGTAAAGAACGGCGATATCGTAAGCGTCAAGTTTGATGGCCCGAGAGCGCTCACTTTCAGTGAAGTCGTAGTAAGAGCGGGAGATACGCACGAACGCGACATGCACCTGGATACAGATGAAGCCAATGCAGCAGCTCTGAGCAACGGTCAGCTGGGCGAAATCATCAAATAAGTGCCCTGCGCATCGATTTTCATCCGTTACATAATTAATTTCCGGCGGCCAATGTGCCGCCGGTTTCATCGCAGTCAAGAAAAGAGGATTCTGTGGAAGAATTAAGCAAAGTTATAGAATATACGAGTGTAAAAAAGACGACGACTGTCGGCGATGTGAGAAGTCTGTGCAAGCAGTCTATCATCAACAATTACCGCGGCGTCTGCGTGAATTCCGGTTTTGTAAGATTCTGCCTCGAAGAACTGAGAAGCAACCGGGATATCGTCATCGTCTCCACGGCGGGATTTCCAGGAGGCGGCGGCTCTCTGAAAGCGAAAGTATATGAGGCTATTTTCGCGGCGGAAGAAGGCGCGAAGGAGATCGATTATATGATCAACATCGGCTTCGTAAAAGACCGTAAGGATAAAGAACTTCGCGATGAAATCAGAAGTCTCGTGAGAAATACGAAAGGCCTTGCAGAATGCAAAGTCATCATCGAAGCTCCACTGCTGACTTCTGAGGAAATCGTAAGAGTTTCCACTATCGCAGCGGAAGAAGGCGCGCAGTATATCAAGACGGCTTCCGGCTTTGAGGGCCCGACTACGCCAGAGATGGTCAAGCTGATCCGGAAGACTGTAGGAAATGCGTGCAAGATCAAGGCAGCCGGCGGCATCAAAGATCTGGCAGCAGTAAAGGAAATGATCCGCGCCGGAGCGGATACCATCGGTACAAGCACGCTGATCAAGTTTGAAGAGTAGGGAAGATCAGCTTTTTTGAATCCGACGGATGCGATTGAACCCGAAATGCGATATTCTGAAGATTCGGAAAAGCAGAGAGAAGAATAGAAGATAAACGCAGAAACAGGACTTGAGCTCCTTTTGTACCGAGGTCTCAAGTCCTGTTTCGTTTTTGTACGCTCTTGTTTTATTCGTTTTTGATCTGTTGCAGGCATTCCGCGCAGACATTTTTTCCGCGGATCGTGACTACATCTTTTGCGTTTCCGCAGAAAATGCAGGCGGGTTCATATTTTTTCAGCATGATGTAGTCGCCGTCGACGAAGATTTCGATGGGATCTTCGTGGCGGATATTGAGTGTTCTGCGAAGTTCGATAGGAAGTACGATTCTTCCGAGTTCATCGACTTTTCTCACGATTCCCGTTGCTTTCATAAGAGGTCTCCTTCTCTGAATGTACCGCAAGCTATGAAAATAATTTTTTTATGGCGACGAGCGCATTGATCAGACTGACTGCGGCTTTAAAGGAATTTTTGTTTTCTGAAATAAAGTGAGCCATATCTGCCGAAGATTCTGAAAGGGACAGGACGGCATCTTCGACTTCTTTCGAAGCGTTTGATACCATGCCGGTGACCACCTGAGTATCTTCGAGAATCCTGCTGAGCGCTTTGAAAGCCGGAATGATGTTTTTTACGGCTCTGATCATATAGATCAGCAGTACCACAACACAAACGCCGACCAACAGCAGCAGCGCATCTCCTATAGTTATAGCTGTATTCATGATAACTCCTGATAATACCCGCCGATACAGACTGGTAATGTCATGTCCGGTCATGCGGTTTCTTTAAGTTATTCGTTCTTATAATATATTATGGCTCATTTTCCTGAAATTTACAACTATTTTCCAGCAATTTTTTTACACTGTTCTCATAAGTATTTAGGAGGACCTTCAGCCGGGAAACTGCGGAAATACCGGAGCTGCAGGGGGAGAACGAATAGTGGACTGGAAAAAAGAGGTGGGGTTTATGAATAAAATATGGTTCGGAATGCTGATGGCGGGATTTGTCTGCTGCGCATTCGGAGCGGAAGACTCCGGAGGATTCGAGGCGTTCACACAGGCGATGTTGTCCAGCGGTGAAGAGGCCGTATATTTCGTGCTGGGACTCGCGGGCATCATGGGAATGTGGAGCGGATTCATGAATATAGCGAGAGGGTCCGGTCTGATCCATGCTCTGGCGAAGAAGAGCAGACGAATGATGTCGGTTCTCTTCCCGCGTGAGAAAAACGAGGAAACTCTGATGATGATGCTCATGGGGTTTGTTGCCAATATTTTCGGAGCGGGCAATAGTGCCACCGTCTTCAGCCTGCAGGCTATGAAGATGCTGGATGAGGAAAACGGGGGGAGTCCCGTGGCCAGTAATGAGATGTGCATGTTTGCGGCGGTGAATATGTCGATGCTGCAGCTCATACCCATCACGGTGATCCAGATCAGGGCAGATGCAGGCTCTCATGTGCCGGAGGATATCATTTTGCCTTCCGTGATTTCAGGTCTGGCCGCTACGATAATCAGCGCAGCCGTATGCAGATATTTTGAACGCCGGGATGAGGGTCGTCTGTCGGCGCTGCGGATTGCTTCCCGCCGGTGCGGCACGGCAGACCGGACCGGGGCTGCGGAAAAACAGTGCTGTGAAGGCGGTGAACGATGAGTCAGTTCTTTTCGGCGGCTTCCGGGCTGTTTCTGCCCGTATTGCTGGCTGTCATCCTCTGCCACGGATTCCTCAAGAGAGCGCCCGTCTACGATCTGTTTGTGGAAGGCTGCCGGGAGGGTCTGAAGTCGGCGGCAGAGATCACGCCGTATATTATCGCCGTCTTTCTGGTCATTCAGATCATGACAGACTCTGGGGCTCTGAATCTGCTGGAAAAGTTGTGCAGTCCTATCCTAGAGCCTCTGGGGATACCGAAGGAGCTGGTCTCTTTTCTGATTATGAGACCTGTCTCCGGAAGCGGTACGCTGGCGATCATCGAAAATATCGCTGAGACTTACGGGCCCGACAGTTTCCTCTGCCGCTGCGCATCGGTGATGATGGGAAGCAGCGAGACGATTCTCTATGCGGTCGCCGTCTATTTCGGAGCTACCAGGGTGTCGCGCCTTCGCCATACCATACCGGCGGGCATCGCGGGATACGCGGCGGGCATCTGGCTGTCTGTCGTTCTCTGTCGGTTCATGTGATCTGGAAACGAGTAGATCTATCCTCGCTTGTAGCCCGGAAGCGGAGCAGAAAAACAGAAAAGGAGTTATATTTTTCACGGCCGATTGTCCGGAAAACTGTTGTGGTGTATAATTATAGATACATTTATAGATTCAGAGACCGCTCCGCAAGACCGGGATTGCGTTTTGAGAAGAAAAGGCGGAATAGAAGGAGCGCCGGAATATGTCCGCCTGTCTTGACGGGACGATTCGAATCGAATATAATGATAAAGATGCTCTGGTGAGTTGAAATATCCAGCATATTCCGGCCCGGAAGCGGCATCGGAATATATTATCGTATATATTGTCGGAGGGAAAAAGTGGCTAAATTTTTAGTAAGAAATAACGGACCGCTGAAAGGTGAAGTGACAATCAGCGGATCGAAGAATTCCGTTCTCCCTATTATGGCGGCAACATTGCTGACAGATGAGGAATGTGTGATCTGCGACGCGCCGGATCTGAGAGATGTGGATGTGATGTGCAGGATTCTCGAAGGTCTGGATGCGAAAGTTTCTTCAAATTTTCAGGAAAATACGCTGAGTATCCACGCCTCTTCCGTGACGAAGAGCGAAGCTCCGTTCGATCTCGCGAAGCGTATGCGCGCTTCGATTTTGACGATGGGACCGATTCTCGCGCGAAACGGACGGGCGAGAGTTGCACTTCCGGGAGGATGTGCCATCGGTGCGAGGCCTATCGATCTCCACTTGAAAGGATTCGAACTTATGGGTGCAGAAGTGGAGTATGCTCCCAATTATGTAGAAGCTTCGGCAGAGCGCCTGAAAGGTGCCAGAATTTATCTCGACTATCCGAGTGTAGGCGCTACGGAGAACATCATGGCAGCGGCATCTCTGGCGGAAGGTACGACGATCATCGAAAACGTGGCGAAAGAACCTGAGATCGTCGATCTGGCCAATTTCCTCAATAAGATGGGAGCCAAAGTAAAGGGTGCCGGCACGGATGTGATCAAGATCGAAGGTGTCGAAAAACTTCACGGCACGAAGCATATCGTGATCCCGGACCGAATCGAGACGGGGACTTTTATGGTGGCGGCAGCCATTACCAGAGGAGATCTTCTCATCAAAAACGTCGTTCCCGATCATGTCAGACCTATCATCTCAAAGCTGATGGAATGCGGCTGCACGGTAGAGGATACGCTGGAGGGTCTGAGGGTCTGTGCAGAGGACAGAAAATTAGTCGCTACAGATATCAAGACGCTGCCGTATCCGGGATTTCCTACGGATATGCAGTCTCAGTTCATGGCGCTTCTCACCACAGTGGAAGGCAGAAGCACGGTAATCGAGACGGTATTTGAAAATAGATATATGCATATCAGCGAATTGAACCGGATGGGTGCGGATATCAACATCGAGGGAAGAAGCGCAGTCGTTCAGGGGGGAACCCCTCTTTCGGGCTGCCAGGTGATGTCTACCGATCTGCGGGCAGGAGCAGCTCTTGTTCTGGCCGGTCTGGCTGCGGAAGGCGTGACGGAAATCTCCGAAATTTATCATATCGAGCGCGGTTATTCTCAGTTTGTGGAAAAGTTGAGAGCTATCGGCGCTGATATCCAACGGGTAGAATAAGACAAAAGGAATAATTATTCTTGAAACGAGGCAAAAAATACGGGCGCCCCGGACGATCTTTCTAAAAAATCGTCTGGGGCGTCTTTTTCTCTGTTTTGTGAATAGACATGTCCCCGCCGTTATATATATGTATATCATGAAGTGTGACGGGAGCCGGCTGAGCCGGTACAGCGGGGAGGTCTGGATATGAGAAAGAGGCGGACATGTTTTTTTCCGGGGATGCCACGAAGAAAGAACCGGAGAAACGGCGGGAGAGGAAACAGAAGCAGATTGACGAATGTTCTTCCTGTCTTCGTGTTTGCAGCGGCTCTCGCCGCTTACGGCCTGGCGGGTACGGCTCCGGCGGAAGATGCGGGAGATGTGCCGGCATTCAGCGGGATCACTTCTCTGGCGGAGCAGGTGAGAAATCTGTGGGGCAGCGGAGATTCCCAGGGGGGTTCATCCGGGGAGGAAGATGTGTCACTGGAACAGCTGAGAGAGATGTCAGATGTGAAAATACTGGTTCTGGACGATGAAACCGAGAAAACGGCGGAAGTTCCCCTGGAGGAATACGTCGCCTGCGTCACGGCGTCGGAGATGCCTTCGGATTTTGAACCGGAAGCGCTGAAAGCGCAGGCGGTGGCGGCACGGACGTACGCTGCGGCGAGAAAACAGGAATTTGAGGAAGGAAAGTGTTCCCACTATGACGAAGGCGCCTACGTGTGCGATACGACTCACTGCCAGGTTTACCGGACGGAAGAGGAATTGAGGGAGATCAAGGGAGAGGAATGGATGGAAAGTAATTTTCCTGCGATTCTCGGCGCTGTGTATGAGACGGCAGGCGAAGTTTTATATTACGACGGTTCTCTGGTGGAACAGCCGCTTTTTTTCTCTTCCGGAGGTGACCGCACGGAAAATTCCGAGGATGTATTCGTCAGCGCCGTTCCGTATCTCCGCAGTGTGGAGAGTGGAGTCTACGAGGAAGAATCTCCGTATAAAGATGTAAAGGTGACTGTATCGATGGAGGAAGTAAAGTCTGAGATAACGGCGGAATACGGTGAGGAAGCCGGTCAGTCGGTTGCGCCTGAAACGATTCAGGTGATAAGTCGGACGGACGGCGGAGCCGTGGATACGATGAAGATGGGAAATCTGGAACTGACGGGGAGGCAGGTGCGCAGCCTGTTCGGCCTGGCGTCCGCAGATTTTGAAGTGACGGCAGATGCGAACGAGGTGACATTCATCACTTCAGGAAGCGGTCACCGGGTGGGGATGAGTCAGTACGGAGCCGACGGCATGGCTAAGATGGGAAAGACGTACCGGGAGATTCTGGAACACTATTATTCCGGCGTGGAGATAGAAAAACTCCAGAAGTAAAAGAACTGCGGATTTCATCGGATTTAGTAAAAAAGCGTAGAAGACAGAGAGACGGCTGTCTCCGGGCAGCACGTTTTCCGGATTTTCCGGAGAGAGCTTTCCGGCAGACAGCCGTCTTTTCTTTCTTCCCCTTTTTGTTTTTTTATTCTTCCATTAGCATTTCAGCCACTTTGTAAATGTCGCCGGCGCCCATGGTGATAACCATATCACCTTCCTGAGCGTTGTTCGATACGAAAGCAGCGATTTCTTCCAGACTGTTGAAATAATAAGCTTCTTTCGCCGGCTGCTTCTTTTTGATTTCGGTGATCAGTTTTTTTGAACTGATTTTGTAGATGTTTTTTTCTCTGGCAGCGTAGATCTCTGCCATGATGAGTACGTCGGCATCGTCGAAAGCTGTGGTGAATTCGTCGAAGAGTGCCATCGTCCTCGTATACGTATGAGGTTGGAAAAGACACCAGAGGCGGTTATGCGGAATATTGCGAGCCGCTTTGAGTGTCGCTCTGATTTCCGTAGGATGATGGGCGTAGTCGTCGATGATCTTCACATTGTTTTTCGTGGTGCCGATGATGTCGAAGCGTCTCTGAGTGCCGTGATAGCGTCTCAGAGTGTCGATGATGATCTCTGGAGAGACACCCAGCGTATGACAGGCGGCAAAAGAGGCTAATGCGTTGGAAATGTTGTGTTCTCCTGGCACTTCCAGCTGTACGCGGCCCAGAAATTCTCCTTTGCTGCGGACATCGAAGAGCGGATGTCCTTCGGAGTTGAATTCGATATTGGTAGCACAGTAATCGCAGTTGGCACTGAATCCGAAAGTAACCACACGGCATTTCGCATCGGATATGACTTTGTTTACGAAAGGGTTCGCCTCATATGCGACGATACAGCCATCTTCCGGCACCAGTTTAGCGAACCGGTCAAAGGAAGCCACAATGTGATCGATATCCTTGAAATAATCCAGGTGATCCGAATCTATGTTGAGGATGATTTCCATTTTCGGACGGAGACTCAGGAAACTGTCCATATATTCGCAGGCCTCCGTGACGAAGAGATCACTCTTTCCGATTTTCACGTTGCCGCCGAATTCGTGGAGATTGCCGCCCACGAGAATCGTCGGATCTGTCTTTGCGTTTTCCAGAATCAGCGACACCATAGATGTGGTTGTCGTCTTTCCGTGAGTACCGGAAACGGCAATGCTGGAAGGATAATCTTCCATGAGAGCACCCAGAGCTTCGGCTCTCGTGACGGTGAGGATTCCGTTCTTTCTGGCTTCAGTGATCTCCGGGTTTTCCGGAGAGACCGCGGCGGAGTAGATGATGAGATCTGCTCCCTTGATATTTTCTGCACTGTGACCTTCGTATACGGTGATGCCGCGGGACTTCAGGTGTTCTGTCATTTCCGACATCTTCATGTCAGAACCGGAAACGGTATATCCCCGGGATGCGAAGATTTCGGCTACTGCGCTGAGGCCGATACCGCCGATGCCGATGCAGTGAATGTGTTTGTACTGACTGATGTTTAACATATTATAACCCCTAATTTCCGCATTCTATACTGATTTCGTTGAAGACGCCGAGAATATCGTCAACAGTCAGGGCGTCTTTTTCTTCGTTTTCCTTATCCAATATAACACCGCCCTGATGCATCATCAAGAGACGATTTCCGTAAGCTACGGCATATCTGAGATTATGAGTGACCATGATCGTCGTAACCTTTTTTTCCCGGACGATTCTATCGGTGAGTTCCATGATAATTTCTGCGGTCTTCGGGTCAAGAGCTGCGGTGTGTTCGTCGAGGATGAGGAATTCGATGGGCTGCAGAGTGGCCATAATCAGTGCCAGCGCCTGACGCTGACCGCCGGAAAGCGATCCCACGGGAACGTGGAATTTGTCTTCGAGACCGAGATTCAGACCCCTCAGCATATCTTTATAGTATTCCACTCTTCCTTTATTTGTTCCCCTGGAAAGCCCGTAAAATTTTCCCTTATTATCAGCAATGGAAAGATTTTCTAATATATTCATGCTGGGGCATGTGCCTTTTGCGGGATCCTGATAGACGCGACCGATGCGTCTGTGACGGATGTAATCTTTCTGGTTTGAAATATCTTCTCCGTTGATGAGAATCTGTCCGCTGTCAGCCTGAATGCTGCCGCAGATCAGATTCAGCAGCGATGTCTTTCCCGATCCGTTGCTGCCCACTATGGAGATGAACTGACCTTCCGGAACGGAAAGACTGAAATTCTGAAAGAGAATCTGCTCGTTTACCGTGCCGGCGTTGTATACCTTGTGAATGTTTTTAAGCTCCAGCATTCGTTTTCACCTTTCCCTTTCTGTCCATGCCTGCGATGAGAATGATGAGGAATAATACAGCGGTGATCAGCTTCAGGTCTGTGGAAGGCATGCCCAGTCGGATTGCGGCCGCAACACATGCCTTGTAGATGATGGAGCCGATGACGACACTGGATGTAACGCGCAGCAGAGTGACTTTCCGGAAGAGGCTCGTGCCGATGATGACGCTGGCCAGGCCGATGACCACCGTTCCGGTGCCCATGGAAGCATCGAAAAATCTCTGCTGCTGGGCGTAGATGCAGCCGCTCATCGTGACCAGGGCATTGGCGATCGCCAGACCGATGATTTTGATTTTGCCCTTGTCGACGCCCTGGGATGTGACGATCGTTTCGTTGTCGCCTACCGCCCGGAGCATGTAGCCTGACTTGGTGCTGAGATACCAGTCCAGCAGATATTTTGAAATCATCGTGATGATGAAAATGATGATGACCGTCTTATACTGAGCCAGGGGACCGGTGAAGATACCGTCCACCAGATCGTTGCTGAAGATGGTAGTTTTGTCGTAAATCGGGAGATTTGCCCGCCCCGCTATGCGCAGATTGACAGTATAGAGCGCTGTCATCATGATGATGCCTGAGAGCAGATCGCGGACTTTGAATTTCACATGGATGATACCGGTGCAGATGCCCACGACGATGCCGGCAGCGAAAGCAGCGAAAATCGCCAGGACAGGGTTGATATCCCGTGCGATGAGCATGGCACCGATGGCGGCGCCGAGAGGAAAGCTGCCGTCTACCGTCAGATCCGGGAAATCCAGTATTTTGTAGGTGATGTAGACGCCCAGGGCCATGATCGCGTAGATCATGCCCTGTTCAAATACACTTAAGATTAGAGTCATCGTATTGCCTCCGGATGAGAAATTTCTGGTTGTAATCGTGTCTGGAATTGTTTTTTTGATTATTCTACCGTGATAGTGTCGAATTTCTGGGCTGCTTTTGCCACGTATGCTTCGTCAAGTTTCAGGCCGATTTTGTCTGCTGCAGCGGTGTTGATGTAGAGATCGGCTTTCGTAGCCTGGATGTAAGGCGTTTCTTCTGCCGTTGCTTCACCCTTGAGTATCTTCGCGGCCATGACGCCCGTCTGTCTTCCTACTTCGAAATAATCGATGCCGACGGAAGCGAGGCAGCCGTTCTTCACCTGTTCGATTTCACTTCCGAAGACAGGAATTTTTTTGGAGTTGGCTTTATCCAGAACATTCTGAAGAGCCTGTACCACCGTATTGTCGGTGAGATTGCAGATACAGTCGACTTTTTCCACGAGATTGGATGCGGCAAGATCCACGTCTGCGATGGTGTTTATGCCCGTATCTACGATTTCAAAACCGTAGGATCCGGCTTCCTCTTTGTATGTTTCGATGGTGCTGACAGAATTGGCTTCGCTGGTAGTATAGATGATACCGATTTTTTTCGCATCAGGCAGAATATCGCGGATCATCTGAAGCTGTTCGGTTACCGGAAGTTTGTCGGAAGATCCCGTGATATTTCCAGTATTTTTCCCGTCTTCTGTGGCGAGACCGGCCTGGACAGGATCGGAAATCGCCGTGTAGATGACAGGAATATCGGTATCCCGTGCCGCATTGTATGCCGCAGCGGCGCTCGGAGTGGCGATAGCACAGATCATGTCAACACTCTGCGAGATGTAGCTGCTGGCGATGGTCGTCGGTACAGCTGTGTCGGACTGGGCGTTGTCGTAGAGAACCTCGAGATTTTCACCCTCGACGATACCTTCTTCTTCGAGACCGGCCAGAAAACCTTCCCGGCAGTTGTCCAGGGACGGATGTTCCGCAAACTGGGAGATGCCGATTTTGTAAGAGCCTCCGTCGGAGCCACCCGAGGAACTTGCGGAATTTCCTCCTCCGCACCCTGCCAGAGCTGAAAGTACAAGAACAGATGCCATGGCTGAAGCCAGCAGTTTTTTCATTTTCATAATCTTTTCCTCCTTAAACATGCTTTTTTGCATTTTCTGCATTTCACTGATATGTTCAGATGATGCAATGGAATTTTGGAAGCGGCATTTCAGGCTGCGCTCCGAAGAAATACCAAAAAACAAAAAAACCTATCATCCGTATAGGGACGATAGATTCGCGGTGCCACCCTGATTCGGAAAGAAGAATCTTTCCATCTCTGCAGATACGATCCTTTTCGGTCCGGGCGGAAAATCCGCCGGTTCCGGGGATGATATCATCTCTCTGTAACGTGAGAGCAACGGCGTCGGATACTCGGGAGAACCTCCCTTTCCCCTCGCTCCTGACAGAATCCATTCGCACCGGGCCGCATGTACCGGCCTCACACCATCTGCCGGCTCGCTGGACATCGTCTTCCGGAGCTACTTACTTTCTGCTCTTTGCGGATTTTTTTGTCTTTCGTTAAAATTTATGATAACGTCGGAGCCGGAAAAAGTCAAGAGATCGGGAAAAAAAGAGAGAAAAGAAGCAATACGTGAGAAAATAGAAAATCTTTCGGGAAGATTGGGAATATATCGGATGAAGAGGGAGGCGGAAATGAATTTTTGCGGCCCGCAGACGGCCAGAAGCGTAAAAGAAATAAAAATTTACGGAAACAGGGTGTTTTTCTTTTCTTGACAGTTGGAAAATGATATAATTTTTTTGAAAAGTTAATGACAACAGGCGGAAGATCCGAGTCGCTTTGCTTCGGATTTTTTCGCGAAGGAGCAGATTATGAATTGTAAAACAGCCGTGATTCTGGCGGCGGGAGCCGGGACGCGCATGAAATCGGAACGGCCGAAAGTGCTTCATGAAGTCTGCGGCAAACCGATGGTATCACATGTCATAACTCAGGCGAAAAAGGCAGGAGCTGAAAAGATTATCGCCGTAGTGGGTCATGGTGCGGAGCAGGTAAAAGAGAGCCTGCAGGCGGAGGATGTCATCTTTGCTCTTCAGGAGGAGCAGTTGGGTACCGGTCATGCAGTCATGCAGGCGGCAGAATATATTCCCGACGACGGAGACGTATTTGTACTCTGCGGGGATACTCCTCTGATCGCGTCGGAGACGCTGGAAAAATTTGCGGCATACCACAGCGGCAGCGGAAATGCGGTCACCGTCCTCACCGCTGTTTTTGAAAATCCTTTCGGCTACGGTAGAATTATCCGGGGCGGAAAAGGTGAATTGCTGAAGATCGCAGAACAGAAAGACGCGGATGAAGCAGAAAAAGCAGTAAAAGAAGTTAACGCAGGTATGTACTGTTTCAGCGGAGCATTCCTCAGGGAAAATCTTCCGAAACTGAGCAATCAGAATGCACAAAAAGAATACTACATCACAGATCTCATCGGAATGGCGGTGGAAAGCGGAGCAGGTGCAGGGGCTTTTGCGGTTGACTGTGCCGATGAAATCATGGGTGTAAACAACAGAATCCAGCTTTCAGAAGCATCGAGGGTCATGAGACGCCGGATAGCAGAAAAACACATGACTGCCGGCGTGACGATCATCGATCCGGAACGCGTATATATAGAGGAAGATGTAATCATAGGGAATGATACGGAAATCTGGCCGGGAGCCGTTCTCAGAAGCGGGACTGTCATCGGAAAGGGATGCATGATCGGAAGTGATACGGTCATCGAAAACAGCCGGGTAGGAGACCGTACCGATATTTTAAAATCAGTGATCAAAGAAAGTGAGATCGGAAGCGATACACACATCGGGCCGTTTGCTTATCTCAGACCGAAGAGTAAAGTGGGCGACGGATGCAAAGTGGGCGACTTTGTAGAGATCAAGAATGCCGTATTCGGAGACGGCTCAAAAGCTTCTCATCTGGCTTATGTAGGCGACGCGGATGTGGGATGCGACGTCAATGTGGGATGCGGCGTAGTTTTCGCCAACTACGACGGAGTTCACAAGTTCCGTACCGAAGTAGGAGACCGGGCTTTTATCGGAAGCAATTCGAATCTCATCGCTCCGGTGCAGGTTGAGGACGACGCATACATTGCAGCGGGAACCACGGTGACGGTTACCGTGCCGGAAGGAGCGCTCTGCGTGGGAAGAGCCAGGGAAGTCATCGAAGAAGGCTGGGTTGAGAAGAAAGGTCTCAGCAAAAAGAAAAAGACAGAGAACAGATAAGAAGTCGTACTAACTCAATTGAATAAATTCGGAGGATAATGAGAATGAAAAACGGTGTATTCAGCGAGTATAAAATCTTTGCAGGCAATTCAAATCACGAGCTGGCGGAAGAGATCGCGGCGATTATGGGAAAACCGCTGGGCAAGTCGACGGTGAGCAAATTCAGCGACGGCGAAATCTCCGTAAGTCTCTGGGAAAGTGTCCGGGGTGAGGATGTGTATATCATTCAGTCCACCTGCGATCCGGTAAACGACAATCTCATGGAACTCCTCATCATGGTGGACGCGATGAAGAGAGCGTCTGCCTCCAGAATCAATGCGGTAATTCCTTATTACGGCTATGCGAGACAGGACAGAAAAGCGAAGTCGAGAGACCCTATCACAGCCAAGCTGACGGCAGATCTGCTGAGCGTGGCGGGCGTCGACCGAGTTATCACCATGGATCTGCATGCGGCTCAGATTCAGGGTTATTTTGATATTCCTGTGGATCATCTGATGGGTATTCCTCTTCTCGCAAAATATTTCAAAGAACTCATCAAAAATGGAACAATCGACAATGATGTCGTCGTAGTTTCTCCTGATCTGGGAAGCGTTTCGAGAGTTAGATCTCTCTCCGGCATTCTCGAGTGCCCTGTGGCTATCGTGGATAAGAGAAGACCTAAGCCAAATGTATCTGAGATCATGAACATTATCGGAGATATCGAAGGAAAGACGGCAATTCTCGTAGACGATATGATCGACACGGCAGGTACCATCACGAATGCCGCAAATGCCATCAAGAAGCTGGGCGCTAAAGAAGTCTATGCATGTGCTACGCATCCGGTTCTGTCCGGCCCTGCCATCCAGAGAATTCAGGATTCGGAAATCAAACAGTTGGTTCTGCTGAACACGATTCCTCTTTCGTCGGAAAAGAAAATCGATAAGATGAAGATTCTCTCCGTAGCGCCTCTGTTTGCAGAGACGATGATGCGTGTGTTCAACAACGAATCTGTCAGCAATCTCTTCGATTAATCAATTCGTCAGTTATATCGCAAAAGAGCGTTTATCCCCCGCTGTTCCGATGAACTTCCATTCTGAAGAGCAGACGGGGGAATTTTGCTTTTCACATTCCTGCGCCTGCTTCCGGAGGAAAACGGCGCAGTGTGGGGAAAATTGCGGCATGAGGAGGAAGAACATTGTATATTATCGCAGGTCTCGGAAATCCGGGCAAAAAATATGAAAATACGAAACACAATGTGGGGTTTCTCACCGTCGATATCCTGGCGGAGAAGCTGGGAATCCGGGTCAGCAAAATCCGGCACAAGGCGCTGACGGGGGAAGGTTTTATCGGTACGGAAAAAGTCCTTCTTGTTAAGCCTCAGACGTATATGAATCTCAGCGGAGAGAGCATCCGGGAGGTTCTTTCCTTTTATAAAGCGGATCCTGAAAATCTGATCGTCATTTATGACGACATTGATCTGCCCATGGGTTCACTGAGAATACGCAAAAAAGGCAGCGCAGGCACACACAATGGAATGAAATCCATAATTTACCAGATCGCTTCTGAAGATTTTCCGCGGGTGCGTGTGGGCATCGGCGGAGAGAGAAAAGGAGATCTGGCGGATTACGTCATCAGCGGGTTCCGGAAAGAAGATATCAGCACCATGGAAGAAGCTATCGTGCGGGCAGCAGACGCGGTGATCTGCGCAGTGGAGAAGGGCATCGATATCGCTATGGGACAGTACAATACAAAGGCGAAAAAAAAGGAGAAGGTCGAAAGCGGGGCGTCTGAAAGCAATTGACGGATTTCATACAATTTGGTAAAATATATACAATATATGTGTCTACAAAGATTATCATTTTTTAATAGTCGGAAAAATCAGAAAATCGAACATTTGTGAAAGAAGGAATACTTATGTACCGTATAGCGAGAAAAGAGGTGCTCCGTCCTACTGTAACTCTGTACGAGATTGAGGCGCCTTTAGTGGCAAATAAGGCTCAGCCAGGTCAGTTTATCATTCTGCGTGTGGATGAAGACGGCGAGCGTATCCCTATCACCATTCACGATTATGACCGGGAAAAAGGAACGGTAACCATCATCGTCCAGACAGTGGGGGCGACGACAGAAAAGCTCAGACATCTCGAACAGGGGGACTTTCTGCAAGACTTCGTAGGCCCTCTCGGAAGAGCCACGGAGACAGAGGGAAAGAAAAAGGTTTGCGTGGTCGGTGGAGGTGTCGGCTGTGCTATCGCATATCCCGTTCTGAAGAAGTTTCATGACGGCGGCACAGAAGTACATGCGGTAATCGGATTCAAGAACAAGGATCTGGTTATTCTGGAGGATGAATTCCGTGAGGCCAGCAGCATTTTAAAGGTCTGCACTGATGATGGCTCTTACGGTCAGAAAGGTCTGGTCACGGATGCTCTGAAAGAACTCCTGGACGCCGGAAACGAATACGACGAAATTTTTGCCATCGGCCCGATGATTATGATGAAGTTCGTCTGCGAGACGACGAGACCTTACGGTATTCCGACTACGGTTTCTATGAGTCCGATCATGATCGACGGTACCGGAATGTGCGGAGGCTGCCGTCTGAGCGTAGGCGGTGAGATGAAATTCGCCTGTGTGGACGGTCCGGATTTTGACGGCCACAAGGTGGACTGGAATCTGGCAGTCAGACGAAATCAGATGTATCAGAAATTTGAATCGCATAAATACGAAGAAGTCTGCAATTTATTCAAGAAGGAGGCCGAATAGTCATGGCCAATATGTCTTTAACTAAGAATCCGATGCCTGCGCAGGATCCGGCTGTGCGCAACACGAATTTTTCCGAAGTGGCTCTGGGCTATACGGAAGAACAGGCTCTCGACGAGGCACAGAGATGTCTCAACTGCAAAACGAAACCATGTATCGAAGGCTGTCCTGTCATGGTAGATATTCCGGGATTTATTGCGGAAACGGCAAAAGGAAACTTTGAGGCAGCATATCAGATTATCCGTACGACCAGCGCTCTGCCTGCGGTATGCGGACGTGTCTGTCCTCAGGAGACGCAGTGTGAGATGTACTGTGTACGGGGTAAGAAAGGCGATCCGGTAGGAATCGGACGTCTGGAACGTTTTGTCGCCGACTGGCACAATGCAAATTGTACGGAGGCAGTCGAAAAGCCGGCATCCAACGGTCATCGTGTGGCTATCGTGGGTTCCGGTCCTGCCGGTCTGACATGTGCCGGAGATCTGGCTCGCATGGGATATGATGTGACAGTATTCGAAGCACTGCACCTTGCCGGAGGCGTTCTGGTATATGGCATTCCCGAGTTCCGGCTTCCGAAAGCGATCGTACAGCAGGAAGTGGACGGACTGAAAGCGATGGGTGTTACGATCGCCACCGATACTGTAATCGGAAAGACGATTTCGATAGATGAACTGATCGAAGAATTTGATTTTGAAGCGGTATTCATCGGTTCCGGTGCCGGATTGCCGAAGTTTATGGATATTCCGGGTGTCAACTACCGCGGTGTGTATTCCGCCAATGAGTTCCTGACCCGTATCAATCTGACAAAGGCATACAGACCGGACTCCGATACTCCGATACAGCGTCCGAAGCGTGTCGCTGTCGTAGGAGGCGGCAATGTAGCCATGGATGCCGCCCGCTGTGCGAAACGGCTGGGGGCAGAAGTATTTATCGTCTACCGCCGGGGTATGGAAGAGCTTCCGGCCCGGAGAGAAGAAGTGGAACACGCTGAGGAAGAGGGTATCATCTTCAAGACTCTAAATAACCCGGTAGAGATCATTGCCGATGAAAACGATGATGTGAGCAAAATCCGCTGCATCCGGATGGAACTGGGAGAACCCGATGATTCCGGCCGCCGCCGTCCTATCGAAGTACCTGGAAGTGAGTTCGACATCGATGTAGATTGTGTCATCATGGCACTGGGTACCAGCCCGAACCCGCTGATCAAGGCTACCACGAAAGGTTTGGAAATAAACAGAAAGGGCGGTATCGTAGTCAATCAGGACGGCCTCA
Organism: Bacillota bacterium; assembly: GCA_019420525.1. Taxonomy (GTDB): domain Bacteria; phylum Bacillota; class Clostridia; order Peptostreptococcales; family Anaerovoracaceae; genus Alangreenwoodia. The sequence continues at coordinate 56,388 of JAHZHA010000001.1, forward strand.
CGTCCAGAGAGGGTGTCTATGCCGGCGGCGATGCCGTTACCGGCGCTGCTACCGTTATTCTGGCGATGGGTGCGGGAAAGACGGCCGCCAGGGCCATTGATGAAGCGCTCAGCGGAAAATAAACGAAAATCAGAAAAGAACGATGCAGGCTCGCGAGTCTGCATCGTTTCGCTATGCAGGGAAAATATCAGCGGCTTTTCGGAATAGTCCCTGTGGGCCTGCTGCGGGAGGCTGTTCTGCGTACGGAGGCGGTGTACCGGCCGCAGGGATAAATACCGGCGCAGGAGAATATAATATGAAAGCTGAAAAAGGCTAAGAAAAAATAAGGCGGAGGAAATTTTATGAACGAAACAGGAATAGCCGGTCTTGTCAGCAGCCTGAAGGAGAAGAGAAAAAATGGAGGCATCATCAGAGTGTCGGGAATGACGGGCGGAGCATCGGCTCTGACAGCGGCACGTCTGGCAAAAGAGGCTGGCGGACAGATTCTCATAATCGTGTCTTCCAGAGAGAAAGCACGACAGATCGAAGAATTTCTGACCTTTTTTGCGGCTGACCGGAAGGTTTATGTTCTGCCGGAAGAGGAACGCAGCCGGTTTCAGTATGAGGCCAGGAGCCGTGTGCTCAGCTACGAACGGCTGAATTGTCTGGCCGCAGCGCTGTCCGGTGAAGAATGCATTTTTATTGCTCCCGTAATGGCAGCCGTAAAGGGGATGCCGGATGCTGTTCGCTTCCGTGAAGTATCTGTCGATGTGTCTGTAGGAGATACGATAGATTATGAAGATATCCGGGAGATGCTGACATTTACCGGGTATGAGCGTACTGATGTGACAGAAGTGAGAGGTCAGTTCAGCATACGCGGAAGTATCATCGACGTTTTTCCTCCGGACTCGGAATATCCTTTCCGGATCGATCTCTTCGGAGATGAAGTGGATGATCTGAAACTCTTTGATCCTATGACGCAGCGTTCCGTCCGCTCGGTCAGGAGTATAAAAATCCTTCCCGCCACCGTTCCGAATCCAGAAAGTGAGGACAAGGCAGCATTCTTCTGGGATTATATGACGAAAGAAAAGTCGATTATCGCAGACGACTGGGATCGGATCTGCGAGCAGCGGGATCTGGCGGACCGGGAATGGGCTGCGGGAGCTGCACTTTCCGATTTTCGAGAAGAGAGTTCCGGCGAACCCGCAGACCGGGCGGAGTATCGGCGCAGGATGAACCGAAGGCCGGAGTACTTCGCGGAAATGTACCGCCTGACGGCTGCTATGGAACAGATCGGTTCCGCTGTCACTGTACCGTTTCCGAAATCTCTGAAATTTATTGAAAAATCTTCGGAAGTCCGTTCTGTACGCGTTACCGATACTCCGGAATTCGAGGGAAGAATGGATCATTACGCAGAGGAATTGCAGCACCTTCTCCGGGAGTCTTACCATGTTACGGTTTCCTGCGTCAGCGGAGAACGGGAGCAGAGTCTGCGGGATTTTGCGGAGCGAATGGAAATCCTTACCGATCGGGGAGAACTGACGTATGTCGAAGGCGTTCTGCCGCGGGGATTCGTGCTTCCGGAAACGGGGGAGGCTTTTATCTCTGACAACGATATTTTTAAATCTTCTAAGAAGAAGCGCTCGAAAAAGAAGAAAAAGCCAAAAGATATCAGCCTCTTTGCCGATCTTCAAAACGGAGATTACGTCGTCCACGAAAATCACGGCATCGGGAAGTTTATCGGAATCGAACCGCTGAAAGTGGAAGGAAACCGGAAAGATTATCTCAAGATAAAATATGCCGGAAACGATCTGCTCTACGTTCCTGTGGAGCAGATGGATCTGGTCCAGAAATACATCGGTTCCGGAGGAGCGGCACCGAAACTGAACAAGCTGTCCGGCGGAGACTGGAAAAAGACGAAAGCGCGTGCGAAAGCTGCGGTGGAGCATATGGCAGAAGAGCTCGTGCGGCTGACGGCGGAACGGCAGATTCAGCAGGGGCACGCTTTTGCACCGGATACGGTATGGCAGCATGAGTTTGAGGAGATGTTTCCTTATGTGGAGACAGACAATCAGCTGCGCTGCATAGAGGAGATCAAAGCGGATATGGAAATGCCGTGGCCGATGGACCGTCTGCTGTGCGGCGATGTGGGATTCGGCAAGACGGAGATCGCCGCCAGGGCTATCTTCAAATGCGTCATGGACGGCAAGCAGGCAGCTATGCTGGTACCTACGACGATTCTGGCCAATCAGCATTATCACACGTTCAAGGAACGTTTTGAACGTTTTCCGTGCACCGTAGAGATGATGAGCCGCTTTAAAAGCGAAGCGGCGCTGAAGGATACGGCGGAAAAGACGGCCGACGGACGCATAGATGTGCTCATCGGAACGCACCGGATTCTGTCCAAAGATGTAAAATTCAAAGATCTGGGCCTTCTGGTCATAGATGAGGAACAGCGGTTCGGCGTCCAGCATAAGGAAGCGATCAAATATCTGAAAAAAAATGTCGACGTACTGACGCTGTCTGCTACGCCGATCCCCCGGACGCTTCACATGTCTCTGTCCGGGATACGGAGCATGAGCACGCTGGATGAACCCATCGAAGACAGATATCCCGTGCAGACATACGTTCTGGAGCAGGATGACGAAATGATGCGCGAGATCCTGCGCAGAGAGATGGAGCGGGACGGTCAGGCTTTTGTCGTCTACAACCGGGTAAAAGGAATCAATCAGGTGGCAGACCGGCTGAGGAATCTCCTGCCGGAGGCTCGAATCGCCGTGGGACACGGTCAGATGTCAGAGACGAAACTGGAAGATATCATGATGGCATTTACAAATCACGAATACGACATTCTGGTGGCCACTACGATTATCGAATCGGGCATAGACGTGGCAAATGCCAATACGCTGATTATCCTCGATGCGGATCATTTCGGCCTGGCGCAGCTTTATCAGCTCCGGGGGCGGGTAGGACGTTCCAACAGAGTGGCCTACGCGTATTTCATGTATCAGAAAGACAAAGTGCTGTCGGAAGTAGCGGAGAAACGCCTCAAAGCCATCCGGGAATTCACGGAATTCGGTTCCAGCTTTAAAGTTGCCATGAAAGATCTGGAAATTCGGGGAGCGGGAAACCTTTTGGGTACAGAACAGTCGGGACATATGATGATGATCGGCTATGAACTCTACTGCAAGCTCATCGACAATGCGGTGCGCCGCCTGCGGGGAGAAATGGTCAAAGAGGAAGATCTGGAAGTGATGCTGGATATCAAGGTAAATGCCTATATTTCCGGAGACTATATCAGCGATGAAAAACTGAAACTCGATATGTACAAGCGGATTGCGGAAATAAAATCGGAAGAAGATGTCTCTGATGTGGCGGACGAACTCATCGATCGCTTCGGAGATATCCCGGCCGAGACGGAGGCTCTGATGAGCGTGGCTCTGATCAAGGCGAAATGTCAGACTGCCGGAATCCGGAGAGTGGCTCCCGACGGAAATAAAATTCTCTTCGAATTCGTTCCGGAACAGAACAGCCTGAATCCGGGAGTTCTGCTCCGTCTTTCGGAGAAATACGGCATGAAGCTCATCATCAATATGAGCAAACGGCCGTTTATCAAAATGCCTGTCGAGAAACCGAGAGAATTGCTGACAGAGATTATACACTTTCTGTCCGTTTTCGCATGAAAATGAAACGGGATGTGATATAATGATTCCCACCATCTATATGCACAGACAAATCGAAGAACGGGAGAACGGATATGGAAAAGAATTCTCTGACGAAAGCGGCGGTTTCGCTTCTCATCATCGTGCTTCTAACAGGTCTTTCCGCCTGTGGAGGCGACAAATCCCAGGAACAGCTGGTGAAGATAAACGACACGGTCATCACCAACGGGCAGTTTGACAGATTCTGCATGCTCTGGCTGTACACACAGGGATTCGATCCTTCAGAAAAACTGACGTCCGATCAGAAGTCGCTGGCTCTGGGAGACATGATTAATGCGGAGGTGCTGAGACAATATTATGAGGAAAAGGATCCGTCGGTGCTGTCGGACTCCTACCAGAACAGCCTGAAAGCCTACCGCGATCAGATGAAGGCGGGAAGCGCGGAATTTCTCTCGGGAAACGGCATCAGTGACGAGGATATCGGGTTTTACTATATGTCCCAGTATCTGACGGAAAAATATTTTGAAGACATCCGCAGGGAATACAGCGGAGAGACGCTGAAAGCAGAGGCGGAAAAATACTACGATGAACATGCGGAACAATTCAGCGGGCGGTCTTTTGAAGAATCGCAGGAAGAGATTTATTATCTGCTTTACAGTGAGAGATACGGGCAGCAGCTGAAGGAAATCAAAAGCCGTATGACGATCGGCCGGTGATATGCGGCCGCACACTGGGAGAAAATTGAGACATGCATCCATGGAAACATTTCATCACGATAACGAAACACCGGCACACGGTCATGCGTATGTGCTTTCAGATCGGACTGTACAAGCAGGGGCTGCTTCACGATCTTTCAAAATATTCCTGGACGGAATTTTCGCGGGGCAGCAAATATTATCAGGGAACCAGAAGTCCGAATAATTTCGAGAGGGAAGTTCTCGGTTATTCGGTGTCCTGGCTGCACCACAAAGGGCGGAACCGTCATCATTTCGAATACTGGCTGGATTACAACGAGCATCAGTACGGAGGCGTGAGAGGAATGAGAATGCCGCGGCGCTTCGTGGCGGAAATGTACTGCGACCGGGTGGCAGCCTGCAAGATCTACCAGCAGGAAGCGTATACGCAGCAGAGTGCTATACGTTATTTCTGCAACGGCGGAGGAAAGATTCTCATGCATCCCGAGACGAGAAAAGAAATCGGTTTTCTTTTGACCATGCTGGGAGAAAAAGGAGAAAAAGAGACGGCAGAGTATATAAAGAATTTTTACCTCAAAGGAGAAGAAATTCCCGATACTTACAGAGAATATGAAAGTCTAGAAGAGATAGATGCAGCGATGGGAGTGAGTTCATGAGTTTTACACATTTACATGTTCATACAGAATACAGTCTGTTGGACGGCGCAGCACGCATCGAACCTCTCGTAAAACGTGCAGCCGAACTGGGTATGGATTCTCTCGCGATTACTGACCACGGCGCCATGTTCGGCGTCGTGGATTTTTACCGTGCGGCGAAAAAAGCCGGAATCAAGCCGGTCATCGGCTGCGAGGTCTATACGGCGACCCGGACGCGCTTTGACAAAGATCCGGAGCGCGATAAGAGAAACGGTCATCTCATTCTTCTTGCAGAGACGAATGAGGGATACAGAAATCTGATTAAAATCGTCTCCTGCGGCTATACGGAAGGTTTTTATTATAAACCGAGGATCGACAATGGCGTGCTGAGGAAATACAGAGGCGGGATTATCGCCACCAGCGCCTGCATTGCCGGAAGAGTACAACAGGCTCTTCTGCGGGGAGATTATGAAGGTGCGAAAGCGGAGGCGCTGGAGTATCTCGATATTTTCGGAGAAGGAAATTTTTTCCTTGAAATACAGGATCAGGGACTGGAAGAGGAGGTACGGATCAATCCGATGCTGAAACAGCTCAGCCGCGAGACAGGCATCGGTCTGGTGGCCACCAACGATGTGCATTACATCGACCGGGAGGATTCTGAATTTCACGATGTGCTGCTGTGTATCCAGACGGGAGCTTATGTCGGCGATACCGACAGGATGCGCTTTCCGAACGATCAGTTTTATCTGAAATCGGAAGATGAAATGCGCCGCATTTTTGCCGATATTCCGGAGGCAATGGACAACACTCATAAAATCGCAGAAAGATGCAATGTGGAATTTGAATTCGGACATCTCCATCTGCCGGAATTTACGCCACCGGACGGACTGGATACGAAGACGTATCTGCGGATGCTCTGTGAAAAAGGCATCGCAGAACGTTATGAAGAGGTGACACCAGAGCTGAGACAGCGCCTCGAATATGAAATCGGAACCATCGAAAGCATGGGATATGTGGAATATTTTCTCATCGTCTGGGATTTCATAAATTTTGCCAGACGCAGAAATATCGCTGTGGGACCGGGAAGAGGCTCCGCGGCCGGCAGTCTGGTGGCATATTGTCTTCATATTACAGACATTGACCCCATCAAATACGGTCTGATCTTCGAGCGTTTTCTGAATCCGGAGAGAGTGAGCATGCCGGATATCGATGTGGATTTCTGCTACGAACGGAGAGGCGAGGTCATCGATTATGTCATCGAAAAGTACGGGAAAGACAGAGTCTCTCAGATCATCACTTTTGGAACTATGAAGGCGAAGGCTGCCGTGCGCGACGTGGGACGCGTACTTCAGATGAGCTATGCCCAGACGGATGCTATCGCCAAGATGATTCCTTTCGAACTTCATATGACGATAGACAGGGCTCTGGAGCTGAATCCGGAACTGAAAGACGCATATGAAAATGACAGACAGGTGAAATATCTCGTCGATCTTTCCAAGAAAATCGAAGGAATGCCGCGCCACGCTTCGACGCATGCGGCGGGTGTGGTGATCTCCAGAGATCCTCTTGACGAGTATGTTCCTCTTTATCTTTCCGAAAAAGGCGTCAGTGCCCAGTTTAATATGACCACCATCGAAGAGCTGGGATTGCTGAAGATGGATTTTCTAGGGCTGAGAAACCTGACGGTGATACGTGACACTTTGGACGCTGTGGAGCAGAATCACGGTATTTCTGTTGATTTCAGCAAAATGGAATATGACGACAGTTCGGTATATGAGCTCATCGCTTCGGGGAATACGCTGGGCGTCTTTCAGCTGGAATCTCTGGGAATGACTCAGTTTATGAAAAATCTGGCGCCGGACTGTTTTGAAGATATCATCGCGGGTATTTCCCTCTACCGTCCCGGTCCGATGGATTCGATTCCGGACTATATCGCGAATAAAAAGAACCCGGAAGGAATCACGTATTTGCATGAGGCGCTGAAGCCGATCCTGTCGGTGACATACGGCTGTCTCGTCTATCAGGAACAGGTCATGCAGATTGTCCGTGATCTTGCGGGATATTCTTACGGACGCAGCGATCTGGTGCGCCGGGCTATGAGCAAGAAAAAAGCAGATATCATGGCGCAGGAAGAAGAATATTTTGTCAGAGGAAAGCTGTTTGACGACGGTACGGTGGACGTTCCGGGATGCATCCGCAACGGGGTGCCTGAAAGAGAAGCCAAAGAGATTTTCCAGACTATGGTGAAATTCGCTTCTTACGCGTTCAACAAATCTCATGCTGCAGCGTATGCCGTGCTCGCATATGAGACGGCATGGCTGAAGCGGTATTATCCGGCCGAATTCATGGCAGCGCTGATGACGAGTGTGAAAGGCGATCCGCGCCATGTGGCAAAATACATCAGGAACTGCAGGGAAATGGGAATCGAAGTGCTTCCTCCTGACGTTCTCCAAAGTGAAAAGAAATTTTCTGTTCAGAAAGGAGCGGTGCGCTTCGGGCTGACGGGAATCAAGAATGTCGGAGACGCTGTCATCGATGAAATCATAAAAGCGAGAGAGACGCATGGATCTTCAGGTGACTTTGAAGATTTTATCAATTCTCTAGATATAACCAAAATAAATAAAAAAGCCATAGACAGTCTGATAAGGGCTGGAGCGTTCGATACGATAAACGAAAACCGGGCGCAGCTTCTCGCCGTCTATGAGTCTTTTCTGGAATCGGCCCACAATCTGTCGAAGAATAATGTCGCAGGTCAGCTGTCTCTCTTCGGGGATGCGGGCGATCTGGGAGACGGCATCAGCAGTGTCGTGGAACGGGCGGATGTGAAAGCGAAGATGCCTGATGTGAAGAATTTCGATAAACCGGCGATTCTGGCCATGGAAAAAGAAGTTCTCGGCGTTTATGTCTCCGGTCATCCCCTGGAAGATTACGCGGAACGCATTCGGGAAATCTCGACGGTCAGCACGGAATTCTTTGACGCGGAGGCAGAGCTCGATCCTGCGTTGGACGGCAAACGAGTAGTTCTGGCGGGGATGATCGTGTCGAAGCGGACGATGATCACGAAGAAAAATACGATGATGGCATTTCTACAGATCGAAGATCTTTACGGCGTAGCCGAAGTTGTCGTCTTTCCGAATGTCTATGAGAAAGTCAGAGATCGGCTCCGCGATGACGGAATTGTCGCTGTCCGGGGAAATCTTCAGCTCCGGGAAGATGATCAGCCGAAGCTGCTCGCTTACGAAATAGAGGATATCGACACGTATCGCTCACCTGCTGAGAGAGAAAGAGAAAATGAAAGCATGCAGAGAATGGATTCATACCGCCGGCAGAGCGGCTTGCCGCTGCATCGGAATTTCCGGGCGGAATCCGGTATGGCAAACGGTGGGAATTCCACAGTTTCGTCCCAAAAAGGTAAAAACGAAGAGAGAGTCATCCACCTGCGGACGGCGCCGGGTAAGAGCAGGGAGGAGATCGGACAAAGAGTAGATGAGATTCTGCGCCGTTATCCGGGGCAGCGGAAGCTGGAAATATCGGTGGGGACGACAGATGAGATTCTGAAGCCGGAGAAAGGAGTCAGACCGTGTGATGATCTGTATCAGGAACTCTACGATCTGACCTGTGAATAAAACGCCGGAGAGGACTGACGGAAAGCGGCCGGGAAGTATATCCCTATCTGCGCAGAAATGTATCGGTTGTAAGAAAAAGACTGTTTTGATATACTGAATCTGGATATGGTATTGAGTAAGTAAATATTTACAAAATAATAGGGGGTAAAAAGAATTATGTGCGGCATTGTGGGTTACATAGGAGACGAAAACGCTTCCGATATCGTTATCGACGGACTCAAGCGTCTCGAATACAGAGGATATGATTCGGCGGGCATCGCTATCTGCACGAAAGACGGTATGGTGGTGAGAAAGAAGAAGGGTAGAATCAAAAATCTGGAAGAAATGATCGCCGGAGAAAATCTGTACGGCCATCTCGCTATCGGACATACGAGATGGGCGACACACGGGGCTCCATCCGATGTCAACGCGCATCCTCACTGTGACCGGAGCGGAAAAATCGCAGTCGTCCACAACGGCATCGTGGAAAATTTCATGCAGCTGAAAGAATGGCTTACAAAAGAGTACGGCGTGGAATTCCTTTCTGAGACAGATACGGAAGTCATCGCTCAGCTGATCGGAGTATTTTATGAAGGGAATTTTGAAGATGCCGTTTACAAGGCGGTGGAAAAGATGCAGGGAGCTTATGGTCTGGGCGTGATCTGCGCAGACGAACCCGGTAAGCTGATCGCCGTGAGGAAGGACAGTCCGCTTATCGTCGGCCTGGGTGAAGGATGTAACTTTATCGCATCTGACATTCCGGCGATTCTGAAGCATGTGAGGAAAATCTATCTCATCGAAAACAACGAGACGGTGATTCTCACCGCCAACAGCGTCAAGATATATGATGCGGAGCGCAGGGAAGTTCACCGGGAAGTATTCAATGTGACGTGGGATGCAGATGCAGCGGAAAAAGAAGGATACGACCATTTTATGCTCAAGGAGATCCATGAGCAGCCAAAAGGAATCCGCAACACGATTACCAGGAGGATGGACGAAGAAGGAAATATCGTTCTCGACGGGATCCGTATGACGAAAGAAGAGATCGAAAACTTCAATAAGGTATATATCGTGGCATGCGGGACAGCATATCATGCGGGGCTCGTAGGGAAGTCGGTCATCGAAAAGCTGGCGGGAATCAGCGTCGAAGTCGACGTGGCGTCGGAATTCCGTTACAGAGATCCTTTCGTGGATGACAGAACACTGTTTATCGCCATCAGTCAGTCAGGAGAGACACTCGATACACTGGCAGCTCTGCGGGAGGCGAAGCGCAAGGGAGCGAGAGTTCTCTCTGTCGTAAACGTAGTGGGAAGTTCTGTCGCAAGAGAGTCAGATGATGTCTTTTATACCTGGGCAGGGCCGGAAATCGCGGTGGCTTCCACGAAAGCCTACACGACCCAGCTCGTCTGCATGTATCTCATCGGTCTCTACATGGGAAGACAGAAAGGAACTCTGCAGGAGGATACCTACCGAAAGTATATCGATGAACTCTTGGCGGTTCCCGAAAAAATCGAAACCGTGCTCAGGCAGGAACATGAAATAGAAGCGCTGGCGAAGAAATATTACAAGAGAGACGACATCTTCTTTATCGGAAGAGGTCTCGACGCGGCCGTCGCTTATGAGGGCTCTCTCAAGCTGAAGGAGATTTCCTATATCAATTCCTTTGCGATAGCGGCAGGAGAACTGAAGCATGGAACCATCGCACTGATCGAAGACGGAACGCTGGTAGTGAGCATCGCAGCGCAGGAACGTCTGTTTGAAAAGATGCTGTCCAATATCCAGGAGGTAAAAGCCAGAGGAGCAGATATTCTTGCTATTGCCAAGGAAGGGAATACGGCGGTGGAAAGTCAGGCGGACGATGTGATTTACATACCGGAATGCATGGATGAAGTCACACCGCTTCTTTCGATCGTTCCTCTTCAGATATTTGCTTATTACATCGCAAAACAGAGAGGCTGCGACATCGACAAGCCGAAGAATCTGGCGAAGAGTGTGACCGTGGAATAGTGGAAAACGTGACGAAAAAAATCTTTCCGCATAATTAAAAAAGAAGAAATATGACAGGGCTTCCGCAGCTGCGGAAGCCCTGTTGTGCAGTGAAAAAAATCCCGGTTGCTTTCGCAATCGGGATTTTTTGGTCGTTATGGAATTGTAGATACTTGTTTGGATGATCAGTCGTCCACCACTCCCGGTGGATTCGTCTGATTTCCGTTCGGTCCGCCCGTACCTCCGGGTTCGACAGTCGTACTGCCGCCCCCACCGCCGGGAGTGTCGGTGCCCGTACCGCCGGGATCAACTGCAGTACCGCCCCCGTTTCCGGTTTCACCGGTGCCGGTGCCCGGATCGCCGGCCTGATTCGGATCATCCGGATTTTCCGGATCTTCCTGATCCGGTGTATCGCCGTCGTTCCGAGTGATTTCGCCGGTATTCGGATCGACAGTTACATAGACTTTTTCACCGGTGTCCGGATCGATGATATATGCATTGCCGGCTTCATCGTAGAGAACTTCCGGTTCCTCTTCCTCTAAACTGGATACCGCAGGGCCGGTTCGACTCGTTCCTTTGACGTAATATTCTCCGCCGCTCATGTAAACGTCAGAAGGCTGCGAAGGGAAACTCGTCGTCTCGCCTTTGACCGCGATCTGACGCATGATCTTGCTCCAGAGAGACGCTGCCGCCGCACTGCCCTGTGACAGTTCGATGTTTACGTCATTTCCGATCCATACAGATGCCGCATACTGAGGAGTGAATCCCACGAACCACGCATCGTAGTTATCGGTGGTGGTACCCGTTTTACCGCCGACAGGCGCCACTCCGATGGCAGCACGTCCGGCGATGCCGTTAGTGACCGTGGTGCGGAGGATATCCGTCATGATGAAGGCGACTCCCTCATCAAAGACACGCGTTTCTTCCGGTTCGGATTCCAGAAGCACATTGCCCTGACTGTCGGTGACTTTCGTATAAGTCGTCGGTTCCACATGAACGCCCTGATTCGGGAATGTGGCATATGCCGAGGCCATTTCAATAGGAGAAATACCCTTTGTCATACCACCCAGTGCCAGCGCTGCAGGGTTCTTGTCATTGACGTCACCGTCTTCCACAATGGTGCTGATACCGTTTTTCTTCAGGAAGTCGATGGAGTAACTGTAACCGATGTCGTTGACCAGCGCTACGGAAGGAACATTTTTCGACTGCTCAACGCAGGTGCGCAGCGTGATCCATCCGTCATACTGATTGTTTGAGTTTCTCGGCCAGAGTTTGCCATTGACATACGTCGGTTTGTCTTCGATGGTGCTGCCGGCGGTCCAACCGGTGTTGAGATCTACACCGGACTGAATCGCAGGCCCGTAGACGCCGATCGGTTTGATGGAGGAACCCGGCTGACGCGGATTGTCAGCACGGTTGTAGAGGAGACGTCCTTTTAGACTTCGTCCGCCCACCATGACCTTGATCTGTCCTGTCGTGATATCGGTGACGACCATGGCGCCCTGAGGCTGTATCGTCGCCTGACGCAGTGTGTAATGCTCCGGAGCGATGGTGATAGTGTCGTCTCCGATTGCAAAGATATTGCTGTCGCTGTCAAGATATTCTTTGCTGATGACGATATTTCCGTCGTCGTCTTTCGTTTTGTACTGCGCATCGATGCCGTTGATCACACCGCCATTGATATCATAGAGAACGCCATCTTCCGTATAATGCAGCTTGCTGAACTCGATCTGCTGTTCTTCGCTTTCGCCGCTGCCTTTGACCGTGTAGAATTTGAGTCTCTGACCGGCATAGAGAATGAGATTTCCTTCGTCGTCAAAGCTGTATTCACCGTCTTTCAGGGAGAAACTGCCGTCACTGTTGAAGTAGGAAGACTTTTTGTACATGATGATATTTCCGTTGGAATCGATCATGTTTCCGCTGCTGTCGGTGCGCATACTGCGGACCTGAGGGAAATTGGAATTTTTGCTGAATTCTTCTTCTGCGATCTGCTGCATTTCCACGTCCAGCGTGCTGTAGATATAGATACCGCTGTTAATGATATTTTCTACCCGGCTCTCATTGAGATCATATTCTTCCATGAGATCCTGACGGACCTCGTCGAGACAGTAATCGGCGAAATAGGAAGAGACGGTCTGTTTGTCTTCTGTCGGACGGAGCTCGGATTTGATATCTTCCGCGAGAGCTTCTTCATATTCTTCCTGCGTGATTTTGCCCTGTTCCAGCATGAATTTCAGCACGAGTTCCTGTCTCTCTTTAAAATTGTCATTGTAGACAGTTGTGAACGTGTCGCCTACCAGAAGAATATCGTCACTGTCCGCCGTGACGTCTTCGTTGTAGTAATTTTTCATCAGAGCGTATTTTGACGGACTCTTCGGAATCGATGCAAGAGCAGCACATTCAGCGACGGTGAGTTCGTCGAGCTCACAGCCGAAATATGCGTTTGCCGCCGCCTGTACGCCATAGGCACTGTAGCCCAGAGAGATCGTATTGAGGTAGGCCTCTATGATCTGTTCTTTCGTAAGATTCTTTTCCAGGATAACGGTATAATATGCTTCCCGTATCTTACGTGTCATGGAACGTTCTGTGGTGAGATAGAGATTTCTCGCCAGTTGCTGGGTAATCGTACTGGTACCGCTGACTTCTTTGTCGGTAAACAGACTTTCCGCGATAGCTCCGAGGATACGGATATAGTTGAAGCCGTGGTGCTCGAAAAATGTCTTGTCTTCGATTGCGACAAAAGCATTGATCAGATCTTCCGGAATCTGATCGTATGTCACGTTGGTCCGGACGATAGAAGCGTCGACATATTCCAGGAGTTCGCCCTGATCATCGAATATCTTCGAAGTCTGCTGAAGATCAGCGTAGATATTGTCCGGATCGATTTCAGGAGAAGTGAAAATTACAAATCCCACGTAAGCTGCTCCCGCTGCGATACAGACAGCCACCAGTATTAGAATCCAGCGGATAATACGGCGCCACAGAGGTTTCTTTCTGCCGCCTCCGGATTTTTTCTTTCTTTTGCGTTTCGCTTTCGGTTCTTTTTCCATAATTCCGTCTTTTTCTGATTCTGTTGCGGGAACGACAGGCGGAATTGTCTCTTCTGCCTGTGGTATTCCGCTGTCGTCTGCAGTGATTTCAGGATCGCCGGTTTCCGCATCGGCTTCGGCCGCATCATCAGTCGGAATAGAAGGACTTTCTTCAGAAGACACCTCTGCCACAACGTCAGAGTCCGGGATTTCATCCAACACGGAGTCTTCTGTTTCGGGCTGTTTTGTCTCTGGCTCCGCTGCCGGAGATCCGGCTTTTTCCTTTTCCGGCGGATGGGAGACAGAAACGTCGTCCGCAGAGACTCTTTCTTCATCCTCATGAAGTTTCTTTTCTTCATTCAAAAGGACATCCAGTTCATCAAAAATACTGAGATCGAGATCATCTTCCGTATCTTTTTCTGATTCCGCAAGACCGCTGTTTCCATCCGGAGAAGTGCCGGAGTTGTCTGCCGGCTTTTCTGACTTCAACTTCTCGAACCGGGAGGTACGGCCTGCCGGGTCTGAAATACCGCTGTCAGCATTCTGCAGCTCGGAAAGGGCGAAATCATCGTCGAGTCCGAGATCTTCCAGGCTTGTGACAGCGATATCATCGTCATTTTTGAATTCGGAGAGAAAGTCGTCCCAGTCGTTGGACGCTTTCTCCGCGCCGCCGGCCGGCATACTGCCGCCCTGTCCGGCATCTCTTTCAAATTTTTTAGTCATTTAATATCACCTGCCTGAGGGCACAAAATTTACATTAAATAGTCAAAAAATTATACCATACGCTAAGTTGACAGGCAAATCAATGTTCGCGCCGATACCTGATAAACCTCAGTATTGACGGGCTTTACAGCTGTTTACAGCCGAATGTGAAATTTATATTACAAAATTTTTTTCTAAAGAAAGTGACTTGTATTTCCATTTATTGTAAAATTGAAAGCAAGGAGGAAACTGTACAGATGGTACCGGAATAGGCTGATTATCCATTTCGCATTCATTTCCGCTGTACCGAACAGTAAGAAAACAGATGAGAAGACCTGCGGCCGCGTGTGCGGCGGGATTTTCAGCAGGGATTGCGGTATACAGCGCAACGGGAAGCATTTCCGTTCTACTTGCCGGTACCGGATTTCTGCTGTTGTTTTTACTCAATAAATGGAATTTAATAGAAAAATATAAAATAAATGTAAATGTGGAACGCGACTCTCTTTTCACTTCATCTTCTGTGAAAAAAACGGCAGCCATCTTTCTTCTCTTTTTTGCCGCCGGAAGTCTGAGGTATGCCGTCTCCGACATGAACGCGTCGTCTTTTGAAGGGCGAAGCGGAGAAACGGCGGAGATCACCGGTGACGTGCTGTCTGAAGAAATCGAAGACGACAGGCGGGTGCTGGAACTGTCGGTGGACGGAGATGGCATCTTTCGGGAAAAAATCCTCGTCACAGTGGAAATGCCGGAAGCCGGAAAAGAAAGCAGAGCGATACCGCAGCAGACGGGAGGTGATTCCGGACGGGCGTCAGGGCGAATTGACGAAGAAAGTCAGGATATGGAGGAAGAAACTTGTCTGACGGGAATGCGGGTTACCGTATTGGGCGTTTTGCGTGAACCGGAGTCACAGGGGAATCCGGGGGTTTTTGATTACCGGCGCTATTTGAAAAGCTGCGGGATCCGAATGACAATGCGTGCAGACGAATCCGGTCTGTCCGTCTGCGGCGGTCCGGAGGGGATTTATATCCTCCTGAACACTCTGGAAAAATTCCGCAGGAATTATCTCAGTGCGGCTTCCGGTGTGATGGGTGAGGAAGCCACAGGTCTCCTTGCAGGGATCCTGTTCGGAGACAGGACGCGGATGGATGAGGAAATTTACGGAACATTCCAGAAAAACGGAACGGCGCATCTGCTGGCGGTATCGGGTTTGCACATATCCATGATCTATGGCCTTCTCGCCGCTGTGTGCAGGAATCCGGCCACAGCGGCGGGAAATCTTCCGGCGGCCGCCATTCTGATCCTGTATGCAGCCCTATCGGGATTTTCTCCTTCTGTTGTCAGAGCCGTATTCATGATTCTCACGCAAATCGCAGCCCGTATGATGCATAGGAGGTATGATGGCCTTTCCGGTATCTCTTTCTGCGCTTTTTCACTGCTGATGTACCGGCCGTCGATGCTGTTTTCCTCAGGGTTTCAGCTTTCTTTTCTGGCGGTGCTGACTATCAGTATCGTCATGTCGGGAACGGGAAAAAAACGGAGAGGCACGCCGGAGAAGGAAAAAAACAGCAGGGGATTTCCGGGATTGAGACAGAGAGCCGGAAGGCAGTTGAAGGAACAGGCTGCGGGTGTTTTTCTGATGCAGGCGGGTATGATGCCTGTGACGCTTCGTCAGTTCCATTATATTTCACCGGCCGCGTTTCTTCTGAATCCTCCGGCTATCGCTCTGGCGGGATTCATCGTGCCGGCAGGCGTCGCAATGATGCCCTTTTGTGTGGCTGCCGATATGGAATTTTTTCCCGATTTTCTGCGGGAAGCAGCGGATTTGATTTTTCGTCTGTTGTGTGCCATAGAAGAGATGCTTCTGTCTCTCCTGATTTTTCTCAACGGATTGCCGGAAGGAACGGTTTTTGATTACCGTTATGCAGCATCGCCGCCTGCGTGTGTGTTTCTGATCTATTATGCGGCTCTGTTTTTCTTTTTCAGCGAGGCGGGAAGAGATTTCATAAGGGATAGAAAACGGCGCATGAAACGGATGCTGTGTGTTTTTCTGATCTTTGTGTCGGCAGGCTGCTGCGCCGGGATGTACGCGGACAGGGCTGCGAGAGCAGGCGATCTCATCTTTTTGGATGTAGGTCAGGGAGATTGTGCGCATCTGAGGGACGGCGGCACGAATCTCCTCTTTGACAGCGGGGGCAGCGATACGTATGATGTCGGAGAGAATATTCTGCTCCCGTATTTTCTGTCGGGGGGCGTCTCCGAGATCGATCTGGCAGTGATCAGTCATCTTCACACGGATCACTGCGGAGGCCTGATTTCACTGCTGAGAGGAGTGCGCGTCAGAAAAATGATGCTCTCTGCAGTCTATGAGGCCAGAGCGGAAGAAATTTCAGAGATGTATGGCATTCCTCGGGAAGATCTGCTGTTCGTGCGGGAAGGTGACAGAATTGCTGTAGGAAATGTGACGCTGGATGTTCTGGCTCCCGCCCGGGCCGGACCGGAGGAATACAGCAGGATTCTGGAGAACAGTGAAGATGAAAATGAACTGTGCCTCATCGTAAAAGCGGAGTACCGGGGCAGGAGCGTGCTGTTTACGGGAGATATCGATGCGGACTATGAGAAGAAACTCGTCTCTCTTTGCGGCGGCCGGCTGAAAACGGATATTCTGAAAACCGCGCATCACGGAAGCCGCTATTCGACATGCAGTGCGTTTCTCTCGGCTGCTTCTCCTGATACAGCCGTGATTCAGGTAGGGACGAATTATTACGGACATCCCTCCGCAGAAACGGTGGAACGTCTGGAAAATTCCGGGGCGTCCGTTTTCCGCAACGACCGGGACGGAGCGATTTTCGCCGACATGAAGTCGGGAAGGATCCTGTCTATGAGAGATCTTCAGCGCTCTTTTTTCCGGGACTGAAACGGGAAAAATGTTTTTAGTTAGCAAAACAAGAATCTCGTTATCCAGTGCGGGAGATTTGTGGTATAATAATGCCTGCGTATAGATTTTTTACGGCAGAAATAGATCGGTATCAGGATTTTCGACGGAGGATTTCGTATGGAAAAATGGGAAAAAGAATATGAAAAGAAACTGTGTTCCGCCGGCGAAGCAGTTATGCTGGTAAAAGACGGCGAACGCATTTTGATAGGAGGGGTCGCGGCACGGCCGGAATGTCTGGTCAGAGCGCTGATCGACAATGCCTCTTCTTTTCACGGCGTGAAAATCATGCACGGTCTCAGTTCCGGCGGTGAGGATTATCTGAAAGAAAAGTACAAAGACAATTTTATTCATGAAACGCTTTTCGTCTCTGATTCCACTCGCAAAGCGATCAATGAAGGCCATGCGGTGATCTATCCGTGTTATTATTTTGAAATCGGAAATCTGCTCCGGGACAGAGATATCGAAGTGGATGTCTTCATGTTCCAGGCATCTCTGCCGGACGAGCACGGTTACTGCAGCTGCGGACTCAATGCGGATTTTATCCGGGAAGCCGTAGAAATGTCGGACCGCGTCATCATGCAGGTGAATGCAGAAATGCCGAGAAATATCGGTATAGACAGTCTGGTACACGTGAGCGAGGTGGACCGTATCGTCCGCTGTGACGAACCGATGCCGACGTTTCCGAGAGGAAAAATCACGGAGGTCGAGAGAAAAATCGGAGAAAACTGTGCGTCGCTGGTGGAGGACGGCTGCACGATTCAGGTGGGAATCGGAGCGATTCCGGATGCTGTCTGCCAGGCGCTGATGACGAAGAAAAATCTGGGCGTACATTCGGAGATGATTTCCGACGGGATCATGGATCTCTACAGAGCGGGCGTCATTACGAATACGGAAAAATCGAATGAGAAGCGGACGATGACGGCGGCTTTTATCATGGGTACGCAGGAATTGTACGATTTTGCCGATAACAATCCGGCTGTCACCCTGATGAGTGCCGGCTATACGAATGATCCTTTCACCATCGCGAAATGTTCCAATCTGGTCTGTATCAATACATGTATCGAGGTGGATCTGATGGGACAGATCGTGTCAGGGTCCTGCGGACTGAAGAATATCAGCGGTTCCGGAGGTCAGCTTGACTTCATGAGAGGAGCGGCTATCACTCTGGATAAAAAAGGAAAAGCGATCATTGCGATGACATCGGTCTACGAAAAAAACGGCGTAAGGTCGTCACGGATCAGGCCGTTCATCACGGAAGGCTCTTCTGTAACGGTGACGCGTCAGGATGCGGATTATTTCATTACGGAATACGGCATCTTCCAGGTCAAAGGAAAGACTCTGAAAGAGAGGGCGCGCGGGCTTATCGGAATCGCACATCCCGATTTCAGGCCGGAACTCATCGCCGAATACGAGAGAAGGTTTAAGGTCGCTTACTGATGGCAGCATATACCAGGACAACGGCAAAAAAGAAAGAACCTCACAGCTACAAGAGGATTCAGGCGGAACTGAAGGAAGACAGTCTGAAGAATATCCTGCTGATTTCCGGCAGAGAGAAATATCTCATCCGGTGGGCATGTGAGCAGATCCGGAAAAAGTACGT
The DNA here is from genome assembly GCA_019420525.1 of Bacillota bacterium. Classification (GTDB taxonomy): domain Bacteria; phylum Bacillota; class Clostridia; order Peptostreptococcales; family Anaerovoracaceae; genus Alangreenwoodia. The sequence goes on from JAHZHA010000001.1 coordinate 75,216, forward strand.
CATGCCGGCGGCGGAGTTTTTCGATTTCGTCAAGATTGACGGAGCTTCGGATGAGGCTCTGCGGATTCCGGAGATCTGTGAGACGCTGCCCATGATGTCGGAAAAGCGGGTAGTTCTGGTGACTGACTTCGACGAATCATCCGGCCGGGGCGATGAACTCGCCGGTTATATGAAAGATTTTCCGCAGAGTACGGTTCTCATACTGCTCTGCAGCAGCGTGGACAGAAGAAAAAAATTGTACAAAGCAGCCGCAAAATACGGCTCATATTACGATTTTGACCGTCTGGATCCGCCGCTGCTGCGGTCGTTTATCGCCAAACGGTTCCGGGCGGCGAAGAAAGAATTCGATCCGGATCTGTGCAGCTATTTCATCGAGGTATGCGGATATTACGACAGAGATTCCGACTACACGCTGGATCATCTCGTCAATGATATCGCGAAGACGGCGGCTCACAGCGGAAACCGCATTACGGCGGAAGATATCGAAAATACGGTAATCAGCAGTGCGGAACGCGACGTTTTTGCGTTTAGTGATGCGCTTTCTTCCGGAAGAAAAGGAGAAGCACTGCGGATTCTCCGCTCACTTCTCGACGGAGGAGAAAATGTCTTCAGACTGCTGGGGCTGATCTGCTCGCAGTTTGAAACGATTCTGTCCGTCCTGGAGATGCGTTCCGATGGTATGAATCCGGCGCAGATGAAGGAAGTGCTGAAAATCCACGAATACCGCATCAAGAAAGCTCTGGGGGCGGCGTCCGGATACGATGTCGCGGAGCTGCGGAACGTGCTGATGAAAGCATATGAAGCGGACAGAAACATAAAGACAGGCCTGACAGAGGCGGAGACGGCTCTGGAACTCTTTGTGGCGGGAGTCTGACCGGGCGGAAACGATGTTTCTGAAGCACAGGGGAAGAATAAGTGTAAGGGAAAAGGCGGAAGAATAACAGGAGGAATAGTTTGAAAAAAAGACACATCAATACCAGCTGTGTGCAGGCAGGATACAGTCCGAAGAACGGGGAAGCGAGAGTGCTTCCGATTTATCAGTCCACGACATTCAAGTATGATTCCAGCGACGATATGGCGAAGCTTTTCGACCTGGAGGCGGAAGGCTATTTTTATACAAGGCTTCAGAATCCGACGAACGATGCGGTTGCCGCCAAGATAGCGGAACTGGAGGGAGGAACGGCAGCGATGCTGACATCTTCCGGTCAGGCGGCCAATTTCTATGCGATTTTCAATATCTGCAGTGCGGGTGATCACGTAGTGAGTTCTTCTGCTGTTTACGGCGGAACGTTCAATCTGCTCAACGTGACTATGCGCAAGATGGGTATCGACGTGACATTTGTAGATCCCGACTGTACGGAAGAAGAACTGAATTCTGCATTTCAGGAGAATACGAAATGCCTTTTCGCAGAGAGTATTTCCAATCCGTCGATGGTGGTTCTGGATTTTGAAAAATTCGCAAGAGCTGCTCACAGTCACGAAGTTCCGTTTATCGTCGATAATACATTCCCGACGCCGGTCAACTGCAGACCTTTTGAATGGGGCGCCGATATCGTGACTCACAGCACCACCAAATATATGGACGGCCACGCTACCAGCGTAGGCGGCGCTATTGTAGAGAGCGGTACTTTTGACTGGAAAGCTCATAAAGAAAAATTTCCGGGCATGACGGAGCCGGATGATTCTTATCACGGTCTGGTATACGCTGAAAGTTTTGGAGATAAAGCATTTATCACAAAGGCTACCAGTCAGGTGATGAGAGATCTGGGTTCGATTCCTTCCCCTCACAATGCGTTTCTTCTGAATCTGGGACTTGAGACTCTCTTCCTGAGAATGGAACGTCACTGTGCCAATGCACAGGCGGTTGCGGAGTATCTGGAATCCGATGAACGCGTTACCTGGGTGGAGTATCCGGGACTCAAGAGCAGTAAATATTACGAAACAGCGAAAAAATATATGCCGAACGGAACATGCGGCGTCGTATCTTTCGGCATCAGAGGCGGAAGAGAAGCTGCCACGAAGTTCATGGACAGTCTGAAGCTTGCCGCAGTCGTTACACATGTGGCAGATGCCCGGACATGTGTGCTCCATCCGGCAAGCACGACGCACAGACAGCTGACGGATCAGCAACTGGAGGAAGCAGGCGTTTCCGCAGATCTCATCCGTCTTTCGGTGGGAATCGAATATATCGATGATATCATCGCCGATATCCGGCAGGCGCTGGATCAGATTTAGCGGAGAACCGCTCTGCGTGCGGGCGGTGACAGAAAATTCGCGGGGTTAGAAGCAAGCGGAGGAGACCCGAAATGGAAAACTGGAAAGAATTGTATAAAGAGAGACTCTGTACGGCAGAAGAAGCGGTGGGTATGATCAAATCGGGAGATCATGTGGTTTTCAGCCACTGTGCGGCAGAGCCGACGGTACTGATCGACGCTATGATCGCCAATGCGTCCGCCTACAGAGATGTTACGATTCATCACATGCAGACACTGGGACCGGGGAAATATGCTCAGCCGGAGTATAAGGACAATTTTCACTTTGACGGCTGGTTTCTCAGTCCTTCCACGAGAAAGTGCGTGGCAGACGGTTACGGAGATGTGACAGTCAATCACTATTATCAGGCGACGGAATTTTTTGAGGACGGAACGTACCGCGACGATGTCATGCTGGTCATGGTGTCGCCGCCCAACGAAAAAGGATACGTCTCCATCGGTGTTTCAGTGGACTACACGAAACCTGCCGTGGACAATGCAAAACTCATCATCGCGCAGGTCAACAGCAGAATGCCGTTCACCTACGGAAATACGCTGATCCATGTCAGCAGAATCGATTATTTTGTGGAAGCAGATCAGGAACTCTACGAGCTGCCGCCTCCGCGTATCGGTGACGCTGAAATCGCCATCGGTGAATACTGTGCATCTCTTATTCCCGACGGAGCTACGATCTCTCTGGGAATCGGATCGATTCCTAACGCTGTCTGCAGATTTCTGGGCAGCAAAAAAGATCTGGGAGTTTTCTCCGATATGTTTTCCGACGATCTCATCGACCTGTATGAGAACGGAGTCATCAACAATAAATACTGCACGACAGATCCCGGCGTGATGACGGTATCTTTCGTCATGGGCACGCGCCGTCTGTACGATTTCGTCGACCGGAATCCGGCGGTGAATTTCCAGACTGCGGAATATGTGAATCATCCGTACATGATCTCCCGCCAGTCACAGATGTGCATCGTAAACTCCAGCGTGGGTGTCGACCTGATGGGGCAGGTGGTCTCCGCCAGCATCGGCGAATATCAGTTCAGTGGTGTCGGCGGTCAGCCGAGTCTCACCCGGGGCGCCACTATGGCTCCTGACCGGAAAGGAAAGGGAATCATCGCCATGACGGCCAGCGTTCCCGATTTCTCCGGAAAGCTCGTATCGAAGATCACGCCGTTTATCGCTCACGGCGCGGAAGTCAGCATGACGAGAGAGGATGTCAGCTACGTGGTGACTGAATTCGGCATCGCCAAACTCAAGGGCAGATCTCTCGAGGACCGTGCCAGAGAGCTGATCGCCATCGCGGATCCGAGATTTCAGGATGAACTGATCGAAGAATACGAAAAACGATTCAAGAAGCGTTTTCACAAATATGTGAAATAAGAAAACGAGGTTAACGATACTTCCCTGAGAACGGCATAGAGCCTTTCCGGGGAAGTATTTTTATTGCTCGGGGAAAACCGGTTCTCTCTGAGGGCGCCGGAGAAGCCGGAGGAAAACACGGATAAAAAAGATACTCCCGGAAGAAGCGTACGCCGTTTCTTCCGGGAGTAAGTGTTTCAGAAAGGAAAAGTCATCGTGCAGACATCTTCCTCTTGTCTTTATGATTCCGCACTGTCATTTTCCTGTATTTCGTACTGTTGAGCGTGAGCCTTGATCTTTTCAAAGCTCTCTTCGCTGATGACGTGTTCGATGCGGCAGGCGTCTTCGGCGGCCGTTTTCGGATCCACGCCGAGGCGGATGAGGTAACGACTCAGAAGGATGTGTCTTTCATAGATGGTGGAAGCGATTCGCATGCCTTCGGGAAGGAGAGTGATCGTTCCGTCGGGAGCCATCTGAATCAGGCCGCTTTCGCGAAGTTTTTTCATGGCGATGCTTACGCTCGGTTTGGAAAAGTTGAGCTCATTTACGATATCGATAGAGCGGACCTGCCCCTGACGCTGTTTTAAGATCAGTATGGTTTCGAGATAGTTTTCCGCTGATTCCTGTATTTTCAATGAAATTCGCCTCCTTTTCTCATGAAATGCTCCGCGCCGTACCGGATGAAAAGAGATGAACGGACGATGACGGATGCGACAGGCTGTTTGACATCAGGACTTCGCTTTTGCAATTCTGCTCTGGTGCTTGGCCCTGTCCTGGTTATTGAGAATCGATTTTCTGAGTCTGAGGTTTTCGGGAGTCACTTCCAGCAGTTCATCGTCTGCCAGGAATTCCAGACACTGTTCGAGACTCATCTTTTTCGGTGGAACGAGACGCAGGGCTTCTTCGCTGCCGGCGGCTCTCATATTTGTAAGATTCTTCTTTTTGCAGACGTTTACGTTGATATCTCCCGCTTTCGGAGCAACGCCGATTACCATTCCCTCATAGACTGGAATTCCGGCTCCGACGAAGAGCGTACCGCGGTCCTGGGCGTTGAAGAGACCATATGCGTTCGTCTCGCCCGTCTCGAAAGCCACCAGACTTCCGGTGGATCTTCTTGCGACTTCGCCCCGGAAAGGTTCGTAACTGTCGAATACGGATGCCATGATACCTTCTCCCCGGGTGTCCGTGAGGAATTCATTGCGATAGCCGAAGAGGCCCCGGGACGGTACGAGAAATTCGATTTTCATGCGCGCGCCTAACGGTGTCATCTGGACCATTTCTGCTTTTCTGGCACCCATCTTTTCCATGACGGAACCTACGCAGTTTTCCGGAACGTCGACGACGAGACGTTCGATCGGTTCACAGAGCACACCGTCGATTTCCTTTGTCAGGATACGCGGTGGAGATACGGCGAATTCGTAGCCTTCACGGCGCATATTTTCCATGAGAATAGAGAGGTGCATCTCTCCTCGGCCAGCTACGTTGAATGCGTCCGTGGAATCTGTCTCTGTCACTCTGAGGGAGACGTCTTTCAGCGTTTCTTTCATGAGACGGTCCCGGAGATTGCGGGATGTGACATACTTTCCCTCTCTGCCTGCAAAAGGGGAGTCGTTGACGACGAATGTCATTTCCATCGTCGGCGCGGAGATCTTGACGAAAGGCAGAGGCTCCGGCGTTTCCGGGTCACAGATCGTGTCACCGATGGTGATGTCGCCGATACCGGAGATGGCGATGATATTGCCGGCGTAAGCTTCGGTGATGGCTTCCTTTGACAGACCGTCGTATTCGTAGATATTAGACGCTCTGAGTTTTTTGCTGACGCTGTCGTCGTGATAATTGCAGACGACGATGTCCTGATGCTGGGACAGTTTTCCTCTCTCGATTCTGCCGATGGCGATTCTGCCCACGAATTCGTTATAGTCGAGAGCGGAGACGAGCATCTGGAAAGGCTGATCGTAATCTGCTTCCGGGGCGGGAATGTGACTGAGGATGGTTTCGAACAGCGGGCGGAGGTCGGTGCCTTCGGTATCTTTGTCCGCAGATGCGATGCCGCGGCGGGCGGAACAGAAGAGAATCGGAGATTCCAGCTGTTCGTCGTCTGCGTTGAGGTCGATGAGAAGCTCGAGAACTTCGTCGATGACTTCGTCGATCCGGCGGTCCGGGCGGTCTATTTTATTGATGACGATGATGACCTTGTGACCCAGTTCCAGCGCTTTGGAGAGGACGAATCTCGTCTGGGGCATCGGACCCTCCGCAGCGTCCACCAGAAGGATGACACCGTTTACCATCTTGAGAATACGTTCGACTTCTCCGCCGAAATCAGCGTGTCCCGGAGTGTCTACGATGTTGATCTTTACGTCGCCGTATGTGACGGCAGTATTTTTTGCGAGAATCGTGATACCGCGTTCGCGTTCCAGATCGTTGGAATCCATGACTCTCTCCACGACGGTCTGATTTTCGCGGTAGACGCCGCTCTGTTTGAGCATTTCGTCGACAAGAGTCGTCTTGCCGTGGTCTACGTGGGCGATAATCGCCACATTTCTGAGATTAGGGTTTATCAAAAAATGCCTCCTTAAAAAGCCGTAATTTTCGTGAAAACGTCAGAACCGCGCGGGAGCGCGGGAAACAATGATCGATTCTGATGTCTCAGTGATTTTCCGTAACACCATATTATATTCTATATCATATAATGAAGCAATATAAATTTGATGCGAACAGGAAATACAGCTGTGAGAGATAGATATGCAGGTATATTTCTGCGCCGGAAAACCGCGGAAAAACGGAGGAGCGGCGAAAGGGAGACTGTGAAAAAACTTAAGAAAATGAAATAAAAAGCGCCTATTTTTGAAAATCTCTTCGCTTTAAGTGGAAATAAGCCGAAAAAAATTAAAAAATATCGGTGTTAAGAATTGGTAAATGCATTGACTCAATTCAGCGTGTGTGTTACAATGGCTATCGTAAGCATAATGTTATCTTGATTCACATGTTTCTGTAAGTCATTAGACATTTAATGATTTACAAAAATGTGTGAATTTTTTAGATTTATCGCAGAAAAAAGGAATCTGCCGGCTTTGTCTGGGGCAGATATTCAACGTTTTCTGAGCGGTATCTGGGAAAAATCTTTCATAAAAATGAATTTATGATATACAGATTTTTATTTTTTTAAACAGGAGGTATTTTAGATGAGTAACGGTACTGTAAAGTGGTTTAATGCAGAAAAGGGTTATGGTTTTATCGCAGATGAAGAGAGCGGCAATGATGTGTTTGTACATTTCTCCGCAATTCAGGCTGAAGGATTCAAGACTTTAAACGAGGGCCAGAAGGTCACTTTTTCGACGGAACCAGATCCGAAAAACAGCGACAAGCTCAGAGCTGTTGACGTTGTCGTTGTAGAGTAATCCGGCGTCCGTGCGGAGCGTTCCGCCCCGCACGGATTCTGCCGCACGGCACAGACCGCCTGGCAACAGGCGGTCTTTCTGTTTTTTTGGAATGGCAGAAGCGGATTCCGGGCTGCGGAAAAAGGAGAGTTCTTCGCAGCCGGGTACAGACGGGTCTGTTTATGTTTACCCTTGTGAATTTATGGTATAATGATATGATGTAAAAAAAGAAGCTGGAAGCCGGACTGATTTCTGATCTGTCCGACGTTTTCCGGCTCTGCATCTGTTTTCCGAAGAGAACGCGCGTACAGCGTGCGGGAAACACGGACGGAAGAATCAAACAAAGTAAAAATACGGGAGGCAAACGATGAGCGAGAAGAATATTTATGCGCAGATTCTCGATGCGATCGCAGAGGGAGAAAGCGTTTCCATGAATACGGAGATTAAAGGAGACAGCGGAAAAATTGCAGAAGGTCTCACGAGAAGTTTAAAGATCGTAGAACCCGATGCGTCGGGAGAAGGACTTTCCGTGGTAAAACCCGAGGCGGTAAAGACGGGTGACGATTTTGAGATCTCCGAACCGATGCTGCCGAAAGAAAGACTGATCGTCCTGGGCGGCGGCCATATCGCTTTGCCGGTATGCGAATTTGCGTCGAAATGCGGCTTTGAAGTCTATGTGGTGGACGACAGACCTGCATTTGCCAATGCTCCGAGATTTCCTTGGGCGGCAGGTGTGATCTGCGATTCTTTTGAAAATGGAATTGAACAGCTGAAGATAACGCCATATGATTTTGTGGTGGTCATCACCCGGGGACACCGTCACGATGCAGACTGCCTGAGAGCAATTTTACCGGGAAAACAGCCGGCTTATCTGGGAATGATCGGATCCAGAAGAAGAGTGAAGGGACTTTTGGATATGCTGGTAGAAGAAGGATTCTCAAAGGAAAACATCGAGCGCATCTGTACACCGATCGGACTGAAGATAGGAGCGGTAACGCCGGAGGAAATCGCAGTGTCCATTCTCTCTGAGATCATCGCGTACAAGCGCCTTCCGGAGAAGAATACGCAGCATACGAGATACGTCAACGGTTCCGATCTGGATCTGGAGATGATCGAGTATCTGGCGGAAAATCATGAACCGAAAGCTATCGTCACCGTCATTCAGGCCAAGGGTTCCACGCCGAGAGGCGCAGGTGCGAAGATGGCCGTAGATCCTCAGGGACGGGTAACAGGAAGCATCGGCGGAGGCTGCAGTGAAGGTGCGGTAATCCGGGATGCTGTCGATATCATCGGTACCGGCGAATACAAGACGGTATTTATCGATATGACCGGCGAAGTGGCGGAATCTGACGGAATGGTCTGCGGCGGTGTGATGTACGCGCTGATCGAAGACGGCACGGAAGCTTAATTTTTCAGTGTATTTATGGACAGGAGCGGCACAGAGAATGAAAGAATTTATATACGCAGATAATGCTGCCACGACGAAAATTTCGGAGGGGGCATTCCAGGCGATGGTCCCGTACCTTACAGAACATTACGGAAACGCATCGTCTGTCTACCGGATCGGGCGTGACGCCCACAAGGCGCTGGAAGATGCCAGAAAACAGATCGCATCGCTGATCAATGCCGGTCCCATGGATATTTACTTCACCTCCTGCGGTACGGAGGCGGACAACTGGGCGCTGAAAGGCATCGCCAGAAAACTGAAAAAAGAAGGAAAAAATCACATCGTCACGACTGTCATTGAGCATCATGCCATTCTGCACGCGGCGAAGTCTCTCGAAGAAGACGGATTTGAAGTGACGTATCTTCCGGTGAACGAAAAAGGCCGGGTAAGCCCGGAGGCGGTAAGAGAAGCTCTTCGGCCGGAAACGGCTCTGGTATCCGTCATGTACGCCAATAACGAGCTGGGTACGATTCAGCCTGTCGCTGAGATCGGTGCTCTCTGCCGGGAGGCGGGTGTCCTGTTTCATACCGATGCGGTGCAGGCGGCGGGAACGCTTCCCATCGACGTGGCAGCGCAGAATATAGACATGCTGTCTGTCTCGGCCCACAAGTTCAACGGACCGAAGGGTGTGGGATTCCTGTACTGCAAAAGAGGTCTCCATCCGGACAATTTTATGGAAGGCGGCGCCCAGGAGAGAGGGCATCGTGCAGGTACGGAAAATATAGCAGGAATCATAGGAATGGCGGAAGCTATGAAAGAAGCGTATGATATCCTGGAAGAAAAGACAGAGAGGCTGTCGGCCATGCGGGACAGAATTCAGGAGGGACTTCTGAAGATCCCCGGATCGCGGTTCAACGGAGACGAAGAACACCGGCTGCCGGGAACCGTCAATGTCTCGTTTGAAAATATCGACGGGGAATCCCTTCTGTTTCAGCTTGATCTCATGGGAGTAGCGGCATCTTCCGGATCTGCGTGTTCCGCCGGTTCGGTGGACCCCAGCCACGTACTTCTGGCCATCGGCGTTCCGTACAATATGGCTCACGGTTCTCTGCGGATTTCTCTCGGCAGATATAATGTGCCGGAAGAGGCAGATAAAATCGTGGAAGCCGTGACGAAAGCCGTGGCGTTTCTCAGGGGAGAAAAATAGAGAGGATGAACAGGAAACAGAAAAAAAAGAAAGCACTTTTTCTGTCTCTGATTTTTCTGATGGTGACAGCGTGTCTACTGATGAGCGGGTGCTCCGGATGGAACGGGAACAGCGGCGGAAGTCAGAACGGAACTGCAGGAACGGAAGAAGGTGAAGTTCAGAGGACCGTCTTCGCCATGAATACCGTAATGAATCTCCGGATATTCGGCGACGGCGCGGAGGAAGCCGCGGATGCCGCAGAAGCAGAGATCACCGCCCTCGAGAGCCTGCTGGAGCGGGGATCTGAGACGAGTGAGATCTATCAGCTGAACGAAGCAGGAGCGGGTGATGTTTCGGAGGAAACAGCGGAGATTATAAGCCGGGCGCTGGAAATCGCGGAATCCGCCGGGGGAGCCTTCGATCCCACCATAGCGCCTGCGGAGGATCTGTGGGGATTTTACGGGCAGAATTACCGGGTGCCTTCGTCGGAAGAACTCGCTGCGGTTCTTCCTTATATCGGATGGGAAAAAGTCTCTGCGGAGGGAACGCACATAACTCTTGAACCCGGGACGAAGCTCGATCTGGGCGGCATCGCAAAAGGGTATCTCTCCGGCCGGCTGATGGAAATTTTCAGAGAGCACGGTGTAGAATCAGCCATCGTCTCCCTGGGGGGAAATGTACAGACGCTGGGAAAAAAGACAGACGGAAGCCTGTGGAAAGTAGCCCTTCAGGATCCTTTCGATCCGGACAATTATCTGGGACAGCTGAGCATCGCGGATCTTGCAGCGGTAACCTCCGGCAGTTATCAGCGGTATTTTGAAAAAGACGGGAAAAAATACCACCATATTCTCGATCCGGAGACAGGCAAACCTGCCGACAGCGGACTCGCCTCTGTTACCATCGTATGTGAAGACGGTGCAAGAGCGGACGGTCTGTCCACCGCGCTGTTTGTCATGGGCCTGAACGACGGTCTGGATTACTGGAAAACTCACGAAGGCTTCGATGTGATCTTTGTGACGTCAGACGGGGAAATTCACGTTACCGAAGGTCTGGAAGGCAGTTTTGAATGCACCGGTTCTTACGAGGTGGAAAAAAGAGCGGACTAAAACCGGAATATAAATGAAAGTAAAGTGAAAGAAGAGAAGCGCGGGAAAGCAGCTGAGAAGGCTGCCGGGCGTTTCTCTTCTTTTTATTTTCTGACTGTAAATATTTGTAAAATCAGACGTGTGTCATATCCTGATCTGTACGATGTATGCATTTTCCTGTTTTTCTGTGACGTTCAGAAAGTTATAGGAATTGATGACATAGGCGCTGCCTTTTACCTCGAAGCCCTTTTCCTGAAGCCAGTCCAGGAGGAAGCGCACAGTGGGGAATATAGTTCCCGTACCGCCTTTGTGAACCAGGCAGGCGTAGTGTCCGGCTTCTCTGGTAAACGATGTACGGTGCTCTCCGGAATTGTCCGGATCGTTCTGGCGCAGGCGCTCATTGTGCATGCTGGCGCAGAAATTATCCGTAATCAGGATATGGTGAGGGATGACGCAGCACATCGGATAGCAGGGGATCTGGAATTCCTCACTGTCTCCGTCGAAAAAGAAAGCGGACAGAGCGGCGGCGTTGTCCGGCTCGTTCAGCGAATGGCAGAACGGGATCGGTGTTCTGTAAAAAATGCTTTCTTCCAATTCTTCCACGGCGGGCTTATCGCTTTCGTGGTTGTTTATGTAGTTTAAAAAGTCATTTTTACATTCGATATACATTATCGCCGACTGAAGATCCTGCATCCGGCGGGTCAGGAGATTTTTGTGATATTCCAGCAGAGAATCAGAGGAACCTCCGTTTTCGCTGAGCTCTTCCAGCATGGAAGCGATGGATTCCAGGGAAAAATCGAGCTTGCGGAAGAAACGGATAAAATTTATCGTCTGCACCTGCTCCGGAAGGAAATATTTGTAACCGTTTTCCCCCACAGCTACCGGTCGGAGCAGCTGTTTCTTCACATAGAACGACAGCGTGTCTCTGTTGATCCGGGCGAGTTTCGCCAGTTTTCCCAACGTGATGTATTCGGTTTCCATATGTTCATTCGTATTTTGCATATCTTCTGTCTTAACCATCTTTTTCACACCTTTTTTTATCATTTTATTTTAACAGAGTGTTGACATGGTAGTTACTTATAAGTTTATACTATATTTCGACAAAAATAAATATAAATAACAAAATCCAACAAAACGAATTAAAATAAATATGGAGCACTAAGACGAGTACTCTCTACCCGCTGCCGGCCGGCGTCGAAAATGTCCGGCGCAGAACGGAGTGAGAAGTAACAGAGTGAGAAGTATCGGAAGAAAAGGAAAGAAATGAAAAGAAATATAAGACGAAATACGGGAAGCGCTGAAAAACAGAAAAAGCTGGCGGCGGCCGTTTTTCTGCTGCTGATGCTGACGGTATATCTGTGCGGATGCGGCGGTCCTTCTGTGTCCGGGGAAAATTCTCCGGTGCTGGAGAACTGTACGGCGCAGGGTATGTGCGAGGGCGGCGAACAGGATCAATATATCATAGCGGAACTGGAGTTTGACCGGCCGGTGGCATTCTCGGAAGATCTGAAAGATCAGCTGAGAGTGGTGATCGGAGGTCAGAGGATCGATCCGGAAAATATCGGGCTGTCTGCTCCGGAGGGAGAAAATACCATCCGGCTGAAGATGGCGGTGCAGCAGGTTAACGACGGATATCTGGAAATCCGGAATGCGCCGGGAGAAGATGTGCTGACAGCCCTCACCGATGCGGAGGGAAAATATTGTACGGCTTCCGTCGATGTGAAGCAGCTGATCCCCAGCGGAGCGGCCATCGAGACGCTGAGCAGCAGTCCGGAACAGACCGTCTGCAGGGTGACACAGACAGTGACGCACCGCAGTATCATATGGATTCAGCTCTTCAGCGGGGATCAGGCTGTGGAACCGGAAGATCCGGGGACGACGGATGTGATGGAAGGCTCCTGTGCGGTCCATCAGCACGAATTCCTGTGGGTCACGGAAGAATCCACGGTGGAGGATATCGCGGAGACCATAAATAATTTTTACGGAGAAAATTATTCCGCGACAGCGGAAGGGGATCAGGTGACGGTGAATACAAAGTCCGGAACCGGTTCCGGAAACCTTGAGCTGAGGATTTATGAGGGAAAGAACAGTTATGAAGATAAATGACGGATATAACGTCGGAAAGAAAAAGAAAGGTGCGGCGGTCACGCTGATTACGGCAGTCCTGCTGCTGGCAGCGGCGGCGGTATCCGTTCTGATCGGAAGATATTCCATCACGCCGGATATGCTGTGGGAAATATTGTTCCATGGGGATACACCTCTTACCGAGGAAGCTGAGGCGGCATCTCTCGTACTTTTTGAGACGAGAATCGCGCGGATCGCGGCGGCCGTTCTCATCGGAGCGTCTCTTTCCGCAGCGGGCGCGGCTTATCAGGGAATTTTCCGCAATCCCATGGTGTCTCCGGATATCCTGGGAGCGGCTACAGGAGCGAGCTTCGGCGCGGCTCTGGCGATTCTGCTGGGGGCAGGTGCGCTGATGATTCAGGTTTCCGCGTTCTGCTTCGGCCTTGCGGCGGTGGCGGCGTCTTTTTTCGCCAGCGCTTTTCTGACCCGGCAGTCCGGCGGAGCGACGCTGACGCTGGTTCTGACGGGAATGGTGGTGTCGGCGCTGTTTTCCGCTTTCATATCGATCATTAAGTTTGTGGGCGATCCTTATGACACACTGCCTACGATAACTTTCTGGCTGATGGGAGGTCTCACTTATGTCACGAAGGACGATCTCTTTATCATGCTGATCCCTTTTGCGGCAGGAATCATTCCTCTGCTGCTCCTGAGATGGAAACTGAATGTGCTTTCTTTCGACGATGAAGAGGCTTCTTCTCTGGGTGTCGATACGAAAAAGACCCGGGCAGTTGTAATCTTGTGTGCGACACTGATCTCTTCTTCGGCGGTGGCCGTAGGAGGCATGATCGGCTGGGTGGGACTCATCGTTCCGCATATCGCCAGAATGCTGACGGGTCCGGATTATTCCAGGATGCTGCCGTGCACCATGCTGACGGGAGGACTTTTTCTCCTGATCGTGGATGATCTTGCCAGATGTCTTTTCGCTCAGGAGATTCCGCTGGGGGTACTGACGGCCATCATCGGAGCGCCGTTCTTTCTGTATCTCATGTTCCGCGGAAAGAAGAGTTTCATATGATGCGGATGTACTGGAAAAAGAAGTGAAGAAAATGGAAATAGAGACAAAAAAGAGAGAAAAAAAGAAAATATATCTGAAAACGGCAGCCGCCGCAGCGGCGCTTCTCTGCCTGATCTTCGCTGTCTGCGGATGCGGCGGTCAGAAGCAGACCCGGGCTGTATACAAAATCACGGCGGAAGGCAGCGCTCAGGAGAGCGGCGTCATCGCTTTCGCAGGTCTGGAGATGAATGTCTATCAGGATCAGGCGTCCAATCCCTGCGGAGACTGTCCGGATCAGCCGGTGAGCATCTATGTGGGCACTGGCACGGCAGAGACGGTGGAATCCATGGCGGAGGCTGTCCGGCGGGCCGACGATCTCTGGGAAGTCACGGAAACGACGGACAGCAGTCTCACGCTGAAGGAAAAGACGCCGGGCAGTGTGACGGAGGAACCGGAACTTTCGGCTCCGCAAGGATTGACGCTTACGGGCTCTTTTTCCGCTGAAGCGGAGGCAGAATCCACCGATGGCACAGAAAGTGAAACGGGACTGTCCGGAGGTGAGATGAAGACGATTACCAATCTGGACGGAGAGAAACTTCAGGTTCCGGAAGAAGCGCCGGAGCGCATAGCCGCCATTTACGGACCGGCCTATGAGGCGCTGACCGTTCTGGGCGCCGAGGATCGGATCGTGGTCTGTGCCGACGTCCAGTTTGAAAATTTTCCCTGGGCGAAGAAAGTGTATTCGAGGATTTCAGATCTCCCTTATCTGAAAAATGTACATACCTCGGTGAGCGCCGAGGAACTGAAGACGTATGATCCCGATCTGGCGCTGACGTTCAGCCGTCCCAATGAGCTGAAGCAGCTGTCGGCGCTGGGCATTCCGGCGGTATACGGCGTGACGTCGCAGTCGCTGGACGATGTGAAGGACCAGCTGCGGGTCTACGCGGAAGCTGTGGGAGGCGATGCGCCGGAACGGGCGGAAAAGTACGCGTCATATTTCGATGAAAAGCTGAAAATGGTGACAGATGTGACGTCGGAAATACCGGATTCGGAAAAACCGTCCGTATATTATGCGGGAATCGACATTCTGACGACTTACGGGAAGTATTCTGATATCAGCGATGTCATAGAGGCTGCGGGAGGCCGCAGTGTCACGGCTGAGCTGGAAGCCGGAAATCACACGCAGATCAATTTTGAACAGCTGACATCCTGGAATCCGGAATATATCTTTATCGATCACGGCAGTATGAACGATCGGGAGACGGTGGAGGAAATAAAGGATGAAACCTGTGGGAGCAGACAGTATGCCGCGGTTTCCGCGGTGAAAAACGATCAGGTCTATCTGACGCCCAGCGGCGTGTTTTACTGGGATATGGGGCTGCAGAAGATCCTGCTGGTGATGTATATGGCCAAGACGATTCATCCGGATGCTTTTGCCGATCTGGATATGGAACAGGAAGTGATGGAATTCTATAGCGAATTCTATGGATATGACCTTTCGCGGGAGGATGCGCACCGCATTCTGATGCGGGAAGATCCGGAGGAGTAAAAATGCTGGAAATCGAAAATGCTGTCTGCGGATACCGGAGAGGCAGGCGGATAAAAAAAGTGATCGACGGAATTTCCATGACGGTGAAACCCGGGGAAGTCATGTGCATCCTGGGTTCCAACGGCATCGGAAAGACGACACTCTTCCGATCGGTGATGGGAGGGCTGCCTCTTCTGGGAGGACGTGTCCGGATAGACGGAAGAGATCTTTCAGAGCTTTCTATACGGGAAAGAGCCGGAAAAATCGGGTACGTTCCCCAGTCTCATACGCCGCCTTTCCCTTTTACCGCCGCACAGGTGACGGTGATGGGCAGGACTTCTCATATGCAGATGTTTGCCTCTGCTTCCCGCAGGGATTATGAGATCGCGGAGGAGGCTCTGGAACTGATGGGAATCGGTTATCTGAAAGATGAAGCCTATACGGAGATCAGCGGCGGTGAACGCCAGCTGGTGCTCATCGCCAGAGCGGTGGCGCAGGAATCGGATTATCTGATCATGGACGAACCCACATCGAATCTCGATTTCGGAAACAGGGTCCGGGTGCTGCGCCGTGTCAGACAACTGGCGGAGGCGGGAAAGGGCATCATCATGACCACCCACGACCCGGATCACGCTTTTGCGGTATCCGACCGGGTGACGGTAATCAAAAAAGGCGGACAGTATCTCACGGGAGATACCGGTGAAATTCTCACATGCGCTCTGATGGATGAAATCTACGGAATCCGGACGGGCATCGCCGATACGGAAGCCCCGGACGGGCGGCGTGTGAAGACGGTTGTGGGATACCTGTAAAAAAGAAATGCGGCTGCCGCGCTGTGCCTGTGCAGGGATGCGGCGGGCAGGTGAGTATATAAATATATAAAACTGAACCGGAAACGGTCAGTCGTTTTACGGAATGATTTTGTTGGTAACAGTGAGCCGGGTATGACGCGCGGATACCGGGTGCACATTATCATAGATACAAGATATCTCAAACAGAAGGATTAGCTTTAGGAGTTGGAAAAATGAAAAAAACGAAAAAAGCAGTCAGTCTCATTCTGGCATTTGCGATGGTCTTGTCAGCGATGCTGGGATGCATGACAGTCTCTTCTTTTGCGGGAGAAGGACCTGTTATTGAAAATTTTTATTTTGAAAATATTGAAGGGCCGAAGACAGGCGAGGCAGGACAGACAATCAAACTCAATATTGTCTTTAATAAAGAGATTAAAGTATTAGATGAAGAGAAAGCTTTGGGAGAACTGGATATTGAAATTGCTGGCGGAGATGTGAAATCCACTGCCAGAGACCTTTCTCTGGAGGCAAAAGGAAGTATTCTCAGTTTAAAAATGGTTTCTACAGGCTGGGCGGCAATTTATGGAGGAACTCTTTTTGTCGGAGCCCGGGACGGAATTACTCAGATTGTGGCGGATGATGGCGTTACTCCTGTGGAATGGAGCGATTTTACGACATATATACCGATTGGTATAGAGTTGGCTAATCAGCAGACTGCCGGTACGGATTCCTCTCCGGCAAGCACGGTAGTCGAAGTTACTCATACAGCAAATATGAGAGGTATGTATCATTTCCAGCTGATGAGTGATGGAGAAGCAGTGCTTCCGGCTACAGCAGAATACTATTATGCTGGTGCAATGACATCGCATGCTCACAATTTTAACACGACAATTACAAAAGAAACGATCGCTTCTGCAATGGCTGCGGCAATTAACAATGCCGACGTGGGTTATAAAGCAGAGTACGAAGAAGGAAGCAATAAGTTTACGGTAACCGCACTTAATACAAAAAACGCAGAAAAACTGTCTGTTCAGATGTTTGAAGCTAATGCAGATCTCAGAGATCAGAAATCGTTACTGGCAGAAGCTTATAATATCGCAAAGAGCACAGCTGGAGACAACAGTTCTCGCGAGGCAGCTTTAGAGGCTTATGATCAGTTTATGGCGAGCGATAACAAGACAAAGATGGGGTATGCTGCGGTAATCGCTCAGTTAAATGACAGTGTGGAACCAGGCAGGATTTCCGACGGAGCCGAAGGTACCTTTGACGGTTCCGGGGAACTGTCTTTTGATTTAGATTCTGCACCAGAGGCGTGGACAAGTGCTGTAACGACTGTAGAAATACAGGAAATTATAAAAGATCAGACTACAGATGTAAAATCTTACACAGAAGATAAAGCGGTAATGCGATTTGAAAGCAGTAACTGGGGAGATTCCATAGTTTTAAACAGTGACTGCTTTGATAATTCAAAAAATAAAGCTACTTATAGAATAACTTTAAAAGCAGATGGGTATCTCGATTCTGTTTCAGAAGTCTCTCTTGTCAATTACAGTGCGGAATCTTTTCAGCTCAGAATTGTAGGAAAGGATGATGTAATTTATCCCGTTAAGACGTATACAAAATCTGAATTGGAAGAAAAGGCTGTAATAGGCGAATATCAGATTGCATGCGGGATGGCAGGTGTTCGGAATTTCATTGCGAAAGGTGTGTTACTGACAGATCTCCTTCAGGATGCAGGTGTTAAAGTCGGACCTGGAATGACGATTCAGCTGAGAACAAATGATCAGGCAACGGAAAACGATTCCTTTACGGAGAATGCATATTATCGAAATGGTAAGTTTACATACGAAAATCTGTTGGGTAAGACGAGATATTATTTCCCGGGAGTATTTGAGAATGAAGCCTTTTTATCCGCGGTACAGAATCAGACGGATGGCAGATGGGGTGAAACGGTAAGAAAGGCACTTGCTGACACAACCTTTACACAGAAAGCAGTTGCTGTGACTCCGATGATCTGCACAGATTATGTAGAAAAAATATATTCTTCGGATCAGAAAAAACCGACGGAGGAGGAATTTGCTGAATTTACAAATTCTGAGGAGAGGTCTTTCCGTTTCCTGTTCGGGCTTGCTATGGATGAGAAAGACAACAGTATTGTCGCATCGGAAACAACAACATGGTCTGCGACTTATGCGATGTTCGGTATTGATGTCATAGATCCGAATTACACCGGAGCAGAGCTGAAGTTTGATGTCAATGCATCGAATGCAAAAGTAGAATTAAAAGACTTTAACGGCACAGTTGTAGAAGCGAATGATAACGGAGACTATTACGTATTGCCGGGTGCAACTTACACCTACACCGTTTCCGCTTCCGGTTATGTGACGGAGACAGGAACATATGAAGTGACAGATGAAGCAAGCCAGACTGTCACCGTCTCTCTCTCCCGCGAGAGCTCAGGTGGCGGCGGCTCGTCCACAGTGGAAGATCCTGAAAAAGAATACACCGTTACGTTTGATACAAACGGCGGATCTTCCGTGACAAAGCAGACGGTCGTTTCCGGAGAAAAAGCGGTGAAACCAGCAGATCCGACGAAAGACGGTTATGAGTTTGCAGGCTGGTATACCGACAGCGGCCTCACAAAAACGTACGATTTCAGTTCCAAAGTGACGGGTTCCATCACTCTGTACGCCAAGTGGACTGAGGCAGAAGACGATCAGCCAGTACCGGAAGTCACCTTCAGCGACGTTCCGTCTGATGCATGGTACGCGGAATACGTGTCGTATCTGGCAGGCAAAGGTATTGTAAACGGTAAGACAGAAAATACTTTCGCTCCAGATGCGCAGATCACCAGAGCCGAATTCATAAAGATTATCGCGGGTGTGGCAGGTGCGGATATCTCCGGTTCCGCGGCTTCCGGATTCAGCGATGTGGCTTCTGATGCATGGTACGCTCCGTACGTGGCATGGGGTGTGAAGAACGGCATCATCAACGGCACCAGCGCAGCCACTTTCAATCCCAACGGAAACATCACCCGTGAAGATATGGCGACGATCATCAAGCGCTACACCGATTTTGCGAAGTTCACGCTTCCGACGGATACCGCTGCGGCCGACTTCTCTGACAACGCACAGATTTCCTCCTATGCGGCAGACGCGGTGAAGGCGATGCAGCAGGCGAACATTATCAACGGCAAGGGCGACAACACTTTCGCTCCGAAGGATAACGCCACGAGAGCAGAGGCGTGCAAGATGCTGACAGTTCTCATGAAAATGATGGAAGCGTAAATCTCCGTTTCCGTCAATAAAAAGCAGAAAAAACTGGGAGATAGCGGCAGAATCTGCCGCTATCTTTCTGACGTATCACGGAAAGGCGATAGACGATATGATAAATGCGAAAAAAAAGATCACGGCAGGATGCCTGTCGGTACTGATGTGTCTGGCCCCGGTCTGGAGCGTCTGCGCTGCGGATACCGGGCAGGCGGCCGGAGCAGGAGACGAAACGGAGAATGTCTTTGTGGGAAACGGCAACAGTCTCTGGAAACCGCTGAAGATTACGGGCTCCCTGATGCCGGAAGAACAGATTTTCAGCGGAAAAGATATCATCACTATTCAGGAGGAAGAATGCCTCGGGCTGGATAAATACAGAAATTATGCACCGGACGGATCGTATATGCAGGTAAAAGGTGTAGATATCGCAGCCTTTCTGGAGATGTGCGGGGTTTCTCAGGATGCGCCGGATGATGCCGTGGTTCAGATCTTTACGTCAGACACCGTGAACCCGGAAAAGACGGTCCTCCTCTCAAAGCTGAAACAGACGGGGCAGGAAGGTCTGTTGAATGTGGGCAGAGACGCTTTTGAACTTTATCTCCGGGGAGAGGACGGCGCGGAAGATATCCGGCTGAATGGTGTGACGAAGATTCTCGTCTCCACGCCGGACGATCTGTCGGATCCTCATTACGGCTTTCATTCCGACGGGCCTCTCTCCTACATGCAGGATATGACGTTTACCGTGAATTTCATCGACCGCGGCGAGGAGGATGAGGCGGAGCCTTTCCGGACGGTCACATATACCATGGGCGAGATCGAAGAGATGATGGCGGAACATCCGGAACAGGTCTTCGGAAACTATTTCGGAATTTCCGGCAATGAAGAGACGAAAAACACGCTGGGCCTGGGTGGGTTCAGCGATTATTACGAAGGCATCAGCCTGTCCTGGTTTCTGAGAGAGAAGGCGGGACTGAAAGAAGGAGAAGGCAGTGCGCTGTTTTACGGGCGCGACGATGACCTGTACGGAGAAGTGAAAGATCTGGGATATTTCTTTCCGGAAAACGGCGATTACAGCGACTACTATCTCGAACTCAGCGATATTTATTCGGTGAGCGGCGTCGTTCCCGTCATCGCGATGTCGAAAAACGGATATCCTCTTCTGCCGGAACACAATCACGATCTGGAAGGAAATGTGGATTATAACGTTTTCAACGGGAACGCCCTGGCGAAGGGATTTGAGACGGAAATTGGACTGGTAAAAAATGTAAGTGGCCCGTTTGCAGCGGGGCTGGCAAATCTGGACGGAGTCTACGGGGGGTACCGCAATGAGACTGCAGGCGACTGCATCCGCATAGATCTGTATGTGGACAGAGGACTGTACGACGGAGAATCCGCCGGAAAATATACAGACGTCCCGTCGGATGCATGGTACGCGGAGTATGTGAATGAGCTTTCGGAAAGAGGTATCGTAAACGGCCGGGCTGAAGGAAAATTTGAACCTGAGGCGTCAGTAACCAGAGCGGAATTCGTAAAGCTGGCAGCGGGCATCGCCGGAGCCGATGTGTCGGGATACAGCGTATCGGCGTTTGACGATGTGAATGAGGGTACATGGTATGCGCCTTATGTGGCCTGGGCCGCTGAAACGGGAATTGTCACGGGCTGCAGCGATGCGGAATTCTGCTCGGACAGGGAGATTTCCCGTCAGGATATGGCGGTGATTCTCTGCCGTCTCGCGGAAAAATCCGGCGGTGTCCTGAAATCGGACATTCCTCCGCTGACCTTTGCCGACGCCGCTGAGATCGCTCCGTACGCGGAAGATGCGGTGGCGGCGATGCAGAAAGCCGGGGTGATCAGCGGCAGGAGCGGGCAGAAATTCGCTCCCCGGGAGAATGCCACGAGAGCGGAAGCGTGCAAGATGCTTGTGACGCTGGCAGAACAGATTTTCTGAGAAACGGCTGCACAATTGTGCGGACAGAGGAGGACGGAAGATGAAGAAGAAAATGAGATTCCTGGCGCTGATATGCGCGGCAGTTCTGGTGCAGTGTCTGCTGGCCGCGCCGTCTTTTGCGTATTTCAACCGGGGCACGGTATCTCTGCAGCTGGGCCAGTCGGCCGTCAGTGTCGCTGCAGGCAGGAGTGTCTCCGTGTCTGCGGCGGTGGATCCTATAAAAGAACAGCAGCTTCCGGGCTGCGGCATGCCGGAATGTCCCCAGAGCTGCGGAAATACGGGATGTCTCAATGAATACGGAGAATGTACCTGCGGAGGAACGACGTATCAGACGTATTATTCTGACGTAAAAGCGGTATCGGGCAATTCCTCCGTAGCCACTGTTTCTTACGGTGGCGGCATGCTGACGATACGCGGCGTTTCCGCCGGGAAGACTACGGTAACCGTCACGGGCAGCATGCGGCAGTACACCAGCACGACGAAGACGATCTCTGTCACGGTTACGGATTCCGGAAACGGGGGCGGAACGTCGCAGGGCGCTTCCGGCGGCAGCACACAGAAGGAACAGGCAGATGCAGCGGTGGTGACGTCTGTGGATGAAGAAGACGAAACTGTCATTTCCGGCGAAGAAAGCGGAGAGGACGGGAATACAGAAGAAAATCAGGAGGCGGACGGCAGCAGTGTCATCGAGACGAAGCGGGGAGTCTATGAAATCGTGACTCTCGATGAGAATACCGACGTGAAATCACATCTCCAGGCCGCTGCGGACAATGGAAGATTCGTCACATTCCAGCGGAAGTCCGGTGAAAATGTGGCATATTCCTGGACCTTTGACGGAACGGAAATACAGGCGGCGGAAGATATCGATCTGGATGTGGATATAACGGAGGACATTCCTGATGAAATACGCGATCAGCTGAAAGGCGGAGATGCGCTTTTCCTGGATTTCGCTCACGAAGGGCAGCTGCCGTCGGAAGCGGAATTTTACGCCGGAGTTTCGTCCGTATTCAGCGACGGCGATGTCCTGAACCTCTATCTGCTGGATGAAGACGGAAAACTCGTGCCGGAAGCGGAAGAGATCCCGGTGGAAAACGGGTATGTGACATTTTCCCTCGACCACTGCTCCTCCTATATTCTCACCGGCTCATCTCTGTCGTCAGGGGGTGTACATCCTGCCGTATTCTTCGGAATCGGTGCTGTCATTGTGGCAGCAGCAGCTGCTGCAGCGGTTCTGTTTCTGAGAAAAAGAGCCCGGTAAGGCGGGGGGACAGATATATATGATCGAACTGAAATCTGTAACGAAAAAATATGGGAGAGAGACTATCGTCCGCGACGTGAACTGCGCGTATGAAGACGGAAAAATTTACGGACTTATCGGATACAACGGATCGGGCAAGACGACGCTTCTGAAGACGATTGCCGGCATTTTCCGGCAGGAAGCCGGGGAAATTCTGGCGGACGGAGAATCCACTTATGAAAATGAAGCATTCCGGCGGAATTCGTTTCTGATGACAGAAGAACTCTTTTTCGATCCCCAGAGCACGCCGGACGGCATGCGGAAAATATACCGGGGGTATTATCCCACCTGGGACGATCTGCTGTACGAGCGTCTGCTGAGGCTGTTCGGCCTGGACGGAACGGCGAAGATTGCGGGATTTTCCAAGGGGATGCAGAGGCAGACCGGACTTCTCCTGGCTCTTTCGGTGATGCCCCGGTATCTGTTTCTGGACGAGACGTTCGATGGGCTGGATATCGCCAGGCGCCGGATTCTTGAAAAAATTCTCAGAACTTATACTTCGGAAAAAAACGCCACGGTGATCGTGACATCCCATTATCTCAGCGAGCTGGAACATATCGCTGATGAAATCGGGATGATCGACGGAGAACGTCTCGTGACGCCCGATACCGGGGGCCGGTCGCTGGAAGACTATTTTCTCGGGAAAAGTGAGGTGGATGAAGATGAAATCAGACATCTCTTTGAATGAAAAACAGCGGACCAGCAGCGTTCTTTTGCACGATTTCAGGCTGGTTCTGAAGCAGAATGCGGTGATGTTTCTGCTGGGATTCGTCATTTTCTGTGTCCTTTTTCCTGTCTCTACCTGCGCGGTGCCGGATACATCGGTTTTCAACGTGGATTATACGCACCAGCAGCTGAAATTCCGTTTCTGTGCCGATGAAGTGGTGCCGCTGATTCAGGCGGCAGCCGTTCTCTTCGGAGGGGCCTGCGGGATGCGCCTTTTCGGTTTTCTCACGGATCGGAACAGAACATCCTTTTACATGTCTCTGGGACTGAAGCGGAGAAAACTTTGCGTAAACCGCCTGGCTGCAGGACTTCTCGTCACCGCGGCGTGTATCGTGATTCCCGTATTCCTTTCGGGAGTGATCAATTACTGTGCGCTGGGGATGAATGATGGACTCGTATCGTACGGAGTTTATCTGGCGGCGGGTCTGACGGCCCAGTCTTATGCCGGCCTGCTGGCAGCTGCAGCGGCCTGCTGTATTGCAGGAACGTTTTCCGAAGCGGCTGCGCTCTGCGTGACGATAGCGGCGGCGCCTTCGGCAGTCATATATTTTATCAATTCTCTGCTGAAGACATTTCTCTGGGGAAACGTCTTCGGCGAAACGACGTACGCCATGGAGACCGTGGAACCGGGGCTCCTGGAAAAACTGAGTCCCGTCAATCCGCTGATCTTCTTCTACAGCGAATTCAGGACGCATTATTTTTTCAGCAGAGAAATGGCTTCAGCAGATCCGGAAAGTATCGATATCGTTCCGCTGCTGATCCAGTGGGCGGTCATTCTGGCAGCGGGAGCTGCGGTGTGCCTGCTCTTCCTTCGCAGAAAATCCGAAAATGCGGGGATATCGGGGCTCAGCAGATTCTGCAGCCTGGCTGTCTCTTTCGTCTGGCCTCTGGGTGTCTTTGCGGCCGTTCTCGACGCTCTCGGAGAGACCGGACGGTTCCTGGCGGCAGCGGCAGCGTATTTCTGCAGTCTTTTGACCTTCGGTGTTCTGTCGGCTGTTTCGGCGAAAAACGTATCTGCCGGAAGGAAACTGGGACGCTGGGGGTGTCTGACCTGTATCGTGGCGGCGGGCATCCTGCTGATGGATACGGGGCTGCTGGGGACGGAGACGCGAATTCCGGAAACAGAGGACATCCGTTCCGTCTCGGTGAGTTATGTGGGACAGCCGTCTCTCATGCCTGTTCAGGTGCAGGCCAGCAGCAGCGGTCCGTCTTATTACTTCAGCGGACAGGTTACCCTGTCGGACGAAGAAAGCGTCGAATGTGTCAGAGAGATGCACAGCAGTCTGGCGCAGGGCGGTATCCGGGAGTTCGGGGCGTCCGGAGAAGATTTTTCCGAAACCGTCATCCCGTATGACATCCGGGTGGAATATACGCTGAAATCGGGAAAGACGGTGAAGCGGTATTACGACAGGGCCAGTCTGGGAGAACTTTCGGAATTTTTAAATCTCGAGGAATGTGAAGAATTCCGAAGCGCTTCTTCCGCGGCAGTCCGGGGGGAACTTGCTTCAAGCTTCTGGAATTCCGAAGCTTTCGCTTCGGGAGAAATCTATCTGGCGGATTCCGCGCTGGGAAATATCCGCAAAATCAGTCTCGGGGACGACAGCCGGAAGGCTCTGCTGGAAGCCGTGGCTTCGGATCTGTCTTCCCAGAGTGTTAACAGCCGCTATTTTCCGGAAAAAGATGCGGAAGCCAGGCTCTTTTTCACGCTGAACGGAGAGAGCGATCTGGAGACTTTCGAATACAGTACATCCAACGCATCCGTCTGGATTACGGATGAATTCACGGAGACGAAAGCCCTTTTGAAAGAGTGGGGAGCGCTGAATGAAGAGAGTGGAGAGACCGGAAAAATCGAGAGCATCACGCTTCAGAAATTCGATCCGTACGGGTCGATGAATAAGATAACCGATCCGGTATCCGTATTGTTTCAGTCGTACCGGTCGGACTCGGATGATGAATTCCCGTTCCGGCAGGATTTCGGAAGCAGACCGGAGATTACAGATCCGGAACAGATTTCGCAGATCGCGTGGGCTCTGCGCAGCACGTATTTTATGAGTGACGGAGGATGCATCGCCGCTGTAAAGCTGGAAGGGAGCAGCGAATACGTTTACAAATTTCTGCCGTATGAGTCCGCACCGGAGTTTATCCGGCAGAAAATGAAATAGATTGATCCGATTGATTCAAAGCAGAAAATTCACAGGAGGAACAAATGAAGAAAAAAATGTGGAAAAAGATCCTTTGCGGTGCGGTTTCCACGGTGATGGTAATGTCTGCCGCCACCGTATCGTCTTTCGCCTATATCGAAAGAGGCGATGTGACCATCAGCGGGGAAGAGAGCTATACGCTGCAGGAAGGGGAGACAGCTGAACTGAACGTTTCTCCGTATGCCGAAGAGCATTATCCGGGATGTCAGATGCCGGAATGCCCGGAGATCTGCGGGGAAAAAGACTGTATCGAATATGTCAACGGACAGCCGGAGTGTACGTGCAACGGCAGGGAACTTACGTTATATGAGGCGGAAGTGACGCTGGAATCTTCCGATGAGTCGGTGGCGGAAGCCTCTTATGACAAGAGCAGCGGTACGGTTACCATCACTGCGGTATCGGCAGGAGAAGCGGTGATCTCTGTGGAGGCCGCTATGAGGGAGTATAATCCCGCTTCGAGAGAGATCGCAGTGACAGTAGAAGGTGAAACGGAAGAAAGCGGTTCCGGCGGTTCTGTGGATCCGGATAATTCCGGCTCAGGCGGCTCTGTGGATCCGGATGATTCCGGTTCCGGCGGATCGGGAGGTTCCGGCGGTTCAACCGCAACACAGGAATATACGGTGACTTTTGAGACGGGAGACGGCTCTGCCGTGGAAAAACAGACGGTGGAATCCGGAGACAGTGTCAGCAGACCGGAGGATCCGGAAAAGGAAGGATTCGTCTTTGGCGGCTGGTATGCGGACAGTGATCTGACCGTCCCTTATGATTTCGACAGCAAAGTGACGGAATCTATCACCCTTTATGCGAAATGGACAGAAGAGCAGGAAGAACCTGATCCGGTGACGGAAATCTCTTTCAGCGATGTGGCTTCGGATGCCTGGTATGCGGAATACGTGATGAAGCTGGCGGAAAAGAATATCGTCAGCGGAAAGTCGGAAAATATTTTTGCGCCTGAAGATTTCGTCACCAGAGCGGAATTCGTGAAAATCATCGCAGGAGTGGCAGGAGCCGATGTAGGATCGATGGCTGATTCGGGACTCTCTTTCAGCGATGTGGCCTCTGATGCCTGGTATGCGCCTTATGTGACATGGGCGGCTAAAAACGGCATCGTCATGGGCAGTGGAGATAAATTCAGCCCGGACAGCAAAATTACGAGAGAAGATATGGCCGTCATCATCGACAGATATGTGGAAAAATTAGCGTCCAGGCAGCTGGAAAAGGTCAATGAACCCAAAGATTTCACTGACAGCTCGGAAATCTCCGATTATGCGGCAGAAGCGGTTTCGGTCATGCAGCAGGCGGGAATCCTCAGCGGAAAGGGAGCTGGAAATTTCGCGCCGAAAGATAATGCCACCAGAGCGGAAGCCTGCAAGATGATCGCCATGGTGATGGATCAGACTTCCGAAACGGCATAAACCGCCGGATTGAGAAGGTGAAATGTGGAGGCAGAGCGAGTGATGAGAAAGAAAAAGAACATGAAAAGAAAAGCAGGGGCCGTTCTTCTGTCGGTGATGATGCTGTCGGTTCTGATGACAGCGGGAATGCAGACATCCTTTGCAGCGGAAACGGTGACAGGGACAGAAAGCGGAGCAGCGGAAAAGATACAGGCCTCAGCTCAGTCTTTCAGCGTCCGGACGTATAATGAAAGAAGGGCTGAGGACGATCAGAGCATCGAAGTGAAAGTGAAATTTGACCGGAGCATCCGTGTCGATGACGGTGCGGAAAGCGACGTTTCCGTAAAGATCGCCGGCTCACCGCTGGATCAGTCGCCCAACACGGAAAACGGAGTGTCAAACAGGACGCTTTCCGTAGCGGCAGATCCTGAGGATGACACACAGCTGATCATCACCATAGGGAGCGTACCTCAGTCTCAGTTCGTGAAGCAGACGAATGCGTCGATTCAGATTCAGGAATCGGGTGCGGGTATATCTCATATCCTGACGGCTGACAGCGGTGAACCGGTAAATCTCAGATATATGGAATCGGTCATCCCGTGCGGCCTGGAAATCACCACTGCGGATTCTCAGACGGGCGGGGCAGGAAAGACCGCATCAGTGACGAAACAGGTGACACACCGGGCAAATGTACGGAGCATGGTGTATATCCAGTTGCTGAAAAACGGACAGCCTCTGCTTCCCGAGGAAAAATTCGATCACGAAGGTTCTTATGTCATCCACGCGCATGCCTTTATTCCCACAGCATCCGGAGACACGGTGATTCCTGAGCTGACGGAATCCGATTATGCGGAGCTCATCGTTCAGGGCTTTGAAAACAGCGTGAAAAATCTTCCGGAATTATCATCCCGGTACAAAATGACACAGAATGGTGATAAAATTGTATTCGAGGACACACAGGCCGAAGAAGGCGAGACTCTGGATGTGGTAATCTATGCATGGCCTTACGGAAGTGTGATCTCCGACGAGCCCCAGGACAATTCCGGTGACGGAGATATTTTCTTTGAAGATGTCACCGGATGGGAGCAGGAATACGTATATTATCTGGCAGAAAGAGGAATCATCAGCGGACGCACAGAAACGGTGTTCGCTCCGCTGGAAAACGTGACGAGAGCGGAATTTGTAAAAATGCTGGCTGCGGCATCCGGCGTTTCCGGGACATCCGGAGAAGTTCCGTCTTTTTCTGACGTGGAGGCATCTTCCTGGTATGCGCCTTATGTGGCGTGGGCAGAAGAAAATGGAATTGCGAACGGCTCCGGAGGAAAATTCCGCCCATCCGACCAGATTACGAAGCAGGAGATGGCGGTGATGATCCAGAGGTATGCGCAGACCGCCGGTGTGGAAATTCCCCAGATGGAGACGGGTTCCGTCTTTCTCGACGATGCGACAATAGCGGATTATGCCAGAGAAGCCGTCTATCGTCTGCAGAAAGCGGGTATCGTGAGCGGAGATATCAACGGTAAATTTTATCCCCTGAGCAGCGCTACGAGAGCGCAGGCAGCAAAAATGCTCGCCGTTTTCCTTCAGGTGACAGGTCAGTAGAGGAGAAAAAAATGACAGAAGTTGAATTATTCAGAAAACTGAAACAGGAATTTCAGAAAATCATCGAAGAAAATCATCTGGAAGCAGATGAGGTGAAAATCCGTTCCACGGCACTTTCTCCGGAGGAAGCCATCGGCATTACGGAGCGAAAAGATTATCCGATTCTCGACGGAAGCGAAGTGATGCTGCAGGCGGAATACAAAGGTTGTATCGGACAGGCTTTTACCTCGTCTCCGGCGGCATTTGCCGGCACACTGAAGGAAATTCTCGATTCGGATATCGAGAACGACGCATACGCCCGGGCGCTTTTTATCGCATCCCTTAATGCGGTCATGCGTTCCCTGGGACTGATCGACCGGACGGTTCACTGTAAAAACAGAGGTCCGGAGCTGTGCGCAAAACAATTCGTGCCTTATCTGAAAGAAAATTACGGTTCGCCGAAGATTCTCCAGGTGGGATATCAGCCGGCCATATTTCAGAATCTGGCGGAAAACTTTGAAATGCGGATTCTCGATCTGAATCCGGAAAATGTAGGCACGGAGAAATACGGCGTTACCGTGGAACACGGTATCGACGCATATGAGGATGCCTTGGCGTGGGCTGACCTGGTTCTCTGTACCGGCAGCACGATCTGCAACGGATCTGTCGTCAGATATCTGGATATCGGAAAGGATGTCATCTTTTACGGGACCACACTGGCGGGAGCAGCTTCTATACTCGGCCTGAAGAGAGGATGCTTCGAAGCGGAGTAAAAAACGGACGAAACAGTTTGCAGACATTGCAGACAGCCGGAACTGAAAAAATACGGGAAAGCGGAAAAACGGCGGCGGAGAAGCGGAAGATATACCGGCTTCCCCGCCGCCGGCTCTTTTTCCGGACGCGGAAACGCTCGTGCAAAAACGCAACGTATGCCTATTTTGCTTTTTTCAGCTTTTTGATCAGCTTTTTGACCTTTTTCTTACATTTTCCGCAGCCTTTTCCAGCCTTGGTAAGGTTTTACGTCTTTGAATTTTTCTGCGCCCTGGCTGACTGCATCGGCGATATCGCCTTTTGTCACCTTGTAGCAAGGGCAGATTACTTTGTTTCTTTTCATTTCAGCAACTCTCTGTTCTCTGTATGAAATAACTCGGATTTATATATTTTTTCTATACTATATTACTTTATACCGCAGTAAAAGTATCTTTACGCGGAATTCAGAAAAATTAAAAAAATACATGCATCGCAGAAAGACGATGTGAAAAAATGAAACGAGTGGGAACGCGGAAAATATGCGGGATAACGGCATAATGAAAGTCGTAGTATGAGTGAATAAAATGGTAAAATATGTAAAAAATGGCGTGAGAGGTCAAGGAAACATTGACAGAAAGCGGAAAATACAATAAAATGTAAGCGTTAGTAAGACATCAGTTGCATATTTTTTTCCGTGCAAAACAAAAAAGGGCATTCAGCGCCTAGTTTGCGAAAAACGGCATTTTCGTGAATTCGATATAAGTTGAAACAAGAGATGAGTTTTGTTTGGAGGTAAGTTCCAATGATAAAGAAATTGACCGGCGTCATTCTGACGTTGTGCCTGGCGGTGTCCATGATACCGTTTAGCACAGCAGCAGTTTTTGCCGCTTCCGGAAGCGAATCGGTATATGTTATGCAGGAAGGAAGCGGAAAATGTACGCTCGCATCGGCTGTTATGCTGGTGAGGCAGGCAGCTATAGAAAAAGGCGCCTCTTCTGCCGAATGGTCAGCTATTACGCAGACATCTATGAGAAGTGCGGCGTGGCTGGAAGGCGTAGGTCTTCTCCATTCGTTTTCCTACAAGGGCATCAGCGTATCCTATAAAAATCTGACGGTGGAGGACAAGTCCGCTGAATTGATCCGCCTTCTGGATGTGCATCCGGAAGGAATAGAGATCTACCTCAGATCGGTGCCTCACGCAGTGCTTCTGACGAGATATGATGCTGCGACAGATACATTCTACTGCGCAGATCCTGCGATTTCCACCAGTGAGATTACGGTGGAAAGATCATGGCTCAGAACGCTGAAGAGCGGAGCTACACAGGATGACATTATCGATGCGGTAGACTGTTACTGGTATGTATCTTCAAATGGCTTCCAGGCTTCTGCTCCGTCGGGCGGCACGACAGAAGATACTGGAGAAGATGATTCTTCTGAAGAAGATGACGTTATCATTGCAGGCAATGATACGCCTCAGATCGAAATTGTAAAGTTTTCAAAGGTAAATACATACAACAGCGGTCAGTTTTCTGATCTCAAAGGAAACGAATGGTATTTTGACTATGCGAAATATGCCTACGAGACGGGTCTGATGAATGGCAGCGACGGGCAATTCGATCCCAACGGAGATATAACCATCGGACAGACGATTACCATCGCTGCGCGTATCTACAGTACTTATACGGGAGACGGATATAACTTCTCCGTTCAGGAAAGCGATCCGTGGTACAAGCCATATGTGGATTATGCATATAAGAAAGGCATCATCACTGAAAAGTACAGAAATGCGAACATGAAC
The DNA here is from genome assembly GCA_019420525.1 of Bacillota bacterium. Lineage (GTDB taxonomy): Bacteria > Bacillota > Clostridia > Peptostreptococcales > Anaerovoracaceae > Alangreenwoodia. Next base: position 106,272 of record JAHZHA010000001.1, read on the forward strand.
GCCAGCGCAGCGCGTCTCGAATTTGCGGAAATTCTCAGCAAATCGCTGCCGGATAAAGCACTCGAAGCGATCAATCAGGTTACGGTAGGCGAATTCCCTGACATCTCCTCTACTAGTGAAGCAGGAAAGGCAGTCTACAGACTCTGTGAAGCCGGCATTCTTACGGGTAACAGCGACGGTAAGTTCCATCCGGCGGATTCCATCACCAGAGCGGAGGCATCTGCCGTAATTGCCAGATTGGCCGACAGTACACAGAGAGTAAAACGTTAGGTGTGATCCGAGTGCAAATGAAAATAATATAAAAGCGCGATGCAAGAGAGAGGAAAGCTTCGGAATCCGGATTTTTCCTCTCTCTTTTTATTGACACGACATATCATCAGTGCTACTATAATTTTAGACATAAGAAATAACAGGATCTTCAGGGCAGGGTGAAAGTCCCTACCGGCGGTGAAAGCCCGCGAGCCGAAAGGCCGATCCGGTGTGATTCCGGAGCCGACAGTCATAGTCTGGATGGGAGAAGGTGATCGGATATAGTCTTTCCTCGGGAAAGATGAAAACTATGTTTGAATTTTTGGCATGCTCTGAATCGGATAAAGATTCGGAGTTTTTTTATTGGTGAAATGAGTATGGACAATCGTGAAAAGACAGACAGAAAATGGATGCAGGCGGCTCTGGATCTGGCAGGAAACGGAGAAGGACATGTGCATCCGAATCCTCTGGTAGGTGCTGTCATCGTCAAAGACGGTGAAGCCATCGGAAGCGGATGGCACGAGTACTGCGGAGGGCTGCACGCGGAGCGCAATGCTCTGAAAGACTGCAGAGAACGGGGAAACGACCCTCAGGGTGCGACGATTTACGTGACCCTGGAGCCCTGCTGCCATTACGGAAAGACACCGCCCTGCACGGAAGCGATTATCGAAAACCGGCTGGGCAGAGTCGTCTTCGGCGCATGGGATCCCAATCCTCTGGTAGCGGGAAAGGGCATTCAGATTCTCCGAGATGCGGGAATCGAAACGGAAGGGCCGGTGATGGAAGAGGAGTGCCTTGCGAAGAATAAAATTTTCTTCCATTACATCACCCGGAAAATGCCCTATGTCATAATGAAATACGCGATGACTGCAGACGGGAAAATAGCCTGTGTCACGGGCGATTCCCGCTGGGTGACAGGAGAATCTGCACGGGAACACGCGCACCGGACCCGGAGAGCTGTAACGGCCATCATGGCGGGTATCAACACGGTGCTTCAGGATGACCCGATGCTCAACTGCAGACTGGAGGATGATCCGGTAAATCCGGTGAGAATCATCTGCGACAGCCGGCTGCGTATCCCTTTGGAGAGTCGGATTGTGCAGACGGCGGGAGAGATACCGACAATAGTGGCATATCGCAGGGATGCTGCAGATGTGAATGGAGATGAGAAGCAGCGCCTGGCGGCGGAAAGAGCGAAAGTTCTTGAAGAAGCCGGCATAGAACTGATTCCGGTAGGCGCCGATTCGGAAGGACACACAGATCTGAAGGAGCTCATGCGGATACTGGGAGAAAAAAAGATCGACAGCATTCTTCTGGAAGGCGGAGGAGAACTGAATTATTCGGCGCTCAGAAGCGGAATCGTCTCCTGTGTACAGGCGTATATCGCTCCCAAGATCGTCGGAGGTGCTGCAGCGAAGTCTCCGGTGGGAGGCGCAGGTATAGAAAAAATGACGGACTGCGTCACTCTTTCCGTACCGCAGATCAGCACATTCGGTCCGGATATTCTCCTGACGTTTGATGTGTTGTCTTCGGAAGCTGCGAAAGAAACGGAAAATAACGGCGGTGCGGGCTGCCGGTCAGAACAGGAGTGATGAATCAGTGTTTACCGGTATCATAGAAGAAATCGGTGAGATCGCCGGTGTGAAGAGAGGACAGGTTTCCTCGCGGCTGGCGATACGGGGCAAAAAAATTTTCGGAGACCTGAAGCTGGGCGACAGCGTGGCGGTAAACGGTGTGTGTCTCACCGCCGCGTCGATCTACGGAGATGTATTTGAAGCCGATGTCATGGCGGAGACGCTTCGGCGGACGAATCTCGGAAGCTTTTCCAAAGGAGGAAAAGTCAATCTCGAACGCGCCATGGCTGCAGGCGGAAGGTTCGGCGGACACATCGTGTCGGGCCATATCGACGGTACGGGGCGGGTGGCTTCTCTGGTGAGAGAAGAAAACGCTGTCTGGGTGCGTATCGACACCAGTGACAAAATCCTGCGGTACATCATCGAAAAAGGTTCGGTGGCGATCGACGGAATCAGTCTGACGGTGGCGGAGGTAGGCCCGGGATATTTTAAGGTATCTGTCATTCCCCACACAGGCGAAGAGACGACACTCCTCAGCCGGCGTCCGGGAGATGTCGTCAATCTGGAAAATGATGTCGTCGGAAAATACGTGGAGCGTCTTCTGACGTTCGACAGCGGTGAGGAACGTTCCAGCGGACAGGAATCTTCCGGAAAGAAGAGAGGAATCGATCTTAATATGCTTTCCGAAAACGGATTCCTTTAGAAAAATAATTTACGTGAAAATGACACAAAGAGAAGAAATACAGACAGAAATCAGTCATGTACAGGAGGACAGAACATGTTTGAATTCAATACGATAGACGAGATAGTACAGGATCTCCGCGACGGAAAAATCATCATCATGACGGATGACCCGGACAGGGAAAATGAAGGAGATCTCATCTGTGCGGCGGAATTCGCGACAAAATACAACGTAAATTTCATGGCGACTTATGCGAAGGGCCTCATCTGCATGCCGATGAGCACGGCGATGTGCGAAAAGCTGGGTCTTCCGCAGATGGTGGAGAGCAATACGGACAATCATTCCACCGCGTTTACCGTGTCCATCGATCACGTAGACACTACGACAGGTATTTCCGCTACAGAACGCTCCTATACAGCCCTGAAGTGTGTGGAAGATGATGCAAAACCGGAAGATTTCAGAAGACCGGGGCATATGTTCCCTCTGGAAGCGAAAGCAGGCGGTGTGTTTGAAAGAGGCGGCCATACGGAGGGTACGGTTGATCTTCTCCGGATTGCAGGCCTGAAAGAAGCGGGTCTCTGCTGTGAGATCATGAGAGAAGATGGTGAAATGATGCGTACAAAAGAACTTATAGAGTTCGCACAGCTTCACAATCTGAAATTTTCCACCATCAAGGCTCTGAGGGAGTACAGAAAAGAGCACAATATTTAAAAAGGAGGTCCAGGCATGACGAATGATTTATGCAAGGCCGGAATTGCAATGGAAGAGATGTCTAAAAAAGCATCTGAGAGAGAACACAGCGCGGATGACGGGAAGCCGATCATGGAGCACGTGGTGGAGGCGAATCTGCCGACGAAGTATGGAGATTTCAAGATCCACGGATATGTGAACCGCCTGAACGGAGAACATCACGTGGCTCTCACGATGGGCGATTTCAGCGACGGGGAACCGGTGCTGGTGAGAGTTCACTCCGAATGTCTGACGGGCGACGTATTCGGCTCGGCAAAGTGCGACTGCGGAGACCAGTTTGATGCGGCTATGCGCGCTATCGCCCGGGAAGGACGGGGCATTATGATCTATCTTCGCCAGGAAGGAAGAGGCATCGGTCTGATCAATAAACTCAGGGCGTATCATCTGCAGGACGGAGGAATGGATACCGTGGAGGCAAATGTGGCGCTGGGATTTCCTCCGGATATGAGAGATTATACGGTGGGGGCCGAAATGCTCATCGATCTGGGAGCGAAACGTCTGAGACTTCTGACCAACAATCCGGAAAAAATCTCGGGGTTGGAAGAATTCGGAATCGAAATTATAGAGCGTGTTCCTATCGAAACGAAACATAAGAGCGCCAGTGACGCATATATGAAGACGAAAAAAGCCAAGATGGGGCATATTTTAAAGACCTATTAAATGTATCGACAAACACAGAATCCGGGACAGGATGCGGAGAACAGGGAGGTAAAAATGATGAATGCAAATATCAATGTAATCGAAGGAAAATTAGTAGCTGACGGAATAAAAGTCGGTATTGTGGCTTCGAGATTCAACGAATTTATCGTATCGAAGCTCATCGGAGGTGCTCTCGACGGGCTGCTCCGTCACGATGTGAAAGAAGAGGATATCACGCTGGCCTGGGTTCCGGGAGCCTTTGAACTGCCGCTGGCTGCGCAGAAGATGGCCAAATCCGGGAAGTATGATGCTGTTATCTGCCTGGGAGCCGTCATCCGCGGAGCAACTTCTCATTATGATCTCGTCTGCAATGAAGCGGCGAAAGGAATCGCACAGGTGGGTCTTCAGACGGGTGTTCCGATCATGTTCGGCGTAGTCACCACTGAAAATATCGAACAGGCTATCGAACGCGCCGGCACAAAGGCAGGCAACAAGGGATATGACTGCGCTCTTTCTGTTCTCGAGACGGTAAATCTGCTGAAATCCCTTTAATATTCCGAAGAATTCTGATATAGATAGTTTATAAAAGAGAAAAAATCATGTGAAAAGCCGGAGGAAGAATTTCTCACGGCTTTTTGCGCATATTCCGCTTGACGGGAGGGGAGGAAAAATGGACAAAAATAAAAAGGCGATGTACGACAAATCCGGACCGCGAATCGCAGAAAACCTGAAAAAACGTCATTTTGAGGCGTATTACTGTTCCAGCGCAAAGGAAGCTGCAGATAAGGTGATGGCACTGATTCCTCCGGAAGATACGGTATCCTGGGGCGGCTCTATGACCATCAAAGAGCTGGGACTCAGAGAACGGATCGCAGAGCGGGGCAATCCTGTGATCGACAGAGATAAGGCGCAGTCTTTGGAAGAACGGGAGGAACTGATGCGTCGGGCGTTGACCTGCGATACTTTTCTGATGAGCGCCAACGCGCTGAGCATAGATGGTCAGCTGGTGAATATCGACGGAAACGGCAACCGGGTGGCTGCTATGATTTACGGGCCGAGAAGCGTCATCGTCGTGGCCGGCATGAATAAAGCGGCGTCAACGCTGAAAGGCGCATGGGATAGGGCGAGAAATACGGCTGCACCGATCAATACACAGCGTTTCGGAATTGAGACGCCGTGCAAGGTGACCGGACAGTGCGGAGACTGTATTTCAGAAGATTGCGTGTGTGCCTATATGGTGACCACGCGGATCTGCCGTCCGCCGAAGAAGATAAAGGTCGTTCTCGTAGGCGAGGATCTGGGCATGTGAGGTTCCTCCGCAGGGGGACAGCGTCGGTGACAGGCCTGCCGGCACGCGGAAGCGGAGGAAACAGCGAAAGAAGAAAAGCGAAAGAAAAAAATAAAGAGCGGGCGATGACAGCCGGAAAACGGCTCTCTCGCCCGCTCTGCATTTTCGATGGCCTGAGGCTCGCTGTCCGGTCTTATGATTCTACCGGGTGAACGCAGGACTGACAGATCGTAGCGCTGAATCCCTTGCAGCTTTCGCATCTTGCGAAGTATTCGCAGTCCATCGTGCAGAATTCTGCAGGATTTTCGACTTCTTCGTTTTTCTGTGTGCAGACCATAGTGAACGGCTTTTCCTGGGAGGAAGTGTAACGTTCCTGAAGGTGCTGGCACACGAAGTAACATTTTTCACCGGATTCCTGCTCGAAGTAGCTTCCGGAATACCAGATCTGATTTTCAACGAGTTTGTGAGTGTCTGTGATGTTCATTTTCATAGGTAAGCGTCTCCTTTTGTGTTTTTTGCAGCGATATGCGCATACGATAAGAGATGAAAGCAATCGTCTCTTCGGTGAAATAACTTTTTCTGTAAAATATGCGCACATATATTATAATTACTTATAATATGTATAGGAAAAATATGTACGAACATATTTTATGCTCTGCGTAGAGTATTATAGCGAAAAAGGACATGGAATTCTATACTCCTTTTTGGTTGATTTTTTCGAATAGGAGCAGCGTATCCACCGAGTCGGGAATCGGCGGATGCGGAATCCGGGAAATATATGGAAAGAAAGGAGGAAGGATAATAAAAAAATCGCCCGCAGGGCGGACGATTTGGGGAAATTATAGAATCGTGAAGCGGATACACGGAGGGACAAAATTGCACGGAGTTAATATTTTCCGGAATGCAGTCCCGTCGGAAAGATATGTAATGGCATTCGATTATGGTCTCGGAATATCGCAGTCCTGACATCTTACTGCGCTGAAACCAGCGCAGGTATCGCATTTTCCGTATTCTTCACAGTCCATATTGCAGACATCCGGGATATTGTCTACACGGATTTTTTTCTGCTTGCAGAATTTGTAGTATTCGTCGGTTTCTTCATCGTGATGCATTTTATCTAGATATTCGCAGATGAAGAAGACCGGGCGTCCGGAAGGGCTGGTTTCCTGCACTCCTCCGTGCCAGAGATCGTGACGGGAACTTCTGTCGAGATTCACGGTCTTGATATCATTCATGTTATTCACTCCCTTAACATATCGTTGTTATACATATTAACTGATAAAAATATTGTATCATACCTTTTCCTGTACATCTACGTGATTTTTTTGTCAGTGTGCACAAAAAATAAATTTCTCTCCGGCAGAATTTTTTGTTGACAGACAAGCGTGAAAATCCTATAATTAGTTCGATATAGAATTGTTTGTTGTAAAACTATAAGAGGAAAATCTGTTTCCGGGGTGAGAATATGTCGCAGAATCACATAGGATTTCAGCTGAGAATGCTGCAGAATGAAGTGATCCGTTTTATCGACCAGAGGGCCAGAAACAAGGGGCTGGATGAAGTCACTCTTTCCAACGGCTGGATTCTGAAAACGCTTTACGAAAATCCGGGCAGAGACGTCTTTCAGAAAGATATCGAAGCGGAGTGCGGGATGGCGAGATCTACCGTTGCAGGGGTGGTGAAACTGATGGAACGCAAAGGTCTGATCCGGCGGGAATCGGTAGCCAGTGACGCACGCCTCAAGAAGCTGGTGCTGACAGAAAAAGGCGTTGCAGCTCACAAGATGATGTATGCAATTATCGAAGAATGCGAACGGGCGATGACGGCGCAGATGACGGAAAAAGAGCGCAGAGCCGTTTTATCGAGTCTGAAACTGATGAGAGAAAATCTGAAGTAGACGCAGGAAGGAAGAACGATAGAAAGGAATGTTTGAAAGTATTTAGTTCTATGACGAACAAAATTTGCGGGTGTAAGGATGACTGTGTCCGGAGCCTGAATTGCAGAGAGAGGAAAGGAGACAGGTATGAGGAAAATAAATGCGGAAGCTCTTCCGGATAATAATGGAAAAGAAAATAAAATGGGAACGATGCCGGTAAACCGGCTGCTGGTATCCATGTCGCTTCCGATGATCATTTCGATGATCGTCCAGGCTTTATATAACGTGGTAGACAGTATTTTCGTGTCCTGGGTCAGCGAAGATGCCCTGACGGCGGTCACTCTGGCGTTTCCGATCCAGAGTCTGATGATCGCTTTCGGATCGGGACTGGGCGTAGGTGTCAACGCGCTGCTTTCCCGGAGTCTCGGAGAGAAGAAAATGGAAAACGTGCGCGGAGCAGTGACACACGGAATGATCATCTATGTGGTGGTTTTTATCCTTTTCCTGATCGCGGGAATTGCCATTTCGGAACCTTTTATGGCGAGTCAGACCGGAAATGAACGCATCGCGGAAGACGGAGCGGCATATCTGTCCGTCGTCTGTATTTTTTCTTTCGGACTCTTCGGGCAGTTTTTCTTTGAACGGTTGCTTCAGTCTACGGGCCGTACGTTTTTTACGATGATAACGCAGGGAACGGGCGCGGTCATAAATATCATCCTGGATCCGATTCTCATCTTCGGTCTGCTGGGGGCTCCGAAGATGGGCGTCACAGGAGCAGCCGCAGCTACGGTAATCGGTCAGATCACGGCGGCGCTGTTGGCGCTTTTCTTCAATATTAAATTCAATACAGAGATTTCTCTTTCACTGAAGGGGATTAAACTCAGAATGCAGATATTCAGGAGCATTCTGTCTGTGGGAATTCCTTCTGTGCTGATGCAGGCTATCAGTTCGGTGATGAGTCTGGGCATGAATGCCATTCTCATTTCTTTTTCCTCCACGGCGGTGGCGGTATTCGGCGTATATTTCAAGCTGCAGAGCTTCGTCTTTATGCCGGTAATCGGACTCAACAACGGAATGGTGCCTATCGTGGCATATAATTACGGAGCAAGAAAGAAAGACAGGATGCTGAAGACGATCCGCCTGAGCATCTATTACGCAGTGGCAATTATGGCGCTGGGACTGATCATTGCACAGGCGATACCGGAACAGCTTTTGAGCATATTCAACGCCTCGGGCGATATGATGGATATGGGCGTGTATGCTCTGAGGATTATCAGCATACATTTTCCTGTGGCAGCGGTCTGCATCATTCTCTCCTCTGTTTTCCAGGCGCTGGGAAAAGGTCTGTACAGTCTATGGATTTCTTTTGCGCGCCAGATCATCGTTCTTCTCCCTGTGGCCTATATCTTTTCGAAGATCGGAGGTCTGAATATGATATGGTGGTGCTTCCCTCTGGCAGAGCTGCTGTCGCTGGTACTCTGCGTCATATTCTTCGTGCGGATCAACAGAAAACTCATCCGTCCGCTGGGAGCTTCGGAAAAACGCGGCAAGCGTCTTCAGAAGTCCGCTGCGGAAGTTTAAATGAAAAAACGGGCCGGCACACAGGCGGAAAAGAACCTGTGTGCCGGCCCGTCGTTTTAAGCCGTTTTTCGATCTGATTTAATCGGATTTTTTGATTCCTGCCGGTCCGGAGGATGCGCAGAACGGAAATCCGCCTCAGTCGACGCTCAGCACGGCACCGGTGTTGGCGGATGTCACCAGCTTGGCGTAACGTGCGAGATAGCCGGTCTTCACTTTCGGTTCCGGCTTCGTATAATTTGCTCTGCGGCTTTCGATTTCTTCGTCGGTCAGTTCGACTTCCAGTTTTCTGTTTGGAATGTCGATATGAATCGTATCGCCATCCTGAATCAGCCCGATGAGACCTCCTGCCATGGCTTCCGGGGAGACGTGACCGATGGAAGCGCCTCTGGAAGCGCCGGAAAATCTGCCGTCGGTGATGAGAGCTACGTCTTTATCCAGGCCCATTCCTGCGATGGAGGAAGTAGGAGACAGCATCTCTCTCATGCCAGGTCCACCTTTCGGCCCTTCGTAGCGGATGACGATGATGTCACCTTTTTTGATTTTTTTGCCCCAGATCGCTGCAGAGGCTTCTTCTTCGGAGTTGAATACCACGGCGGGACCGCTGTGTTCCAGCATTTCAGGAGCTACAGCGGATTCTTTCACGACTGCGCCCAGAGGAGCCAGATTGCCGCGGAGAATTGCGAGACCGCCTCTGTCTCTGTAAGGAGCGTCGATAGGCTTGATGACGCTGTAATCCAGGACAGGACAGTGTGCGATGTTTTCTCCCACTGTCTTTCCGGTAACGGTCATGCAGTCGGTGTGGATCATATTTTTCTTTGAAAGTTCGTTCATCATAGCAGGAATGCCGCCGGCGAGGCCGAGGTCTTCCATGTGGTGGTGTCCGCTCGGACTGAGTTTTGTCAGATTCGGCGTCTTTTCACTGATGGCGTCGAACATGTCGAGGTTCAGCTCGATGCCGGCTTCGTGAGCGATGGCAGGAAGGTGGAGTACCGTATTTGTGGAACCCGCCATGGCCATGTCCACGGTGATGGCATTTTCAAAGGCTTCTTTTGTGAGAATATCGCGTGGACGGATATCTTTTCTGAGCATTTCCATAACCTGGATGCCGGCTCTCTTTGCGAGACGGATTCTTTCGCCGCTATCGCAGAGGGCGGTGCCGTTGTATGGCAGGCCCATGCCCAGAACTTCTGTCAGGGAGTTCATGCTGTTGGCGGTGAAGAGACCGGAACAGGAGCCGCAGCCCGGACAGCATCTCTCCGCTACGCATTCCAGCTGTTCTTCGTCGATGTCGCCGTTTTTGAAGGAGCCGACGCTTTCCATGACGCTGTTGAAATCGAGGATGTCGCCGTCCAGATTTCCCGTGCGCATCGGGCCGCCGGATACCATGACGGAAGGAATGTTGAGGCGCGCCGCCGCCATCATCATGCCCGGCACGATCTTGTCACAGTTGGGGATGAGAACCAGACCGTCGAGAGCGTGGCCTTTCGCCATGGCTTCGATGGAGTCGCAGATGAGTTCACGGCTGGCCAGCGGGTATTTCATGCCTTCGTGTCCCATGGCGATGCCGTCGCAGATGCCGATGGCAGGAAATTCCACAGGTGTACCGCCTGCCAGGATGATGCCTCTCTTGACTGCCTGTGCCACGCGGTCAAGGAGCAGATGCCCCGGGATCAGTTCATTCTGCGCGTTGACGACACCGATGAGAGGACGGTCGATTTCTTCTTTTACATATCCCATTCCGTAGAAGAGGGAACGTACCGGGGCTCCGCCGGGCCCCTGTTTTATCTTGTCACTGTTCATAATATATACCTTTCTTTTCCGGTAGTTTACTGAGATGTTTTCATAGAATGATTTATGAGCAGAAGCGTTGCCTCTCCCGCACAGCGGGCGGCTTTCGGCATCTCTCATAATAGAGATTATTTTACACTACGGAGTTGCAATGTTCAATATTCATGCGATATAATTTTAATGTATGATTTTCTCCCGGCGATCTCCGGAAAAACGCTTTACGGGGCTGCAGCGGGGCGAAAATCTGCGAAAAAAATATGATGAAAAGGAGGCGGACCGTATGAGCAACGAAAAGAGCAGAAGAGAAGCGGATGACGATTACGTGGATTATATGGACATCGATGCGATTTCTGAGGAAATTATAGATCTTCTGAAGAAAAAGCATTATGCCAAAGTGCGGAGCCGCCTGGCTGAGACGAATGTCGTCGACATCGCGGAGACACTGGAAATTATCAATGAGGAACTGGGACTCGAAAATACGATTCTGACGTTCCGTCTTCTCCCAAAAGATGTCTCAGTGGAGGTTTTCGCTTACATCGGCGAAGACGAGCAGGTTGAAATTATCAACGGCATCACGCAGCACGAAATCGATTATATCATCGACGAACTGGCTTTCGACGATATGATCGACCTGCTGGAAGAACTGCCGGCAAATCTGGTGGATAAAATCCTGCTCAACACGTCCAAGGAAGAACGCAGTCTGATCAACACATTTCTGAATTACCCGGAAAACAGCGCCGGAAGTCTGATGACTATCGACTATATCGATGTCAAGGAGTATCTGACTGCGAAACAGGCTCTGGAACATATCAAAGAGGTAGGTCTCGATTCGGAGACAGTCTATTCTGTGTATGTCATGGACGGAAAACGCAAATTGAAGGGCGTCGTGTCTCTGCGCTCCCTGGTGCTGGCCGACGATGATACTTCTGTCAGCGAACTCATGCATACCGATGTCATCTCCGTTCCCGTGACCATGGACCAGGAGATGGTATCGAACATTTTCAAGAGATACGGCCTGCTGGCCATGCCTGTAGTAGACCGGGAAGAACGGCTGGTGGGAATCATCACCGTCGACGATATCATGGATATCATCGAAGATGAGGCGACAGAAGACATCCAGCTGATGGCCGGCGTCACCGGAAAAGGCGATGACGAATATCTCGATATGAGCGTGCTGAAGCATGTGAAGACGAGACTGCCATGGCTGTTTATTCTGATGTGTTCCTACATGATAACCGGTGCAATCATCACCAAATTTCAGGATATGCTGTCTCAGGTGATCGCGCTGGTATCGTATATGCCTCTTCTGATGGGAACCGGCGGAAATTCCGGATCTCAGTCGGCGACCCTTATCATCCGGGGACTTTCCACGGGAGAAGTGGATCTGAAAGACTTTCCAAGGGTGGCCTGGAAAGAGATACGCATCAGTCTTTGCGTGGGTCTCTGTCTTTCGGTTCTTAATTTCCTGAGGGTAATATTTATCGATGGCAACAGCGTTCTCGTAGCGCTTACCATATGTGTGGCGATGCTCATCATCGTCGTCATAGCGAAGACGATCGGAGGTCTTCTGCCGATGGCCGCCAAGGCGGTGGGAATCGACCCGGCTCTCATGGCAGGCCCTGTGGTATCTTCGTTGACGGATATGTTTTCACTTGCTGTCTATTTCCTGTGTGCTACGGCAATTCTCGGAATCTGACGAAAAACGCGCCGGGAAATTCCGGGTATTGCGATTAAAAATCATCTGTCTGTGAATACTCACTGATGTATGAAGTCGGCTGCAGCTCAAAGCAGCGGGCAAAAAGATAAAATCAGGAGGAGAAAACATGCAGATCAGAAAAGGAGATATTTTTTTCGCGGATCTCAGTCCGGTGGTGGGTTCCGAACAGGGCGGCATCCGTCCGGTGCTGGTGGTTCAGAATGACGTGGGCAACCGGTTTTCGCCGACGATTATCGTGGCGGCTGTGACGTCGCAGCGGAAAAAAGCGAATCTGCCGACTCATGTGCCCATTCATGCGGCGGGCAGCGGACTTGACCGGGATTCCGTCGTATTGCTGGAACAGCTCAGGACGATCGACAAGAAGCGGCTCAGAGAACATATCGGTACAGTAGATAATGAAGTGATCGGTACGGTGGACGACGCGCTCAGCGTCAGTCTCGGAATCGCGCCTGCAGCGGGAAATCGCCGGGTGCATTAGAGAACCGCCGGTCCCGGAGGGTGAAATTTCCGGAGAAAACCGAACGAGTGCAAGTAAGGGGGATAATGATGAAAGCACCTGAATTTTTAAAGAAGATGAAGAAAATGGCAGCGATCGCGGCGGCAGTCGCTGTACTGGGCACATGTGCCTTTGCCGTAACGGCAGCTACGTCCGATCCGGGCAGCGATTCGGATCCCATTGTGACGAAGAGTTATGTGGACAGCGCTATCGCCAATGCGCTGGGAAGCGGTACTTCTTCTCCGTCAGGAGACAATTCCTATGAGGTGGTTTTCGCTGAAGCAGGTCAGAGGATTATCGCCACGGGTTCCACAGAGATGATTCTCCGCTCCGGCGATGCGCTGGTTGTGGCACCGGGGACGGACGGCGTTTCCGACATGACGAGAGGCATCGATATGAAGAACAATTATACTGTGTACACGAATCATCTCATGCTCATTCCGAGAGATGACGGCAGAGGCATCCGCATGCAGACTGACGGATACGTTATGGTGCGCGGCTCGTATGAGATTCAGTAATCGGAAAAAGTAAGGGGTAAAAAATGAAATTAAAACATAAGAGAACGTTTACGGCAGCGGCAGCTGTCGTATTACTGCTTTTATCGTCGATCTGTCCGTCTTATGCGTCAGAAGGCGGTGCGGGGACAACCATCTATCAGAATCAGATCAGTCTCGGAAACGGTGTGACTTATATGAATACGATCTCGGAAAATTCCACATACGGAATCCAGCAGAGCTATTCTTTCACCACGACGCCCGGGGATCTGGTGACACCTATCATTCTGGCGTGCGACACGATCTACGGCAGCATGAATATCGAAAGCATCGTGAGTTATGCCCAGCAGCAGGGTTATAACGTAGTGGCTGCCATGAATACCGACTTCTTTTCCATGTCCACGGGAGTGCCTCTGGGCATCGTAATCGAAGACGGTGTGTACAAATGCAGTCCGGAAGGCTATACGTCGGTACTCTTCGACGCACAGGGGCGTGCTTCCGTAGTGGAAAATACCGCGGTTCAGATCAAAATGACGAATCAGGGAGGCGGAGAGGACACGTCTGCGGATGCAGCGGCGGAATCGAATGCCGGAAAATATCTGACTCTGACCCATTTCAACAAGATGCGCCAGAACGGAGCGGGAATGTATCTGATGGACGAGCATTTTTCCACGGTATCCACCAGAACGTCTTCCTCTGGCTGGGCGGTGAAGTTTAAAATTCTCGAAGGCACGATGAAGACGAAAGGCACGGTTCGCCTGGAAGTCGTGCAGGTCTACGAGGGTTCACAGCCTATGACCATAGGCAGCGGTTACATGGTGCTGACGGCCGACGATACGTCGAATCTCCACTATCAGTTCGAAAAATTTAATGTGGGCGATGAGGTTCTTCTGGAGACTTCCTGCTATGGAAATACGGCCGTGGAAAATGCACAGTGGGGCACAGGGGCAGGAAACGTGATCGTTTCGAACGGTCAGATGACTTCTTCCGGCGAGTGGGACAGCGCATTGCTGTATAAAAACCCGCGCAGCGCTCTGGGCATCAAAGCCGACGGAACGGTGGTATATTACGAGCTCGACGGCAGACAGTCGGGTTATTCCAACGGAATTTCCATGAAGCAGCTGGCACAGGAACTCATCGATCAGGGATGCGTGACGGCTGTCAATTTCGATGGAGGAGGTTCTTCCGCCATTGCGGCAAAGCTGCCGGACAGCGCTTCCGTAGAGGTGCTCAGTTCTCCGTCTGACGGTGCGCTGAGAAAGTGTTCCACGTATGTACTGCTGGTGGCTCAGGCGGTTTCCGACGGCGTTGCCAACACCCTGACTCTGGATCAGGCGGGAACAGTAGTGTATCAGGGAGCATCTCTCGATCTCAGCTATGGAGCTCTCGATAAAGGAAACGGCGCAGCATCGGCTCCGTCAGATGTGACGGCATCGGTATCAGACGGATACGGCAGTATCGCGGGAAATACTTATACCGCAGGCTGGGTAGCCGGAATGGAGACGATCTCGCTGAGTTCTCCTTCCACGGGAGTGACGGGAATGTCTTCCCTCTATGTGACGAACCGTCTGTCGGATATCACGGTGAAAGCAGATGGAAAAGCGGTGTCCTCCCTCAGCCTGGATGGAGCAGATTCGGTACAGTTCACTCAGACCGCCACATACAACGGTAAGAGTGTTGCAATCGGACAGAAGAATTTCCAGTATACTCTTACAGGAGATTCCATCGGAACGGTTTCCGATACGGGTCTTCTGACTATCGATGAAAATGCTTCCGGATCGGCAGTTCTGACTATCGCTTCCGGCGGTGTCGTCAAGAAGATCGATATTACGGTGAACGGCGTATTTTCTGATATCGGAGGGCACTGGGCAGAATCATATATCACGGAAATGTTTGAAGCCGGCATCGTAACCGGAACAGGCGGTGGAAAATTCAGTCCGGAAAGCAATATCAGACGGGCGGATTTCATGGTGATGCTCTACAGGGCTTCCGGTTCACCTGAAGTACAGAGCGCGGCTGACGTACAGTCCGAAGATGCGGCGTCCCTTCAGTCTGAAACCGGTGAGGAAGGCGCTGACAGCGGAAATTTTGCCGATGTGCCGGATGATGCCTATTACGCAGACGCGGTGAAATGGGCGAAAGAACTGGGAATAGCGAAGGGAGACGGAGAGAATTTTCATCCGTCGGACAGCATGACGCGTCAGGATGCTTTCTGTTTCCTGGACCGCTATCTGAAAGAGAAGGGCGCTCAGCTGACGCAGCCTTCCGGCGATGAACTCAGTGCCTTCAGCGACAGTGCCGAAATTTCAGATTACGCGGAGGAATCCGTGGCGACGCTGACGGCCTCTGGCATCGTCAACGGCAGCGACGGAAAAATCCGCCCGCTGGGCATGCTGACGAGAGCTGAAATGTGCAAGATTCTCAGCGTATCGCTGACAAAGTGACGGAAAGCTCTGTCTGCCCGATAGATTTCAGACGATTGAGAGAAAAACGACTATGTCTCAAAACAGCAAGAATCAAGTGAAAACCATCAGCTTTGTCATGATTATCACACTGCTGGGAAAGCTGCTGGGTCTTTACCGGGATCGGCTGCTGGCGGTGAGCTACGGCACGGAGATGTATGCCAATGCTTTCAGTACGGCCAGCCGGATTCCCCGGGTGTTTTTCGATGTGCTCTTCGCGTCGGCCATTGCGGCCAGCTTTATCCCGGTATATACGGAGTACCGGGAGAAAAAAGGTACCGGAGAAGCGCAGAAATTCGCCGGCAATTTTATCACGGTGATCGGTGTGCTGACACTGATCATGACGGCGGCGGGGATTCTTTTTTCCGAGCAGCTGGTAGAGCTCTTCGCTCCTGAATTCAACGCGGAGACAGCGGATCTCTGCACGTCTCTGACGAGAATCATGCTGCCGACGCTGTGTCTGACCGGGATCGCCTACTCTTTTGTAGGCATCCTGCAGGCTTCCGGCGAATTTAATATCCCGGCGCTGATCAGCGTGATTTCAAACGTTATCATCATCGCATACTACATATTTTTTATCGACCGTTTCGGAATTTACGGTCTTGCGGTCAGTTTCCTCATCGGCTGGGCGATGCAGGCCGTCGTTCAGATACCGGCTCTGCGCAGGAAAGGCTTTTCCTATCGCCCGAGTCTCAGTCTGAGAAATGAGGGAATCGGCAAAGTACTGAAACTGATGGTGCCTGTTCTCGTCAGTACCTGGGTGCAGCCAATCGTGCTGATGATCAATTCCCGCTACGCTTCCGGCCTTCACGGAGGCGGAGGCGTATCGGCCATCGACTACGGCACGAATCTCTATCTGACCATCGCCGGCGTTTTCGTATTGTCGGTGACGAATGTCATCTTTCCGAAAATGTCCGAACAGTCAGCCAGAGACGATATTCAGGGACTGACGGAGACGGTGCGATCCACTACGCATACCTCGCTGTTTTTTATCATCCCCATGATGCTGGGTGTCATGACGCTGTCTTATCCGCTGATCGATTTCATCTACGGGGGAGGAGAATTCAGTGCAGAGGATACCGCTCTCACGGCGCGGGCGATGTTTTTCACTTCTCTGGGCATGGTGGGTTATGCTCTGCAGAATATTCTGTGCAGAGTCTACTATGCGAAGCAGGACGGAAAGACGCCTCTCGTGGCCGGTGTTCTGTCTATCGCGGTGAATATCGCATGCTGTGAACTGCTGATCGGTCCTATGGGACTGGCAGGTCTGGGACTGGCTTCCGCCATCTCTTCCACGATATATGCTGCAGCCCTTGCCGTTCCGCTGCAGCGCTCGGGAAGCCGGTTTATCACGAAAAAATTCTGCGCTGACATGCTGAAGACGACAGTCAGCGCGTGTATCATGGCGGCAGCCGTCCATTTCTGCGCTGTGTCTGCGGAAGGACTTCTGCCGGGCGCGGCGGGCAAGCTGCTGGTGCTCCTCTTTCCGACTGCCGTGGGAATCGCGGTATTCTTCGGAGCGGCAGCTCTGCTGAAAATGGATGAACTCATATATATCAAAGATATTTTTAGAAAAATAGTAAAGAGAGGTTCGTGATGATCTCTATATTAAAAGACAGTCTGCTGTACCGCTTTTTCGCTGCAGTCTGCAGCTGGTTCAGCGGACAGTGGATGAAAAGCAGGATTATCCGTGCTTTCGTCACGACAAAGGATGCGGATGAGGTGGCAAGAGCCAGTGTCTTTTACCGCCCCGGCAGGTTTCTCCGGGATCTGTTGTCGGCTCTGTACCGGAAGCTGAGACTGGAACGGATTCTGGGCGGAAGCCTTCTGATTCATCCGTTTTTATGGTGTTTTCTGGCGGCCGTTCTGGCACCTCTGCTGCCGACCATGGCGCTGCTGGCAGTCGTTCTGGTTTCCGGAGTGACATTTCTGCTGAATACGGCAGCGAATCGACAGAGGGCTCTGCTCTGTTCGCCGGTAAACAGATACGTCATTCTGTATGCTGTCATCTACATCATCGCTGTATGTACGTCGGTCACATTTTCAGGAAGTCTCTATCCGGGGCTTCTGACTACCGTTTTCATTCTGTCCGTATTCATAGTGGAAAATGCGGTGACGACGAAGCGGCAGCTGGACATTCTGGTGACCGCTATGGTGGCCGTGGGAGTTCTCGTATCGCTGTACGGCTTTTACCAGTATATTTTCGGCGCAGCGGGGTCTTCAGCCTGGACGGATGATGAGATGTTCTCCATCTCCACACGTGTTTATTCCACTCTGCAGAACCCCAACGTACTGTCCGAATACCTATTGCTGGTGATTCCTCTCTGCGCCGCGTGTCTGTTCACGGCGGAAAAAATGTGGAAAAGAGCTGTCTTTTTGTGTGCGCTGGGAATCATGTGCATCTGTATGATTCTCACGTTTTCCAGAGCCGGATGG
The DNA here is from genome assembly GCA_019420525.1 of Bacillota bacterium. Taxonomy (GTDB): domain Bacteria; phylum Bacillota; class Clostridia; order Peptostreptococcales; family Anaerovoracaceae; genus Alangreenwoodia. Next base: position 124,304 of record JAHZHA010000001.1, read on the forward strand.
CTGGGACTTCTGTTTGCAGCGGCGATCTTTCTCGTGCTCATCGACAGAAGATATATCCTGCTGGGTCTGGCAGGCGTCATCATTCTGTTCCTGGCGGCTCCCGATATGATTATCAGCCGGTTTGCCAGCATCGGAGATATGGCGGACGGATCGACGTCTTACCGGGTAGCTATCTGGATGGGAACGATTTCCATGCTGAAGGATTACTGGCTCAGCGGAATCGGACCGGGAACAGATGCATTTAATATGATTTATCCGAGTTACAGCTATAATACGGCCACGGCCCAGCATTCCCACAATCTGTTTCTGCAGATCATAAGCGATGCGGGCATCTGTGCGATCATTCTGTTCCTCTTTCTGATCATCGTATTCATCCGGGCGCTCTGCTCGGCGATTTCAAAGGAGAAAGACAGAACGTCGAAGATTTTTCAGATTTCTTCGCTGGCCAGCATAGGCGGTTTTATGGTGCAGAGCATGGCGGATTATTCTTTCTATAACTACCGCGTCATGTTTCTGTTCTGGGTATTCATCGGTCTCAGCGGAATCTATATCCGACGCAGCAGCCTGCCGAAAGGCGGTATTCTGAGAGGAGAACCGGAGAACGCCGGTGTGAAAAAGGAGAGAGCAGATGATTAAGGTTCTCAATATTATCAGCGATACGAATATCGGCGGAGCGGGCCGGGTGCTTCTCAATTATGCGAAATACAGAAACAGGGAAGAGTTCGGAATGTCGGTGATCCTGCCGACGGGCAGCATGCTGGCGGAACCTCTGCGTAAGCTCGGGGCTGAAGTCAGAGAAATCGACGCCATGGCCGACCGCTCTTTCGACCGGGAAGCCGTGGAAATTCTGAAGAAACTCATCCGGGAGATGAATCCCGATATCGTTCATACACACGGTTCTCTTTCCGGAAGGATCGCGGCAAAAGCCTGCGGAAAAAAGATCGTCTATACGAGGCACTGTGCATTCCCTGTAAAGAGTTATATGAAGCACGGACCGGGACGCTGGGCAAACAGACTGCTGAATCATCACTACGCCGACCGCATCATCGCGGTGGGACAGGCTACAAAGGAAAATCTGATGGAGAGCGGAATCTCCGGAAAATATATCGATATGATGATGAACGGATCGGAGGCGGTGACTCTGCCGGATGCCGGGGAGCGCCGGAAGCTCAGGGCATCGTACGGATTCGGGGAAGACGATTTCGTCCTGGGCATCATGGCCAGGATTGAGGTCTACAAAGGCCACGATGATATCCTGGAAGCGCTGCGCTTTCTTCTGGACGAAGGCCGCAGGGTGAAACTGATTATCGCAGGCAGCGGCTCATATGAAAGCGAACTGCGCCGGAAGGCGGCGGCATTTCCTGAAGGAACTGTGGTCTTCGCCGGCTTCATCAGCGATATCTCCCGGATACTGTCCGTGATGGATGTACAGATCAACGCCTCATACGAGAGCGAGACGTCAAGTCTGTCTGTGATCGAAGGGATGAGCGCCGGCGTGCCGTCTGTGGTCAGCGACTGCGGAGGCAATCCTTTCCTCATCGAAGACGGTACGAACGGGCTGATTTTTCCGGCCAGAGACTGCGGCGCGCTGGCGGAGTGCATCAGATCGCTGATAGACGATGAAAAGAAATACGACCGGCTGTGTGAAGGTTCCCGCCGGATTTATGAAGAAAAATTTACCGGAGAGAAGTTTGCCGACAACGTGGAAAAGGTCTACAGGAAAATGATGGAAGGAGACAGCCATGGAAAATAAATCGGGAAGAAGGATATCGCTGAATTTCTTCGATATTATCATCATTGTGGTCGTCATCGCGCTGGCCGCCGGATTTATATGGATAAAGGCGGGCAGGGGCCAGGAAGGCGGCGCCGGCGGAAATACCACGGTTCAGTATGATATCGAGATCACGAATCTCACTGCAGACACGCAGAATCTCATCGCAGAAGGCGACGCGATTATCGACAAGGTGAAAAAGCAGGATATGGGGAAAGTCGTCTCTTTCGAGTTTTATCCCATGAAAAAGGACGCTGTGAATCTGGAGACGGGTGACACGGTCTACACGGAAGTTCCCGGGTTGTACGCGGCAAAGATCACGCTGGAAGCGGAATGCAGCGATACCGGCTCTGCTCTGGTTACCGGCGGAGGCTTTGAAGTCCGGACGGGTACGGAAGTGAGCATTCTCGGTCCCGGATACGGCGGAGGCGGATATGTGATCGATGTTGTGAGAGGTGAAGAAAATGAGTAAAAAAATCATAGACGAAAGAGGACGCCTCTTCGGCGTGATCAATATCATCGATGTGATCGTCATTATCCTCGCCGTGGTCCTGGTCTGCGGGGTTTACGTAAAATTTTCAAAGAACGAACGCACTGCTGCGGGATCGTCGAGTCTCGAAAAAGTAACCTATCAGATGGAGATCAAGACGGTGCGGGAGGGACTCTGCGGCGACCTGAAAGAGGGCGATAAAGTCTGGAATCAGGAGAGTGGTGTTGAATTGGGCACCATTACCGGGGTATCTGTAAATCCTGCAGAGCTTCCGAAATCCCTGGCGGACGGTACATATGTCAGCGGCAGCGTTCAGGACAGATATGATGTGGTTCTGACGATAGAAGGCGATTGTCAGATTCTGAACGGCAGATATTTCATCCAGAAGTCCGACGAGATCAGTGTAAATCAGGAAAAAAAGATTCAGACGAAATACTGTGAAACGACGGGCACGGTTATCGGAATAGATAAAGAATGAAGCAGAAAATACTTATGATCACCATGAGTCTCGACATCGGCGGTGCCGAGACTCATATCGTGGAGCTGTCGAAAGAACTGAAGCGGAGAGGCTACGATATCATAGTGGCATCAAACGGCGGCATCTACGTACAGGAAATCGAAAATTACGGCATACGGCATGAAGTCGTGCCCATGAATACGAGAAACGCCGCGATGATGATCCGCTCTTTTGTTCTGCTGCGCAGACTCATAAAGCGGGAAAATCCTGACATTGTCCACGCGCACGCCAGAATACCGGCATTCGTGGCGGGAATGGTGCGCAGGACGATGAAGTTCAATTTTGTCACCTCGGCTCACGGCGTATTTGAGACGGGCGGAGGTCTGAAGTATCTGACCAACTGGGGAGACAAGACCGTGGCCGTTTCGGACGACATTCGCCGGTATCTGCGGGAAAGTTATGGCGTTGCCGGTCAGAATATCACGGTCACCATCAACGGCATCGACACGGATAAGTTTTCCGCTGGCACTGATTCCCGGAAAATCGTCAGAGAATTCGGAATCGATCCGGATGCACCGGTGATCTGTCACGTGAGCCGGCTGGACGACGAAACAGTGATGATGGCGGAAAAACTCATTTCTTCCATGAACCGGATCAATAGGGAAATCCCCGGCGTTCAGCTCGTCATTGCCGGCGGCGGTACGATGGAGGCCTATCTGAAAAAACGCGCATCGGAAATAAACGATGAAATTGGCCGCAGAGCGATTATCATGACGGGACCGCGCACGGACATCAACGAAATCGTCGCTTCCTGCGATCTCTTCGTGGGCGTGTCGCGGACGGCGCTTGAAGCTATGTCCTGCGAAAAGCCGGTGATTCTGGCGGGAAATGCGGGATACATGGGACTCTTCCGGCGGGAAAATCTGGAAGAGGCACAGTCTGACAATTTTTGCTGCAGATCCCGGGGTCACCATCGGAGTGACGATTTGGCCGCTGATATCATAAGTGCGCTGAAGCACATAGGCACTCCAGAGATGGAGGAGTTGCGGCAGTTCGGTCGGAAGGTCATTCTCGGAGAGTATTCGGTGAGTCGTATGGCGGACGATTATATCGCCGTATATGACAAAGCGGTTCAGAAGCCATATCGCATTCTGATGAGCGGGTATTACGGATTTCACAACGCCGGAGACGATGCGATACTCAACGCGATTCACCGGAATCTCACACAGATGGATGAGAATATTCAGATCCGGGTGCTCATTAAAAATCCGGAAGAGGCATCGCAGATCTACGATTACGATATGGTGAACCGCTTTCACATCTTCAGTCTGTTGCGGGCGATTCACCGCTGTGATCTCCTGATTTCCGGCGGAGGAAGTCTCCTGCAGGACAGGACATCGACGAAATCCATCATGTATTATCTGACGATCATCAATCTGGCGAAGATGATGGGGAAAAAAGTCATGCTCTACGCCAACGGCATCGGACCGGTGATCAAGCCGGCCAACCGGCGCAGAGTCAGACGTGCGGTGAGCAGGGCCGACGTCATCACCCTCCGGGATATCAATTCCGTGGAGGAACTGCGGCGCATGGGCGTCAACCGGCCGGACATGGAGGTCACGGCAGATCCTGTCTTCACGTTTGACGGCATCTCCAGGAGCAGAGCTTTTCAGCTGCTGAAGGAAGAGGGAATCCCCGTGGAAAAACCTTTCATCTGTGTCTCTCTGAGAAGCTGGTACGGGATCCCGGATTTTGAAGAAAAAATGGCGTTTATCTGCGATGAGGCGGCGGAACGTTACCGACGCAATATCGTCTTTATCGCCATGCAGACGCCTTACGATACCGAAATCAGTCAGAGAGTGCAGCAGCGCATGCGCAATCCGTCCTGGATTCTCTCCAACCGTTATGCTACCGACAGAATTATGGGAATGGTAGGGTGTGCGGATTTCGTCCTCTGCATGCGCCTGCACACGCTGGTCTTCGCTGCCCGCATGCACGTGCCGACATTGGGACTTGTCTACGATCCGAAAGTGCTTTATCATCTGAAGGCTCTCGACATGCCGTCTCTGGGCGATGTAGAGACTCTCGACGTGGAGAAAGCACTGGCGCTGATCGACGGCATGGTGAACCGCCGGGAGGAATACGCCCGGCGCATTACCGAAAAAGCGGAGGAATTCCGCAGGCGTGCCTGCAGAAATGATGAACTCGTCCGGAAGATCATTCATAGTGAACCGGAGAGATAGAAGCGGACCCGCAGAGCCGGAATATACGGTGTCCGGCGGAAATTTGACAAAAAACTGTTGTGAAGGATAACGATCCGGAGATATGGTATGCAGAATAAAAATAGAGTAAATATTCTCGGGGTTCCCGTGGATATGGTAAACAGAGAAGAGGCGTTCGCCGTCTTTGAGAAAATCTTTCGGGAACCGGGGTGCAGCATGATCGTGACGCCGAATTCGGAGATCGTTCAGAATGCATCGAAAGACGAAGAACTGAAGGCGCTCATCGGGGAGGCAGATCTCATCATTCCAGACGGAATCGGCCTCGTGTACGCCTCGAAGATTATGGGATGCCCTCTGTCCGAACGGGTGACGGGCATCGATTTTCTGGAGACGATCATCGCTCATCTGGCGGAAACGGGAGAATCGATCTTTTTCTTCGGCAGCAAGCCGGGGGTAGCTGATGCGGCGGCAGCCAGAATGAAAGAGAAATATCCCGGACTCAGAGTGGCTGGAACGCAGAACGGCTATTTCACACCGGAAGAGGAACCCGGCATCGTGGAACAGATCAACGCCAGCGGCGCCGATTTTCTCTGCGTAGCTCTGGGTGCGCCGAAGCAGGAGCGCTTTATCGCGCAGCATAGAGAGGAATTTACTTCCGTTCGGGGAGCCATCGGCGTAGGCGGAAGCCTGGACGTCTGGGCGGGAAATCTGAAGAGAGCGCCGGAGTTTTACCGAAAACACGGTCTGGAGTGGCTGTACCGATTTATACAGCAGCCTTCCCGTATCGGGCGCATGGCGGCTCTGCCTGTCTTTATGCTGAGGGTAATCTTCACGAAAGGAAGATAGCTTTTCAAAGTCAGCCGCATTTCTGTGCGGCGCGGCAATTATTTTAAGGAGGAACCAGTAAACATGGCAATCAATTTGGAAATGCTGCAGGAAAAGGCAAAAGATATCAGAATCGATATCATCAGACAGATCCATTCCGCGGGATCAGGCCATCCCGGCGGTTCTCTCTCTGCGGCGGATATCATCACATATCTGTATTTCGCGGAGATGAATATCGATCCGGAAAATCCGGACAAGGCGGACAGAGACAGATTTGTTCTCTCCAAAGGGCATGCTGCCCCGGCGCTTTACGCTGCGCTGGCGGAAAAAGGATACTTCCCGAAGGAGACACTCCTGACTCTCAGACAGATGGGCAGCATTCTCCAGGGACATCCCGACAGAAAGAAGATTCCGGGCGTCGATATGTCCACGGGTTCGCTGGGACAGGGCGTCTCCGCGGCTGTGGGAATGGCTCTCGCCAATAAGATCGACGGAAGCAGCGCGCGGGTTTACTCTGTTCTCGGCGATGGTGAACTTCAGGAAGGAATGGTATGGGAAGCTGCTATGGCAGCGGCTCACTACGGTCTTTCTGGTCTGACGATTTTCATCGACCACAACGGACTTCAGATCGACGGAAAAAACGAGGAAGTCATCACCGTAGCTCCGATTGAAGATAAATTCAGAAGCTTCGGCTGGGACGTTCAGACCATTGACGGCCATGATTTTGAAGAGATCGCGGCAGCAGTAGAAAAAGCGAAAACTGTAAAAGACAGACCGCAGGCCATTATCGCGGAAACCGTGAAAGGCAAGGGCGTATCCTTTATGGAAGATCAGGCGGGCTGGCACGGTAAAGCTCCGAATGACGAACAGGCGGCACAGGCAGTAAAAGAACTGGGAGGAGAATGGTAATGGCAGACAAGATTTCGACGCGTCAGGCGTACGGCGACGCTCTCACAGAGCTGGGAAGAGAAAACGAGAATATTATCGTGATGGATGCGGATCTCTCAAAGTCCACGATGACAGCAGGATTTAAAAAGGAATTCCCGGAACGCTTCTTCAATGCAGGCATCGCAGAAGCGAATATGATGGGAATGGCGGCGGGACTGGCGCTTTCCGGCAAGACGGTATTCGCCAGCACGTTCGCTATGTTCGCTGCAGGCAGAGCGTATGAGATCATCCGGAATTCCATCGCTTATCCGAAAGCCAACGTGAAAATCTGCGCCACCCATGCGGGAATCACTGTAGGAGAAGACGGGGCGAGCCATCAGTGTATCGAAGATCTGGCGCTGATGCGGGTGATCCCGGGCATGACAGTAGTACATCCTGCAGATGCGGTGTCCACCAGAAAACTTCTGGAGCAGATCGCAGCAGAAGACGGCCCGGCTTACGTGCGTCTGGGCAGACTCAATATTCCGGTACTCTACGATGAAAACGCCGAAATCCAGCTGGGCAAGGGAAATTGTGTCAGAGAAGGAAGCGACGTGACGGTGATCGCCTGCGGACTCATGGTAAATGAAGCGCTGATGGCCGCTGAAGAACTGGAAAAAGATGGAATAAGCGTGCGGGTGATCGACATGCACACCATCAAACCTCTGGATGAAGACATTATCGTGAAAGCAGCCTCCGAGACGAAAGCTGTCATCACCGCGGAAGAGCATTCTGTCATTGGCGGACTGGGCGCCGCAGTGGCGGAGGTTCTGGTGAGAAAGCATCCTGTAAAGATGGCCATGGTGGGCATTCAGGACCGCTTCGGCCAGTCCGGCAAGCCTCCTGTCCTGATGGAGGAGTATAACATCACGGCGAAAGATATCGTAAAAGCCGTAAAAGAAACGCTGTAGTTCTTTGCGGACGGAGCGGATGAAAAAATCTCCGTCCCGGGGATCTGCCGGATTTCCGGCAGGCGGAGACCGCGGCGAAAACCTCACGAAAAACAGCATAATATGAATGAGATGACTCCGGTTGAGATACTTCGTAATGAATGTTTCTGCCGGAGTTTTCTGCGTTACGGGACGCAGAAGCCGAAGCCTGCCGGGCAGAGATTTGTCCGCATATCTTTTCTCTCCGGCGCATAGATTATCGTAGGTTTATGTGTGAAGGAGGAAAGGGAATATGAAAAAGCCGGCATTTACCAGGAACAGGGGAACAGAAAGCGGAAGCGGACGGAAGCAGACAATGCTGCGGATCGCAATCGTCGCTGCAGCGGTCATTGCCATCATCGTCATCGCCAAATTCAAAGCGACGGATAGTGTCGTGGAATTTACCGCTTTGACAGAGGACGGTCTTCCCCAGCAGATCGTCACCGAGGTCATTCCGGAATACAGAGATATGGAACGCGCTCTGGCCTGCGCGGCGGACGATAAGATTTATGTGGTGGCCATGCGGGGTGAGAAACCGACGACAGGATACGATATCTCCATCGACAGCATGTCGCTGAGTTCCGATGAAGACGGAAAGACGACGCTGACAGTCAATGTTCTGTTTACAGATCCCCAGCCGGGAGCTTCGCTGACACAGGCGCAGACTTACCCGTATGTGGCGGCGGAGACCAGCCTCGAAGAACTGCCTGATAAGATAGAAATGAAGATAAAGTACGCGGACTGATTCAAATGACAAATCTCCCGAAATAAGGTAAAATATATACTGGAAAAAGGGAGGTTCAGAAAGAAAATGAACTATACAAAAGCATACTACCGCGTAATCTTCGGCGATACTGATGCGATGAAGATCGTATATAATTCGAATTATCTGCGTTTTTTCGAGATCGGCAGGAATGAATTCCTCCGGCAGATGGGGTTTCCGTATAAAGTGCTGACGGAAAAATATGATATTCACTTTCCGCTGGCGGAATCTCATGTAAAATACAGAAAGCCCGCATGGTACGATGATCTGCTGGAGATACGCTGTACGGTCATCGAACTGAAACGCGTGTCGGCCGTCATCGGATACGAGATTTACAACAGTGACACAGAGGAACTGCTGGCCACAGGCTGGACGAAGCATGCCATCTCCAACGGAGAGATGAAGCCGGTGGCTCTGCAGCGGAAAGTTCCGGAGCTGGCCGAGGCGATGAAGCGTTTTATGAAAAACGACGGAGAATGAGATACGGAAAAAGGAGCAGAAAAATATGCATTATATCATCAGGGAAGACCGCACGGAATACCGCAGTGAAGAAGGAAAGATGCTGGCGCTTCAGACTTTTTCGGAAGCGGGAGACGGCATCGCGGAAATCGATCATACGGAAGTTGACAGCAGCCTGAAGGGGCAGGGAATCGCAGGAAAGATCACGGAGCTCACTGTCGTCTATCTGAAGAATCAGGGAAAGAAGATTATTCCGTCCTGTTCTTATGTGAAGAGCTGGTTTGAAGGAAAGGCGGAATATCAGGAACTGCTGGAGAAGACTGAATAATCCGGAAAAAGGACGAATAAGATTCCCTGCCGCAGTGACGGCGGGGAATTCTTTTCTATTAAAGGAAATACAGACGGAGAAGAAGAAATGGAATTAAATGGAAAAATATTCCGGATGGAGATCACGGATATGAGCGTTTCCGGAGAGGGCATCGGCCGCGCGGAGGGCGTGGTCGTCTTTGTGCCGGGAACGGTGCCGGGGGATCTGGCAGATGTGGAGATCACGGAGGTCCGGAAGAATGCGGCCAGGGGCAGGGTGGCGGAGATGGTGCGTCCGTCGGCAGACCGTACGGAGCCTCTCTGCCCGTATTTCGCAAAGTGCGGAGGCTGCACGCTGCAGAATATGACGTATGAAGGGCAGCTGCGGCTGAAGGAGCATCAGCTCAGGGACAAGCTGGCGCGGATTTACGGCGGAGAGGCGCCGGAGCCGGAACCGATCGTCGGAATGGAGGAGCCGTGGCACTACCGGAATAAGGCCCAGTATGCGGTCTATGCGGGGCCGGCGCTGACGAATAAGGACGGAAGCGTGAGAAATGCGGAACGGCCGCGGGTAGGGTTTTACGACGGCCGGGAGCGGAATATCGTGGAATGCAGGAGCTGTCCTATTCAATCGCCGGCGGCGGAGCGGACGGCCGACGCACTGCGGGAATATATCAGGCAGACGGGGCTTTCGGTATACGATGAGAAGAGACGAAAGGGCCGTCTGCGCCAGATGATCGTCCGCACGGGGCATGTGAGCAGAGAAGTCATGGTGACTCTCGTGGTGAACGGACGGAAGCTTCCGAAGACAGAACTTCTTACCAAACTCATGTTTCAGGCCATCGATTCTCTCAACGATGAAATCGAAGAGCGCCTGACGCAGATTGCGAGGGAGCAGGGTCTGAGTTCCTATGAAGAGGTGGAGACCGACGAAAACTGGTACGAACTGAAGAGTCTCGTCATCAGTCACAACTCCAACCGTTCCCTGCAGGAGATCAGCACCGATCTGGAAGTGATCTACGGTTCCCGCGTCATCACCGATGAATCCGCAGGGCTCACTTTCGAGATCTCGCCTCTGTCCTTCTATCAGGTCAATCCGGTACAGATGGAGAAGCTGTACGCCACGGTGCTGGAATTTGCGGATCTGAAAGGCGGCGAAACCGTCTTCGATCTGTACTGCGGCGTGGGAACCATCGGACTGTACTGCGCGCAGAGAGCAAAATATGTATGGGGCATCGAATCGGTGAAGAGCGCCGTCATCGACGCCAACCGCAACGCCGTCATCAACGGTCTGGTGAATATCCGGTTTATCTGCGGAAGAGCGGAAGACAAGATCGTTCCTCTCATCGAAGAGGTCAGAAAAGAAAAAGAACGGAGCGGTGCGCAGCAGGAAGGCGGAGAAGCCGGGGAGAGTTCATCTGCCGGAGACATTCCCGCCGACATCGTTATCGTGGATCCTCCCAGAGCGGGCTGCAAACCCGAGCTCCTGCTGGCCGTCATGGAAGCGGGACCGGAAAAGATCATCTACGTCTCCTGCGATCCCGGAACCCTCATGCGCGATCTGAAGTACCTTACGGGGATGAAGTCCTTCCGTCCTGAAGAAAGTGCGGAAGATGCCGGTCCGGAGATCAGCACGTACGAAATCCGGCGAATCCGGCAGATCGATCAGTTCTGTCATTCGATGCATGTGGAGACGGTGGCGCTTCTTTCCCGTCAAAAGGCAGATGTATGATGCACCCGATGCAGCAAGAGAACGGAAAAATTCGATAAAAAAGAAATGGAAGCGATTCTGGATACGCAGATGGAGGTCGGTATGGGAGGAAGCAGATATCAGTTTAAGGAATTCCTGTTTAAGAGATTCCGGGGCAGAGCTCTGTGGATTGTCGTCATATGTATGATTGCAGCCATATGCGCGGCAGCGGTGCTGGGAGTGAAAATCACCAGGGAGACGCCGCAGCAGCTTTTGCTCCAGTATATGGATTACATCCCGGAACAGGAATATGACAAAATGTACGAAATGGTGGACGTCGGGGAATCGGGAGACATCAGCCGGGAGGACTTTGTAGAACGGAATTCGGCGATTTATGAAGGCATCGGGCTACAGAATATGACGGTTGAGATTCTGGAATATGACAAAGCGGAGAAGACGGTGACCTACCGGACATCTTTCGATACCTCTGCGGGTAATATCAGCTTTGAAAATGAGGCGCTTTTTCAGAAAGGAAACGAAGGATACCGGCTGATCTGGGATGATTCCCTGATATTTCCAGGTCTGACCTCTTCGGATTATGTGAGAGTTTCCGATGTGCAGGCGGAGCGGGGGCAGATTCTGGACCGGAACGGGCGTGTTCTCGCCGGAAAGAGCAGGGCATCTTCCGTCGGAATCATTCCGGGGAAGCTGGAAAACCGGACGGAAGCCGTCGCAGAGATCGCGGATCTGCTGGGAACCACACCGGAGGCGATAGAAAAGAAACTGTCTGCCCAGTGGGTAAAGGACGATTCTTTTGTACCGATCAAGACGATTCCTAAGATTCAGGAGAACGAATGGGCCGATGCTCAGACGGATGAGGAAGTGAGCGGCGAAAAGGAGCGGCAGGAAAAGCTGCTGGAGATTCCCGGGGTGATGATTTCCGATGTGGAAGTGCGGGGATACCCGCTGGGTGAAGCCGCTGCCCATCTGATCGGGTATGTTCAGAATGTTACAGCGGAAGATCTGGAGAAGCATCCGGACGGGGGATATACGGCCAACAGCGTCATAGGAAGAAGCGGGATGGAAAGCTTGTTTGAAAAAGAGCTGAAAGGACAGGACGGCTGCAGAATCTGTATCGTGGACTCCGAAGGTCAGGAGAAGGAAGAGCTGGCCTCTATTCCGGTACAGGGCGGACAGGATATACAGCTCACCATAGACGCTGATCTGCAGATTTCTCTGTATACCGGAGAAGTATTGGCGCTGGTCAGCACACCGTCTTACGACAACAACGATTTTATCACGGGGTTGTCTGACGAACAGTGGGCTTCGCTGAACGAGGATGTGAACCGGCCGATGTATAACCGCTTCCGTCAGGCATGGTGTCCGGGCTCTGTCTTTAAACCGGTTACCGCCGTCATCGGCCTGGAATCGGGAGCCGTCGATCCGGCCGAAGATTACGGGACGGAAGGGCTGAGCTGGCAAAAGGATTCCTCGTGGGGCTCTTATTACGTAACGACACTTCACACGTATCAGCCGGTCAATCTGGAAAATGCCCTGATCTATTCCGACAATATTTATTTCGCCAAGGCCGCACTGAAGATCGGAGCGGAAGAGATGGAACAGTCTCTGGACCGGTTCGGATTCAATGAGGAACTGCCGTTTGAAATAGAGATGGCCCAGTCACAGTATTCGAATACGGATCACATAGAGACGGAAATACAGCTGGCCGACAGCGGCTACGGTCAGGGAGGGATCCTGGCGAATCCGTTACATATGGCGTGCATCTATTCAGCTTTCTGCAACGAAGGAAATATCGTTAAGCCGTATCTGACCTGGCGGGAGGATGCGACGGTACAGTACTGGATCGAGGATGCATTTTCCGGGGAGACGGCAGATCAGGTGCTGGAAGGATTGAAGAAGGTGGTCAACGATCCGGCCGGAACCGGTTATGCTGCGCACCGGGACGATATCGTGCTGGCGGGAAAGACAGGAACAGCTGAAATCAAGGCGACGAAAGAAGACACATCCGGCACGGAGCTGGGATGGTTTGCAGTCTTTACGCCGGAAAAGACGACAGAACGTCCGATCCTGATGGTCAGCATGACGGAAGACGTCAAAGGACGGGGCGGAAGCGGCTATGTCGCGGAAAAGAGCAGCCTTGTACTGGAAGAGTGGTTCGGCAGAAATTAGATTCCTGCGGCGGTGTCTGTGATATGATTAAAGATAAAAATTGAACAGATGATGATGAAAATAAGGAAAGGATGAGACAAATATGATGTACGAAATTTATTTCAGCCCTACAGGAGGCACGAAGAAAGCGGCGGATATGATCTGTGCGGCATGGACGGAAGAATGCAAGGAGATCGATCTGACGAACCGCGCTCTGAAGCCGGAGGAAATCGTCTTCCAGCCGGAAGATATCTGTGTGGCCGCGGTTCCTTCTTTCGGGGGAAGAGTACCTCAGGCAGCCGTATCTCTGCTGAAGAGGATGAAGGGAAACGGCGCGGCGGCGATTCTGACTGCCGTTTACGGAAACCGGGAATTCGATGATACGCTTCTCGAATTGAAGGATGTGATGAAAGGAGCCGGCTTCCGCTGTATGGCAGCCGTGGCAGCTGTGGCGGAACACTCCATCGCCAGACAGATCGCGTCCGGCCGGCCCGACGAAGAAGATTGCGTGGAGCTGGAGGAATTCGGCCGGCAGATACGTCAGAAGCTGGAAAGCGGGGAGGGCGGAAACGAAGTCGAAGTGCCGGGCAATTCGCCTTACAGACAGTATAACGGCGTTCCAATCAAGCCGGCCGCGGGAGATGCGTGCATCCGGTGCGGAATCTGTGCGGAACGGTGTCCGGTGGGAGCTATTCCGGCAGAAGATCCGTCGAAGACAGACGCGGAAATCTGTATTTCCTGCATGCGCTGCATCGCGGTCTGTCCGCAGCACGCCCGCAGCAATAACGAACAGATGGTGGCAGGCGTAGCGGAAAAACTGCAGAAGAACTGCGGAGAGAGAAAAAAGAATAAAATATTTCTGTAACATATGACTTTTATGGGGGAGCGCCGGTGAAGACCGGCGCTCTTTTCGTCTGTAAAGCCAAAATATGAAAATCGTATCACCTTTTTGAATTCATGAATATTATATAAAAGCGGCAGGCAGATGCCGCCGAATGGAAGGAGGAAAAGACGGAGTCGGGGGATAGAGAGGAGAATAATATGAATTATTATGAATTTTTTTATGGTTCTGAACAACAGCCCAGCAACGGATGTGGCGAACAGGAATGCTGCGGCGGCGAGGCTGAAAGAGGCTGCAGCTGTGAGGAGGAGCGCCGTCCGGTTCCGGAGGACTGCGGATGTGGGGAATACTGTCCGGATCACAGATGCTGGCCTCCGCAGCCGGATTGCTGCTGTCCGCCGGAAGGATGCTGTCCGGTACCTACCATGATCGGAATCGTCGGACCGACGGGACCGACGGGTGCTACCGGGCCGACCGGAGCTACTGGTCCCACAGGACTTCAGGGTGATCCCGGATTTCCGGGACCGACAGGTGCCACCGGTCCGACAGGTCCTACCGGGCCGGAAGGTCCGGCGGGAGTAACCGGAGCTACGGGAGCCACGGGACCTACTGGTCCGACAGGCCCGACAGGTCCTACCGGACCGACGGGCGAACCGGGGCCCGGACTGAGTACGGCTACGGATTTCGTTGCAGGTGACGATTATCTTGAAGGCGATCTCGTGTTCTATAACAATTCACTGTATCGTGTCCGGATAAACGATCCTTCCGGCGTACCCGGAACGTCTGAGGATTTTGAGCTGGTGTCAGTGGCAGGGCCAACCGGTCCAACGGGACCGACGGGAGCAACAGGCCCTACAGGAGCCATGGGACCGACGGGAGCAACAGGTCCGACAGGACCTACAGGAGCCATGGGAAATACCGGTCCTACCGGGCCGGAAGGACCGACTGGAGCAGAAGGCCCTACAGGCCCTACAGGAGCAACGGGTCCGACAGGGCCTTCGGGAACTGGTCCTACCGGAGCGACAGGACCTACAGGCGCAGAAGGGCCGCAGGGAGCAGAAGGCCCTACAGGACCTACAGGAGCAACTGCCCCGTCAGAATAAGCACAACAAAAAGAGAAACCATTTTGCTTCAGAGAGAATATATTATGATAAAACTATAAAAAGAAAGTTGGGAAGATCATGTCAGATTGTGAAAATAATAATCGAAATCATTGGGAAAATTCTCTCTGCCGCTGTGTACGCTGCTGTTATATGGGATCTGGCGGTTTTTCTGGCCTGACGGGGCCCACCGGACCTACCGGACCGCAGGGTTCCACCGGACCGACGGGAGCAACAGGTCCTACCGGTGTAACGGGTGCCACCGGATCGTCGGGCAAATCGGGTGTACAGGGAATCACGGGTCCCACGGGTCCCACGGGTCCTACGGGAACGACAGGTCCGGAAGGACCTGCAGGTCAGGCTGGTCCGCAGGGCGTACAGGGCGTTACAGGGATGAGGGGAGCCACAGGTCCGGCTGGAGCAACAGGAGCTACAGGAGCCACAGGTCCTGCAGGCTCTGTCGGAGTTACAGGAGCTACTGGCCCTACGGGAACTACAGGTCCAACCGGATCAACGGGTTCGGCCGGCCCGACAGGTCCAACTGGAGCCACGGGTGCAACAGGTCCAACCGGAGCCACGGGTGCCACAGGTGCGGCGGGAGCGCAGGGCGTTACAGGAATACGGGGAGAAACAGGACCGACGGGAGCAGAAGGTCCCACTGGTCCCACAGGTCCAACCGGAGCTACAGGTTCCACAGGTCCGACTGGTACGGAGGGCCCGACCGGTGCAACAGGGGCAACGGGTCCTGCCGGAACGGTACCCGACGATTCCTTCGCCTCCTTTACGAACTATCAGATGCAGCTCACCCCGGACACACTGATAACTCTGTTTCCAAGTGTAATTGATGTTACCGGAAACATTACGACTGCAGATCTCAATCATATCAGTCTGAAGGCCGGGTATTATCTGATCAGCTATGAAGTTTCCGTACTGTTCAATACAGCAAATTATATGCAGGTAACTCCGTATTACAATGATGCCCCTCATCTGGAAACGAGTATCTACTTTGCTACCCGTACGGATGGTTCGAGCGCTTGCGGTTCCGCATTTCTGATTCTGAATGCCCCTTCACCCACGGAATTTTCTCTTACTTATTCCGGTTCTGCTATAGGGAGAGAAGGTCAAGTCACTCTTACGATTCTCAAGCTGCGCCGGAGCTGAGTCAACCGTTAAGGTGGAGAGCGGAGAATCCGGTTATCAGGCGTTCCGCTTATTTTGCCGGAATGTAACTCTCACGGCTGTCTGTCATACGGCGGAAACAGAGTCTCTGCCTCAGACAGCCGGAGATCACTTTTTTACATATCGTACAAGCTGAAGCGCATACTCTGCATTATACCGCAATGAGGAGGGGAAAAGAGTGATCGATAAACGGAAACTTCAGCAGATGCGCAATGTGAACATAACCCAGACAGATCCGGGTACGCTGACTGATATCAGCGATATCCACATTGACAGTTCCCTGTCCAGGGCCGATAAAATGGAGAATTACTTTGAACAGACGGTAAATCCGTATTGTTTCCGCTGCGGTGATACACCTGTGAGGATAAGGTTTGTTACAGAGAATAAGACGCTGAAACAGTCACTGCGCAGTTACTTTCTGAGTCTGAAGTGATACGCTGATTCTTCTGACGGTGATTGTGTCATTCAGAACTTGAAGTTTGATAGGCGGCCCCTTTGTTATAGGGGACGGGAGGTAATGATGTCCCGCATGCACGGAAAATATAAAGATGCACATAATCATGCAGAGCCGTTCTGGAATATCGGATTATATATCAGGCTGTCCAGAGAGGATGAGAGCCAGGATGAAAGCGAAAGTATCATCAATCAGGAAAAGATACTACGCGATTTTGTAGACAATTACTTTGATCCGGGAACTTTTATGATCGCCGACGTATTTGCAGATGACGGTATGACAGGCACGGATACTCAGAGGCCGGATTTCCAGAGGCTTAAGGATTGTATTTTGCAGGGAGAAGTAAACTGCATGATTGTTAAATCTCTGGCGAGAGGCTTCCGCAATCTGGCTGACCAGCAGAAGTTCCTGGAGGAATTTATACCGCTTCATGGTGCAAGATTTATCTGTACGGGTTCACCATTTATTGACACGTATGCGGATCCAAATTCGGCCAGCGGACTTGAGATACCTATTCGAGGGATGTTTAACGAGCAGTTTGCCGCTATTACTTCTGAGGAAATTCGAAAGACTTTCAGAATGAAACGGCAGCGCGGCGAATTCATAGGAGCCTTTGCAACTTATGGCTATCGGAAAGATCCATCTGACAAGAACCGTCTGGTGGTAGATGAAGAAGCAGCGGAAGTGGTAAAAAATATATACCACTGGTTTATCGACGAAGGATACAGCAAAACTGGAATTGCCAGAAGACTGAATCAGATGGGAGAGCCAAACCCGGGAAACTACAAAAAGAGAAAAGGGCTGAAATACTATAATCCTAATTCGGATAAAAATGACGGGCTATGGTCTGCTGGAACGGTTTCCAGGATATTACAGAACAGAATTTATACAGGAGCGATGGTGCAGGGAAGAAACCGCGTGATAAGTTATAAAGTGCACAAGCAGATGAATGTACCGGAGAACGAATGGTTTGTCGTTCCAGGCACCCACGAAGCCATCATCGACAGTGAAACATTTGAAAAAGCGCAGACGCTGAATAAACGCGATACTCGGACGGCACCGGGCAGGCAGAAAGTCTATCTGCTGTCCGGCTTTGTTCGTTGTGCAGACTGCGGAAAAGCCATGCGGCGGAAAACAGCCAGAGGGATCGCTTATTATTCCTGCCGCAGCTATACAGACAAAAAAATATGCAGCAAACATTCCATACGTCAGGATAAACTGGCAGATGCAGTTTTAGCGGCTCTGCAGATTCAGATTGCTCTTGTGGATCAGCTTGAAGAAGAAATTGAATATATCAGAAACGCACCTGACGTCAACCGGGAAAACAGAAGACTGTCGTATTCGCTGAAACAGGCGGAAAAACGACTGAAACAGTACACAGACGCCTGCGACAGTCTGTATCTCGACTGGAAAAACGGTGAGATAACCAGAGAAGAATATCGTCGCCTGAAAAACAGGATTGCGGAACAGATCCGAAAGCTGGAAGCAGGAGTTTCCTGTCTGAAAGATCAGATTCAGATGCCGGATGAAGACGTTATGGATGATGATCCGTATCTGGCTGCTTTTTTGAAATATAAAAACATAAAGCATCTAAACCGAGGAATTATAGTCGAACTGATAAAGACGATTTGGGTTCATGAAAACGGAGAAATAACGATCGATTTCAATTTTTCTGACGAGTACGAGGGAACGACCGATCACATAGAGAACGTCCGGAGCACATACGGGAAAGCCGGAAACAGGAGGATATGACAGAGCTTGTGTCTGTGATAAAACGGTATCCTGTGTTGTGCATAAATAAATGGAGCAACAGGACCGACAGGTCCTGCGGTTACCGGACCGACCGGTCCTACAGGAGAGACGGGACCGACCGGCCCTTCGGGAACTGGCCCGACAGGTCCAACGGGACCAACGGGTCCGACTGGTCCGACGGGAGAAACCGGTCCGACCGGCCCGACGGGCGCTACAGGAGATGCAGGTCCTCAGGGATTACAGGGTTCGCAGGGGGATGAAGGCCCTACGGGACCAACTGGTCCGACCGGCCCGACCGGCCCGACGGGTCCTACAGGAGAAACCGGTCCGACGGGCGCTACAGGAGAGACCGGCCCTACGGGACCAACCGGTCCGACGGGGCCTACGGGACCAACCGGTCCGACGGGGCCTACGGGACCAACCGGTCCAACCGGTCCTACAGGAGGGGCTGGTCTTGCCGGAGCCAGAGGAGCTACGGGAGCCACAGGGGCTACGGGAGCTACCGGGGCCACAGGTGCCAAGGGCGCAACCGGAGCTACGGGAGCCACTGGTCCCGCAGGTACATCAGCTACCGTTCAGGCGGGACTGTTCCGCGTCGGCGAACCCGGCACTCCGGGATCTGTTACAAACCGTGGAACAGACGCAGCTGCGATATTCGACTTCGTCATCCCGCGGCTGGAAAGGCAGGCAGAATCTGTGGAAGACTTGGATCGCTGTGCCGGTCATGATGAGATTATCAGGAAATTCAATGAGCTTCTGGCAAAGCTCCGGGAAGCAAAACTTCTGAAATCTTAAAATGAGCAGATCATCCTGCCGGAGATGATATCGCCCTCCGGCAGGAGTTCCCGGGATCTGGAATTCCCGGGAACTCCTGCCTGTTTTTCATGAAAAAGAAAGCGCTTCTGTGCAATTCGGAGAGGAATGTGAAAATGTATTCTGTGAGTCTGTGTATGATCGTAAAAAACGAAGAGGACGTTATCGGCCGCTGTCTGGAATCCGTTTGGGGAATGATGGACGAAATTATCGTCGTGGATACCGGATCGGAGGACCGGACGAAAGAGATCGTAAAACAATATACAGATAAAATATATGATTTTGCCTGGGAGGACGATTTCTCGGCTGCCAGAAATTATTCTTTTTCTCTGGCCACCGGAGATTTTGTCATGTGGCTGGATGCGGATGACGTGATTCTGGAAGAGGATCGGCTGAAATTCATGGAAAAGAAGGAAAAGCTGGATCCTGAACTATCTATAGCCATGATGCGCTACAATGCCGCTTTCGACGAGAGAGGAAAGCCGACATTTTCCTATTATCGGGAGCGCCTGTTCAACCGCAGTATGGACTTCAGGTGGGTGGGAGCCGTTCACGAGGTGATCCCTCTGCAGGGAAAAATCGAGTACTGGGACGTTTCGGTCACTCACCGCAAGATTTCCCAGAAAGATCCCGGAAGAAATCTGAGGATCCTTCAGAAAATAGCGGATTCCGGCCAGACAATGGACGCCAGACAGGTCTTCTATTACGGAAGAGAACTTCTGACAAACGGGAAACTGGAAAAAGCCGAGGAAGTCCTGAGACAGTATCTGGAGTCCGGAGCCGGGTGGAAAGAAAATGAGATCAGCGCCTGTCAGGATCTCGCCGAGTGCAGAACGCGGCTGGGAGATGAAGAGGGCGCTTTTCAAGCGCTGGTTTCCAGCTTCCGGTACGACCGGCCCCGTCCGGAAATCTGCTGCAAAATCGGCAGTTTCTTCATGAAGAGGGAGGATTATCTCACGGCTGTCTACTGGTTTGAACAGGCGATGCAGTGCGAGACAGATATCACCTCCGGAGGCTTTTTCTCTCTGGACAGCAGCGGCTTTATCCCCGCGATACAGCTCTGTATCTGCTGGGATAAACTGGGAGATGACGACAAAGCTTATTTCTATCATAAAAAATCAGAAGAATACCGGCCGGAAAATCCGTCCGTGATATATAATAGAAAATACTTTGAGAAAAAGATGGGAGAAAAGACGAAAGAATGAAAAGAGAATCAGAATCAGCGGAATTTTTCCGCCGTCCGGCTGTCCGGACACTGTTGGCGCTGCTGTGCTGTCTTCTGTGGGGCAGCGCTTTTCCCTGTGTCAAGACGGGATACGAGATGCTCGATATCTCAGACACGGGAAGTCAGCTCCTCTTTGCAGGGTACCGCTTCGTGCTGGCGGGAATTTTCACGTTTGCGGCCGGATGTCTGGCTGAAAGACGGTGGATGATTCCCCGCAGGGAGGCGGTTCTCTGTATTTCGGGACAAGCCGTCCTTCAGACGGCGCTTCAGTATGTATTTTTCTATATCGGCATGGCGCATACCACCGGGATAAAGGGCTCTGTCATCAACTCTTCCGATGTATTTTTTGCCATATTTGCGGCTCATTTTCTCATCCGGGGCGAAAAAATGAATCTGCAGAAGCTGGCGGGATGCGCCGTGGGCTTCATAGGTGTCATATCCGTGACTTTTCAGCCCGGAGCCTGGATCAGCGGATTTTCTCTACTAGGTGACGGTATGATTATCCTCAGTTCCGTCATGTACGGTGTGAGCTCCGTGACACTGAAACTCATCGCCGACCGGGAGACGCCGATGTGCATCACGGCCTGGCAGCTGTTTCTGGGAGGATTGATTCTCACAGCAGCGGGATTTCTCGCAGGAGGCCGCATCGGTGGATTTACGCTGCCGTCGGTTCTGCTTCTGATTTATATGGCGCTTCTTTCCACAGTGGCCTTCAGCATCTGGACGCTTCTGCTGAAATACAATCAGGTGGGACAAGTAGCCGTCTTCGGATTCAGCATTCCGGTTTTCGGCTCTCTTCTGTCCGCACTGATTCTGGGCGAAAAGCTCGTCTCCGTTCAGAATTTTATCGCGCTGCTCCTGGTGAGTGCCGGTATTCTCATGGTAAACGGTGTGTTCCGACTACCGGGAAAAATCCGGGAGTAAAAGAATTTCCACCGTTTCAGATGTATTTTTGGAAAATTTTGAGTATCTCCGCGGAAAACAGGGTATATTTATAAAAAAGCGTCGTTGTTTATGCACCGGTTTTTCCGGAGTATCGGACACGGCGCTGTATCATTAGGGAATGAGAGGGTGAAAATGAATACATTCGTAAAAAATTATCTTCAAAACATTATTCCTGTGCCGTTTCAGATCGAGTCAGACGGCAAAATCGAGAAAATCGGCAGCGGAACGCCGGAATTCACCGTGAAGATCAGAGGCGAACTGGATAAAAAAGCTCTGATGACGAGTACCTCCCTGGCGCTGGGAGAGGCGTACATGCGGGGAGATATCGATGTCGACCGCGATCTCTTCGAGGTGCTGGATCTCTTCCTGGGACAGATGGGCAAGTTCACGTCCGACAAGTCGGCACTCCGGAAGATCACGCACACTTCCCGTAGCAAGAGAAACCAGAAGACGGAAGTCCAGTCCCATTACGACATCGGCAACGACTTCTACCGCCTGTGGCTGGACGAGACGATGAGCTATTCCTGTGCGTATTTCAAATCGGAAAATGATTCACTGTATCAGGCTCAGGTAAACAAGACAGAGCATACGCTGGAAAAACTTCAGCTGAAAGAAGGTATGACGCTTCTCGACATCGGATGCGGCTGGGGTTATCTGCTGAAGACCGCAGCAAAAAAATACGGTGTAAAAGGACTGGGAATCACTCTCAGTCAGGAGCAGTATGAAAAATTCAGCCGGGACATCGAAGAGGAAGGACTTCAGGATATGCTGGAAGTTCGTCTGATGGACTACCGTGATCTTGAAAAGTCCGGACTGAAGTTTGATCGAGTTGTCAGTGTGGGAATGATGGAACATGTGGGAAGAGGAAATTATGAACTCTTCCTCAGGAATGTCGATGCTGTCATGAAGCCCGGTGCGCTTTTTCTCCTGCACTATATCAGCGCGCTGCGGGAACATCCGGGAGACGCATGGATCAAAAAGTACATTTTCCCGGGCGGCGTGATTCCGAGCCTCAGGGAGATCATAAATATTCTGCCAGACTTCAATTTTTACACGCTGGATGTGGAGAGCCTGCGCCGTCATTACAGCCGGACCCTGCTGTGCTGGAGAGAAAATTATCTGCAACACAGAGAAGAGATCGAAAAAGACAAGGGAACGGAGTTCGCGCGCATGTGGGAACTCTATCTGGCAGCCTGTGCGGCGACTTTCCACAACGGAATCATCGACCTGCACCAGATTCTGATGTCGAAAGGCGTCAACAACGATCTGCCGATGATCCGTACCGTATAACATCCGGTATCGGCCGGCTGGCGCGGTATGTCCTTCAGAAAAAAGGCGGGTTCCAATATAAAGGAATAAGACACGGAGACGGTATCTGTCCGATTGTGACAGGCACCGTCTTTTTTATTATAGCGTGTGTCCGGTTTTTCTGCATGACGCCGCGCGGAAACCCGTATGATAGACGGGAGGTGTGTTTTTATGAAATCGTTTTTGACGAAAAAGACGGCGGCTCTTCTGTTTCTGATTCTGCTGTGCGCCGCCGCTCTGTTTTTCTTTCTGTTTTCCGCGGTCCAGACCGTCCGGACAAACGCGTCAGCCCAGCTGACAGAAGAGTGGGAATCCGGTGCGGCTCCGGCCTCATCTGATGTGGATGCGGTGCCGCAGAAAATCGTCTGCCTGACGTTTGACGACGGACCTTCTTATCTGACACCCCAGGTCCTGGAGATTCTGAAGCAGTACGGTGTCAGAGCCACATTCTTCGTCACGGGGATCGACACACAGTATGCGTACTGCATCGCGGAAGAACGGGCTGCCGGCCATACGGTGGGACTGCACACGTATTCTCACGATTACGCTCAGATCTACGCTTCAGAGGACGCCTATTACGAGGATCTGAAAAAAATTTCGGATATCTGCGTGGAGCAGCTGGGCTATATACCGAGATACATCCGCTTTCCCGGAGGAAGTTCCAATACGGCTTCGGCAAAATACAGCCCGGGACTGATGACGCGGCTTACGCAGGACGTGACGGAGCGCGGATATATATACGTCGACTGGAACTGCAGCAGCGGAGACGGTGAGGGAAGTCTGCCGCCGGAAGAACTTCTCGAGAATTCCGGGCAAAACGGCGGCGAGAATCCGGTGATACTCCTGTGCCACGACGGAGGAGGAAAAGAGACTACCGTGCAGGCGCTGCCTTCGATCATAGAACATTATATGTCGGCAGGATACCGGTTTCAGACTGTAGATGAGGTTTCCGAAACGGCGCACCACCGGGTGGTAAATTAGAGCGGCAGATGGATAAAGAGAAGACTGCGGAAAACGGCGCCGAAAAGGAGTGCAATGCATATCCCGTACACGGATATCATAGATATTTTAGAAAAATTTACGAAATATCTTAAGATAATCTCAATAATTATCCTTTATAATATCAGTTGTCGAAAGGATGTGAGTGTATTGGGGAATGGAAATTACATATATCTTTTGTTTACGCGGTCGGACACGCTGATGTCGAGGGCGGTTTACTGGTTTACCCGGGATAAATATACCCATGTATCGATCTCGACAGATGAAAGTCTGAGTGATTTTTTCTCTTTCGGGAGAAGGGTTCCCTGCAGAATGCTTCCGGCGGGATTTACAAAAGAATCGCTCAATGCCGGACTGTACCGGATGAACGGCGCGATGCCCTGCAGACTGGTTCGCATAGAGACAAAGCAGAGTGAGGTGGAACGGATCCGTACGATTCTCGATTTTTTTTACCGTTACCGCTTCCAGTATAAATACAGCATACTGGGAACGATTTTCTGCAGACTGGGAATACGGTATCAGCGGATACAGCATCGCTTTTGTTCTCAGTTTGTCAGCGAGCTGCTTCAGGAGTGCAGCATCATGAGAGAAGACAGAGAGCCTTCGCTCATCCGTCCGTCTCAGCTGGCCCGGGAGCCGTATGCCGACACGCTCTTCGAGGGAGACATCGAAGGCCTCAGGCGGTGGATCGAGAAGGCTCCCCGGAGCACGAATCTCATCATGCTGAAAGATTACCGGAAAAACCCTGAGACTTCCGCCGTATGAACGTTGGTGCGGAAAAAAATAAAAAAACAGAAGAATGTCAAAAAAAGAGGAAAGACGGCGCCGGATACGCAGTTCTTCCTCTTTTTTTAGATGTGTTTTCGCCGTCTTCGCATCAGAATGATGCGGCGACGGCGGGATGGCGATGATTACGCGAAAAGATCGTCGCCGCTCTTGAATTCGAAAGCGGGATGGAAGTCGAATTTGACGGCTCCTACTGCGATTCCGGGACCTACAGCGCGTTTGATTCTCGCGATACCTTCGTTGCCGAAGCCCGCGCACAGTTCGATGGCCGTGCATCCTTTTTCTACCAGTTCCTTTGCCGCGATTTCCGCTTCTGCATAAGTGGAGCAGCCGATGACATTCATATCGATATCGCTGCCTTCGATGACAGCTCTCTGCGTTTTAGGATCGCAGTTCGGCGCTACATAGAGAAAAGCACACTGAAATTTCATAGATCGTCCTCCTTGCATTTAAAATGGAAAAAATCCTATGATATGAGAGCCGGCCGCCGTCTTTTGATCCAGCGGCCGTAAAAGCTTTCACTTTATCACAATAATATTGTAAAATACAGCAGTAAAAATGGAAAGAGCAAAATTGCCGGAATGAAAAATTATCGGAGACAGCACTGCCGTATATCCGCGAGATTGACAGAAACAGACACCGCTTATATGATACAGGCATAAGAAAAAATCCGTGGGGAATGCGGAAACTGCCGGCGCTGACAGAGGCAGAGAAAGGACGAAGGAACGGTATGACGAAAAAAAAGAGCGAAGAGATGACAAGAGAGCAGAAGGCCGATGTGAGGGAAAAGAGAGCTGCAACTTATGAAGAGCAGATCGCTATGATCCGGAACAAAGGCTTCATACTCTACGAAGACGAAGAGAAGGATTGCATCGCCTTTTTGAAGAAAGTCAATTACTATCGCTTTTCCGCCTATTTTCTGCCGTACCTGAAAGAGGACCGGTCTTTTCAGAGAGGCGTGTCTTTTTTCAGGATTCAGCGGACATATGAGTTCGACAGCAGGATAAGGGCTCTCATCTTCGAGATCATCGAAGACGTGGAGGTCAGCCTGCGCACAAAGCTGTCCTACTATATCTCGCAGAAATACGGTCCCTACGGGCATCTGGGAGATGGGATGTACACGAAGAAACACAACGAGCGGAGCTTTCAGGGAAGAGTCAGATCCTGTGTTGAGCAGAACAGAGATTCGCCTGCCATTCAAGAGAGTCTGAGAAAGAACGGCGGCAGAATACCGCTTTGGATTATCGTGGAATACTTTTCCATGGGCATGCTGGCTTATCTCTACAGCGATATGAAGCCGCAGGATCAGAAAAAAATCGCAGAGGAGATCTGCGGAACCGGTGTCAGACAGATGGACAGCTGGCTGCGCTGCGTGACGGAGCTTCGCAACCGCTGCGCCCACTATCTGCGTCTGTACTGCTGGTCCTTTTCATCGGTGCCGAAAATGCCGGAAGGTTTTGCTTTTTCTGCGGACAGAAGCCTCTTTTCCCAGCTGCTGGTACTGAAATTTCTCTATCCCGACGCCAGAGAGTGGAATTTTAAAATGATGGCAGTTCTGGAACCGCTGATGGAAGAATACGAAAACGATATCGAACTGCGTCACATCGGATTTCCGGAAAACTGGAAGGAAATGCTGTAATCTCTTCGTGGATAACAGCTCGCAGCATCCTGCGGGTCAGACTGAGAAAGACAAAAAGGGTGTCCCAAAAGTCATGAATGACGAGAGGGACACCCTTTTTATGTTTATGCGGAAGTACGGCTGAGAGTGGCGATCTCCTCATCGCTGAGTTCTCTGTGATTGAGCGCCGCCGAAGTCAGCCGGTCTTCCCGATAACTGAGCTTCAGCGAGAAGAACGGTTCGCCCTCCTGCATCAGCCTCAGAAATATCCGGTCTCCGGGCCAGAGGGGGAGGCTGAAGATTTTAGCCCGGGGAACCCATTCCAGTTCGCCTTCGTCGCAGTCGGACAGCTCTCCTGTGAAATCGGAAGACGTGTAGAGATACATATATTCCGTCGGGTATTCGTCGGAAACGAAAGTGACGATTCCGTGCCAGTGCCAGGAGCGCAGAGTCAGACCGGTCTCTTCTTTTACTTCCCGCAGAAGACATTCTTCGGGACTTTCTCCGTCCTCGAATTTTCCGCCGACACCGATCCATTTGTCTTTGTTAAAATCATGCTCTTTTTTCGTGCGGTGCAGGAGCAGGTACGAGTCGTTCTTTTCTATATAACATAATGTAGTATTTATCATCTGTCATTTTCCCCGGTCCGATCAGTCATATATGATTTTCTTTTCCGAAGCGTTGTGCTGCTTCAGGATGCGGCCTTTCTTGAGAAGCTCGCGGATTTTTTCACGGTCGCCGGCTTCGAGAGCTTCCTTATGCTGCCCGATGTGTTTCATCAGGGCATCGATCTCGTTGAGGAGGTTGTCCCGATTGAGGAGGAAGAGGTCGCACCAGATATTTTCGTCCAGACGCGCTACCCGGGTCATGTCCAGGAAGCTGCCGGCGCTGAAGCCCTTTTCCTTCGGCAGCGTCGGACTCTTGATGTAGGAATTGGAGACGACGTGTGCCAGCTGAGACGTGTAGGCGATGCTTTCGTCGTGGCGTTCCGGGGAAGATTCGATCACCGTCTTGAATCCGATGTCGTAGGCCAGTTTTCTGAGAATGTCCACGTGTTCACGGTTGGAACGCTCCGTAGGGGTGATCAGGTAGCTGGCGTTGACGAACATGTCGGCCAGAGAGAAGGAGAATCCGGAAAATTCCGTGCCGGCCATGGGGTGCGAGCCGATGAAAGAAATCCCGGCTTCCGCCAGGGGTCCCTCGAGACGTTCCACGATGTATTTCTTGACGCCGCACACATCGGTGACGATGGCGTTCTGAGAAAAATTTTCCCTGTTTTCCAGGACGAAATCCACGATTTTGTGTGGAGGAAGAGCCACGATGACGAGATCTGCACGTTTCATGAGATGCGGACGGTCCACCGGTATGATTTCATCCACGCTTTCCATGGCGATGGCCATATCGATAGTGGCTTCGTCGGAATCCATGCCAATCATGTGGTGTGCAGTGTATTTTTTGATGGCTTTGCAGAAGGAACCGCCGATGAGTCCCATACCTACGACTAATATTTTCATATGATAAACCTCGATTCTGCGTAAAAAGCCGGAAAAACGGCGAGAAAGAACTTTGCATCTGCTGCCGTACCGTTCTGGTGCGATGATAATGATGCTGTTACCATTATAGCACAGCCGTGACGTTTGGAAAGAAAAATACTTTAAAACATTAAGGCGTTAGTGTATGAAAAAAGAGTTATCAGGAAATATTATCGGCAAAAAATCAAAATTTTGTCACAAATTATTGAAATAGTAATATAAACAGCTTATGAGATGGTAAAATTAATTTAAAATTTACATATAACTTATTGATATACTATCGATATTGACACCTGTTATTCTATTTTGTCATTTAACATATCTTTTAAAAGTTGGAATAGAAGACAGCTGAAAATATCGTATCTAATACAGGAAAATACTGAGAATAGGAATATAAAATAAAGGGAGGACGAGATAGAAAAAATGAATATGAAAAAAGTGCTGTATTTGAGCAGCATCGTGATCTGCTCGGCCGGATTTGTGCTGTGCGGGATAATGCTGATAAGACAGTGGGTAGAATACAAAAATGCGTCGTCTTCCTATGCTGTATGGGAACAAAAAGCGGCTACTTTGCAGGGAAGCCACGAATCTGGGCAGGAAGAAATGCTGAAAATAGACTGGCAGAAGTTGCAGGCAATCAATCCGGAAACGAAAGGGTGGCTCTTCAGCCAAGGCACGGAGCTCTCCTATCCGGTAGTCCAGGGGGCAGACAACGAGTATTATCTGAATCACCTCTTTGACGGTACGGAAAACAGTTCCGGCTGCCTGTTTATCGACAGCCGGTGGGATGAAGAAAAACACAGAAATTGCGTGATTTACGGACACCATATGAAAAATGGCACGATGTTTGCTCTTCTGGAGAATTATCAGCAACAGGAATATTTCGAAAAGCATCCTGTGCTGCAGTGGATCACGCCGGAGGGAACACAGACCATTGAGCTTTTTTCGGCTTATATCGCATCGGCGGACAGTGATGCATGGAAGATGGACTTCGAGTCCGGAACGGAATATGTGGACTGGCTGAAGCGAATACAGGACAGGTCCTGTTTTCGCAGCGAATATTCGCCGACGGAAGACGACAGAGTGATGACGCTGTCCACCTGCAGTTATGCGTTTGAGGAGGCGTGCTTTGTCTGCCACGGCATTATCGGTGAAATTCGGAAGGACGGTACCGGCAGCGCCGGCGAAGGAAACGAAAGGGCGATATCCGGATGATGTGTTTTCGGATCAGCAAACAGAGGGGAGGATGAATATGAGAACATTCAGGCACAGTATAACGACACGGATATTCAGTATATTGCTCGTCGTCTGTATGGTGGCAGAGCTGATATTCGTATCGGCCATTACGTATGCTGCAGGAACTGATAAAGTTCCGGTGAGTATAAAACTGACGCCGGAAACTCAGAGTGAGGACGGAAGCAGAACTGCGAAACTGGAAGTATCCCTTTCGGAAACAGCTGCCGCGATGATCGAAATCAGTCTGACAGAAGAAGAGATATCTTCACTTTCTCTGTCGGAGATATCGGTCGTCGATGAAGCGGAACTGCAGGAAAAAGAAACGGTTCCGGAAGAAAGTAAACCGCCTCAGGATGAGACTGGCGTGGGATCGGACACAACATCTCAGACCGGTCAGGATACGGAGGATACACAGATGCCTCCAGCTGATCCGGTTCCGGGAGAAGGAGAAACAGCTGCGGACGATTCGGCTCTGGGAGAAAGTGAACCGCCTCAGGATGAGACTGGCGGGGGAACAGACACAACACTTCAGACCGGTCCGGATACGGGGGACATACAGGCACCTCCGGCTGATCCGGTTCCGGGAGAAGGAGAAACGGACGGAAATGTGCAGACTCCGGCAGATATCCAGGTATCTGAAAAATCCCTTGAAGGAGCTGTATCCGCCGGAAATTCCGGAGACACGACACAGGTATCCCTTCTGAGCCAAAATACAGATACCGGGCTGAGGGAGGTTTTGATACAGAAAACGGACGGAAGCGGCGTATTGCGCATTCTGGCAAAAGGGACAGGATACAGCAAAGAACTGAAATTTGTTGCGGCAGGTGAGGATCCGAGAATCGAAATAACGAAAGCGGATATTCTCGTTAAAACTTTCAGCGACGAATCGGACAGCCAGATCCCGGACAACATCGGCGCAGGAAGCGGTCTGCTGCTGCTGACATCCGACACTGCCGACAGCAGCGAGAGGTGGAGCTATACGGGTCCGGCATATTTTACCGTTCTTCAGACAGTACCGGAAGAGACGGCTATTACTGCAAATCTGGAAGAGATCAGTCTGGACGGAGACGGGAGTAAGGATGTTGCCTATACTGTCACCGTGCGGAAACCGGATCAGGGCAGCGAACCTGAGACAACGACATTTTCTCTCACCTGGCCGGAGGGTATGACAAGGCTGGCAGGGGGACTGATTCTGTCAGGTCCGGATTCTGAAAAAAAATATACTGTCACCAGCGGAGGACAACGGCTGGCTGTATTATCTGCGGATCAGTACGTGACTGCGAAAAATCTGAAGGCGTCGGATTCCGGCCTGACTTTTGATATAGAAGTAGCGGCGTCAGGGAGCGCAGATATTGAAACCTGTCAATTTACGTTTACTGTAGACTGCGGCGTTTTTGAGCGTTCCTCGGCTGCCTTCAGCGGAAGCATGACGCTGTCCGGAGCCGGTGCGGAAGGGCAGCAGACTGTGACAAAAGCTGTCACCGTGACGAACGGAAAGACTTCACTGCCGGGCGAAGACGAGGGATATACTGTCACCGTTACGGAATCCAAGGGAGTCATCACACAGACGGTAGCCTGGGCGGACAATGAAAATGAAGAAGAAAAGCGGCCGGGATACGGCAGGGAAGGCGGCCAGTTTTACCCGCGTCTGTTTTTTACCATCAATGGCGTACGCACGGAGCTGACGGACAGCACGCTGGAAAACGCAGGACTGAAAGCCTGGCCGACGATCAGCGAAATTGCAGGAGGAAGCGGATTTACCATCCAAAATCTCCCTTCTGAAATTCAGCAAAAAGACGGTTTCGGAAATACTCAGACATACAGTGTCTCCTGGTCTGCGGAACCGCCGGTGAATGTTCCGGCAGGATATGCTTTTGCAGAGGTGACAGAAAACAATATAGGTCAGTATCCGTCCGTCAGCCAGACAGGCTGGTACTACATGCTGGGACGGGATTTTTCTTTTACTCTGGAGGCGAAAAAGGGAGCGGACAATACGCTGACAGAAGAACAAATTCGTCAGATACTCGACAACTTTAATTTTAAGTGGAGTTATACCAACGGCTCCGGAGAGGAAACTCTTCCGCAGCTGATCGAAGAGGGAATTGCACGGCTGGACATCGACAATGAAACCGGCCGGATAACGGTTTCCGGCATGTGGAAATACAATCTGGACGGCAGTCCCATCACCTATTGGGTGACCGAAAAAGAAGATGATGAAGACGGCAAAGCTGACGGAAGATTAACGGAGGCGGAGCTGACAGACGGTCTGCTTCCTGACGAAGGCGACTGGCTGGAGATCATTTACGACAACAGCAAGGTTCCGAATCACGGGCAGGATACATCAGCGGTATACGGCGGCGGTACGCTGCGCCTGCTGCTGTCCGGCGAGACGGATTTCTCGGCGGAAAAACGCTGGCTGGATCAAAATCCGGCTGATTTGCTTGAAACCCGTCCGGATGTGACGTTTACTCTGTGGCGCTACCGTAAAGGTCAGGAACCGAATACGGCTGCTACGGTGAAAGAGGGCAGCAGCAATGTGACCTTTAAGCTGGACAGCGGGACGGAAGAACCTGAGTTTTCAGATTCGGACGGGGAAGGATATTATTATTATCCTGTCACATTCAAGGACGGCGATAGAAAAGATAAAATTTTCCCTAAGTACGATCCGGACGGTTATGCTTACGTCTACGGTGTCAAAGAAGAAGTGAACACCAAGAATAACACTTACGAGACACTGTACGGAGTGGTGGGAGACGACGATGAAATTATCGAGGGTTCCGATTACTTACCGTACCAAGGCAGCCGGAAGTCCGGCGACACCATGCTGTACGACGGCGGAACACTGTCTAATCGGCTGAAGGATACCGTGAGAGTTTCAGCTTCTAAAAAATGGGAAGCGGCCGCTTATCAGGCTGCTTTTGAAGATGTTGCCGTGGAATTGACACTGCAGAATAAAATCGCGAACGACGGTACCGCAGAATGGGAAGCGGTAAAAGACGGAGACGGGGAAACCTATATCCATTATCTCTGCAATTTTACCGCCGACCGGCTCAGCGAAAGTTATACCGCCTATATGCCGAAATATAACGCTAAGGGGCAGGAACTGAAATACCGCTGGATGGAGACCGCGGTGTACCAGAAAGTCGAAGGCAGTACCGATGCGGAAGTGAAAAATGAAATCGCTGCGGGAGAAGCAACAAAATGCGAGATAGATGACAACAGCGGCAGCCGGGCTTTCACCCTTAAACAGGGCGGAGCAGAGGTCGTGTATATCTCCGAAGTGGGCGTTGACGGCTCTATCGTCAACCGGATCGATGACAATATCGATTATCAGGTGATAAAAGAATGGGACGATGGAGTGAAAAAGGAAAAAGTCACCATCAACATCTACCGGGTGGCCAGCGGCAGCGGAAATTTCGATCTGAGTAAGCCGTATGTGTCGTTTTCGTATAATGAGGAGGGTGAGCTGACCGGAGAAACAGGCGGCGAAGGATTGGAAGGCGACAGCGATATCACCGTCGAGCAGGATAAGAATGAGAACGATGAAGATGTGTTATGGCACGCAACGGTTCACAATCTGCCGCGATTTGACGAAAACGGCCGTCCTTATGAGTACGTGCTGCTGGAACAGACAGGCTACCCTACTTATGAAACCGAGCGGGATGAAGACGGGAATTACATAACCACCGTGTTTAACGGACCGGGAACGGGCGCCATTCCGGTTCTGGTGCGCAAGGTATGGCTGGATGACGGCGACGACCTGCACCGGGAGCCGGTGACCTTTACGGTATATAACTGGAATACGAATCAACCTGTGATGCAGAATGACGAAGTGCTGACGGTCACTCTGGGGGATGCAAATCCGGGTCTGTGGCATGAAGTGGTCATGGTGGCTGAAGATAAGGCTGCCGGAATCGAGGATATCAATGATCTCTACGTGGTGGAAACAAAGGTAGGAGAAAAAGGCACAGATCATCATTTAGCAGATGGCTATAAGTATGAGGCACTGTATAACGATAACCATGGAGATCAGGATAATAATGGAAACAATCAGGTTTTCGACGTCACCACAGGGAATCATCGCTATCAGATTACATATGATTTCGAGAAAAACGAGGATGCTTCCAGTGATCCCGGCGGCGTGGAGGGTACCTTTACGGTCACTAACCGCCGTCTGGGCAATATCGACCTGACCGTGACGAAAAAATGGGTGGACGGTAATCACAGCGAGATTCTTGATCAGATTGAGACGGAATTGACAAATATCTCGCAGGAGAATAACGAGAAACTTGCCCTGGTTTTCCGGCTGAAATTTGCCGATGAAAAAAACGCGGAAGAGAAAAATTGGAAAATCACATATACCGGTTTTGATAATAAAAATGATACAGTCTGTGTAGGCGGTGAAAATGTAGAGATTTACAGCAAATATGCAGCAGATGGTACGACATATGGTCCGACCGCATCTTCCGAACAGGTCATCATCGGCTATGATGCGGAAGGCAGCCTTGTTACGTCGGAGCAGGCGAGCTTCTTCGGCCTGCCTAAGTATGACGCGGAAGGCAAGGCAGTGGAATACACCGTGGAAGAACTCTGGCTGGATGTGACAGATGCAGGCAATGACGAAGAACCGACGCCGGTGGATGATGAAACGATGGAAAAGAAATATCCGGGCCTCTGGTCTCTCTGGGAGGATTATCAGACATCCTACGGTACCCCTGTAATCGAGGGGAATGAGACTCACACGAAAGAAAGCCAGTCTATGACGGTGACGAATACCCGGGAAGACAATAAAACGGTGACCTGGGAAAAAGTATGGAAGGATGACTTCACCTATAACAGCAATCTGCGTCCGGATATCTATCTGGATATCTACGCGGTGAGTCATGTGAGCGACGGAAGCGGCGGAACAAAGAAACAGATCGAGCTGGTACAGAAGGATGTCAAATGGGAAGGCGGACAGACCGATCACAACCACTGGACTGTAACTCTCACCGAAGCCATGCCGGAATACGACGATCTGGGTTATGAGATCATGTACTACGCCGTGGAACGCACCGTGGTAGCCGCGGGCGATTACGACTACCAGGCGGCGGAGTATTCTCTGGATGGAACAGACCTGGGAACCCGGGATGAGCCGAACGGTGATGCTGTGGAAGGGGAAAATGTGCTGAATCTGCTGGATGGAAGCTACCAGGCTTCAGGGTTTAATCCTGCGGATCTTGGCATAGGAAAATTTGAACCCGGCGCATCGCCGAAATACCCGCAGTATGCGCTGATCGAAGGAGGTACTTTTACGAACGCCCTGGCGGAGGAATACTCCATCGAAGGCATCAAATACTGGACCAGTCTGCCTTCCGGATGGCCGGAGGCCAGACTGCCCGGCGTGACGTTTAACGTGTACCGGTCGGCGACAGGCGAACCGGATACGACAAAGGATCCGATTGCTACACTGGAGATCTCTTCTTCTCAGTGGGAGAATCTGAAAAGCGGTCTGAGCTATCAGTATCTGATTCAGTATGAAGGAGAAAACACGCTGAATAAGAACTCTGACACCGGTGAACTGATCTGCAGCGGAGAAGATGGAAAGCCGAGACTGGCCCGGTACGATGAAAACGGAAAGCTGTACACCTATAAAGTCACCGAGACGGTGAACTGGAATAGCAGCACGGTGAATGCGGATGAAGTCTTTCGTATGACCGGTTCAGATTTCACTTTCACCAATGAATATAATCCGGAGGAA
>JAHZHA010000001.1:158849-193753 GCA_019420525.1 Bacillota bacterium
TCAAGAAGTTCCTGTATCTTCCGATGACGGAAGATGCTGAGGGAGAGGATGTTCCGGAGGCTTATCCGGCGGTGACCTTTAAACTGACCCGTCAGGTGCAGAGCGAAGAGGGTGAATATGAGGAAGACACTTCCTTCGGAACAAAAACACAGGTGATTTCTTCGGCGGATGTACTAAAGGCGTACAACGCATTGGAGAATGAAGAAAAAACGAAGGGTTGTATCACTGAATATGTGACATTTACAAATCTCGACCTCTATGCCCCTGACGGTACGGAGTACAGATACACCGTCACAGAAGACAAATCGCAGCTGAACGGCTTTGAAACCTGGGCTGAAAAAGGAGATCTGACTGTCGGCGATGTCGATGTTCGGGAGACATCTATTACTGATATGAGTCCGAAAAAAACAGAAGATGGCAGCAAGCCGGATGTACAGGCTACTTTCAAAAATAAGCAGCCGGATTCGCCGGAAAAGTATGGAAACGACTTTACCGCCACGAAAGTGTGGGACGACAATAACGATGCCTACGGCTTACGGCCGGATGCAGAGGAGTTTAAAACTCTGCTGATGGAAACGAAAAAGGATGGAAACGGCAATGTGACCTGGACCGCTCTGAAGCGCACTGCCGCTTCACAGACCGGTCAGAATAACGGCATTACTGAATATCTGATTCCGAAAGAAGATTTTACGGTGACAGTAAGTCAAGCTGAAAATGGCAATTACAGCATAGTCATCAGTTCTGTAGGAATCACCGCTTTTGACAAATACGCCCCGAACGGCATGCCGTGGAAGTATTCCTTCAGCGAACCGACGGTAAACAACCGGCTGCAGATTGATTTCGACGAGAGCGATGCGCCGGAAAACAGCATTTACGCACCGCCTGCGGATACCGGCGGAAAATGGCAAAAGGACATACAGCCGACGACGGAAAATACCAATTTCGGTAGACTGGAAAATACCACCCATATGAGTTATAAATTTAATAAAACCTGGGTGGACGCAGACGGAAAGAAAATCACTGAAAATTATCTGGGCGATGATTTTAATCTGACGGTGACCTTCCAGCTGCAGGTGTCTGCGGATGGCATGAAGACCTGGGAAAATGCATCGCAATATTTCTCAAGAAATAATATTAACACTGATGCTGTTGAGGTAAATGGAGCGACGCAAGTGACTGAGGAGGACTGGGATACCGCATCGATTGAAAATACGGTGGATGCCTCTGCCTGGAAGACCGGAGGAACTTTTGAGAATCTGCCGACGGTGATTAAACAGGACGATGATTACATCAGTCTGCAGTACCGGGTGATCGAGACCGGCGTATCTTACGGTGAATCGGTCAGTCAGACGATCTCACTTCCGGAGGACGAACAGGACGGTTCAGAATTCAGCTATTCGCTGGGAAGTGAGGGTGAGGGTCTCGTCACAGCCGCAGAATTTAAACGCGCCGAAAATTCCGGCCTCAGCACCAGCACCAATAAACTCTCTACCACAGAGGTGTCGGTGACGAAAGTCTGGGATGATGGCAGCAACCAGTACAATACCCGTCCGGGCGTCAGCGCTCCGATGACCTGGACCGCCTGGTTCCTTCTCCAGCGCACTGCAGACGGCGCGGAACCGGATGATACAGCCTGGGAAAACGTAGCTGTGGTAAAATTGTATGGCGGCGACGGCGATGATAAAAGCGGAGCTCCGGACACGGAAAAATGGGTTCACACTTTCGCCGGTCTGCCTGCGGCGGATTACAGCAGCGGAACAGGTCAGAATTACACCTATCGGGTGCGTGAACTGCAGCCTTCAGCCGACTATACACTGGATGACATTCCAGATGATTCCATCGTATCGGTAGGAGGAACATATAATTCGGCCGGGGAAACGACGGGAAGCGCGTACATAACGCAATATCAATCTGAAGATAATAAGTGGACTGTAACAAATGCGCTGGATAAATTTATTCCAGATCCTGAAGATACGGCGCTGACGATCCACGTGAAAAAGGAATGGGCCGTTCCGCAGGACGACACAGGTAAAAAGCCTGATGTGACCATCAAACTGCAGTACCGGTTGAAAGACGGAACCGGCTGGATCGATGCAAAAGGAGAGTTTGAAGGCGCCGCAGAACAGACGGTCACGCCGGACAATCTGACCGCAGAATGGGAAAATCTGCCGAGTACCATCGACGGAAAGAAAGTCGTGGCCTATCGGGCGGTGGAAGTGACTGGCGACGGCTGGCTGCAGATTGCATCTGAGGATGGTGAGGGGGAAGGAGATGTTATTTTTGTAAACACCTTCACCCGGGACTTCTCCGTAGAAAAAAAGTGGAATCCGAACAGCCAGAGCGCTAAACCGGAGGTAACTCTGGGTCTGTACCGGACGACAGATAAAAAGAATGTCGGCAGTACGACAGATGGCGAAGCCGTTCCGGTGGACGAACTGGATGAAAGTCAGGGCGTACGAAGCGTGACTCTGGACGGAAATGCGGATACGACAGCAGGCGGCCTGGAAAAAGAAGCCTGGAAAGCGACTTTCACTGATCTGCCTGAGTACGATGAGGAAAGCAATCTATATTACTACTACGCACTGGAACTGGACGCGGAGAATAATCCCATTGCAGATGGCAGTGTCATCACCCTCGACGAAACCGGTTATGTTGTCACCTATGCGACAACGGATGGGAACGCAACCGTTGTCACCAATACGCCTGCCACCGGCCTCACCGGAACCAAGACGTGGCTGGACGACAATAACGAGGGAAATACCCGCCCGAACAGCCTGACGCTGATTCTGGAGCGAAAAACTGTAACCGAGACCGAGACTAACTGGGAAGAAGTGACCGGCGTCACACCGACGTGGACGGACACGGATACGGCCACGTGGGCATATGCCTACACCGGTCTGCCTACCCATGACCCGAACGGAAACGAGTACACCTACCGCGTGAAAGAAACCGTGCTGCCGTCGGGCTACGAGCTGAAAAATCAGAAGACAGACGAAGATAGAGGCGTCGTCGAAGCAGATGCGGAGGGACATTATAACTTTACAAACGTCCGCACCGGCACAGTGAATTTGAATATTCAGAAGAATTGGACAGGTGACACGCAGGATGACCGGCCGGAAAATATAGAGCTGAAGCTGGAACGCCGGACGGTGACGCCAACTGAGGGCAGCTGGACGGACATCACGAAAAACACGGCGCAGCCTGAATGGACAAAACCGGAGGGCAGCAATACCTGGTCACTGGCATGGATGGGTCTTGACAAGTATAATGACAACGGCGTCCGCTACGAGTACCGCGTCACTGAAAACGGTGTTCCGGCGGGCTACGAGGTTATAGACAGCACAAACACCGACCCGGATGCGACATATACCATTCAGAACATCCGGATGGGCGATCTGATCATCCTGAAAGAAGTGACGGGCAACAGAGGAGAGACCGACCGGGCGTTCCACTTTACCGTGACGCTGACGGGAACCTCTTCGGCAGACACGCAAGCCGCCGATGTGAACGGCTTGTATGATGCCCTTTACACCAGACAGGACGGAAAGACGGAACAAGCGCAAATATCCTTTACAGACGGCGTCTCTACCACGGAGATCGCTCTGAAGGACGGGGAAAAAATCTCTATCCGTCTCCCGGTCGGACTCGATTACGCTGTGACGGAAACGGAAGACAACAAAGACGGATATTATACCAGCGGCAGCGGTCAGAATGGAAGAATTACCTCCGGCGGAACCGCTGAGGCAGAGTTTGAAAATCACCGGAGCAGCACGTCAGACCGGGTGACTATCACAGGAACAAAGACCTGGGTGGATGACGAAAACGCCGCAGGCAAGCGTCCTGATTCCCTGGAGCTGACGCTTTACCGCAGCACAGAGGACGGAAAAGAAACCGAAGTCAATGCGGATCCGGTATGGACGAAAAACGGCAGCGTATGGACGTACCGGTATTCTAACCTGCCGGAGCGGGATGCCGGCGGAAAGCGCTATACTTACCGCGTGGCGGAAACCGTGCCGGAAGGTTATGTGAGCGAAGTCGACGGATATGATTTCACGAATACCCTGACGGAAGAGAAGGATTATATCACTCTTACCGGTGTCAAGCGCTGGCAGGGAGATACTGCCGACAGCCGGCCGGAGAGCATTACCGTGGTACTTTACGACGGCAGCGGACAGGTGATCCGGAAAGTCACCGCCACCGCAGCCGGCAACTGGAGCTACCGCTTCGAAAATATTCCGAAATATGACGCCGGCGGCGATGAAATCTCTTACTATGTCAGGGAGGAATACGTTCCCGACGGCTATCAGGTGAAATACGACGGAATGGATATCGTCAACAGCAGGGGCGAAACCTTCGGAACCCTGCTGGTTACGAAGCAAGTCGGGGGAGAAAATGCGGAATACGACCGGTCTTTCACTTTCACCGTGACGCTGGAGGATACTTCCATAAACGGCGTATACGGCGATATGACCTTTGAAAACGGTGTGGCGCAGTTTACTCTGAAACACGGCGAGACTGCCGCGGCTCCGGGACTGCCGTCCGGTATCGCTTATAAGGTTGAGGAGGCGTCTGCCGAAGGATACACGGTTTCTGCCGAAGGCGAGACGGGTGAGATTCCGCAGAATGGCGCCGTCGAAGCTGCATTTGTGAATACGGCCGAAGAGGAAGAGACAGAACTTCCGGACCCGGGTGAGAATGAACCGGGCGGAGATCCGGGACAGCCGGGGAATAATCCGGATGACGGATCTGCCGCAGGAGGAGAAGATGGTGACAAAGACACGGTGAAGACTGGCGACGAGGCATATATGAGACTGTATGCCGTGCTGGCATTCCTGTTCGCCGCAGGTCTGCTTCTGACGCTTCGCCTGGGAAGGAAGCGGGATCCGGAAAAGAATGAAAAGCAGAAGAAATGAAGAACACCGGAGTAAAAAGTCGAAAAGTTAAAAAGTTGAAAAGTTAAAAACGGTAAGAAACCGTGAGAAAACGCAGGTAAACGTCAGGAGGGCGCCCTTTCCGTGTGAGTCTCGCACGCGGGAGAGGGCGCCCTCTGAAAAATTTAAAATTTTATCAAAATTCCGCTTGCAATCTGGCGATATTAGGGTATAATAATAAAGGTCGTACGGTTGTACGAAATATAGAGGGTTGACCGAGTGGCTAAGGAGCCCGCCTGGAACGCGGGTAAGGCGAAAGCCCCGCGGGTTCGAGTCCCGTGCCCTCTGCCATAATGCAGACAGCGCTGAGAATCTCTCAGCGCTGTTTTTTTATTTTAATGATAATTGATAATTTTTACAGCCTCCCTGACGGAGAAATGTATGCGGGCGGTTCAGCGCAGCTCATATTTCGAGCAGCTGTGCTACTTTTTTGTATCGGGAGGATTTTGCTTCATGATGTTGGTGGAAGCTGTGACGGCGATTTTTCCCTTTGCGTTGTAGAGCTCCGCGGTGGCGTGGATCATGCGCCGGCTGTTTGTGACGGCTCTGGCGCAGATGGTAACTTCTCCGTCTGCCAGAGTGACAGGACGCAGATAATTTGCGGTGGTGTCGATGGTACCTACCGGTCTGCA
Source organism: Bacillota bacterium (assembly GCA_019420525.1). Taxonomy (GTDB): domain Bacteria; phylum Bacillota; class Clostridia; order Peptostreptococcales; family Anaerovoracaceae; genus Alangreenwoodia. Next base: position 164,413 of record JAHZHA010000001.1, read on the forward strand.
TTCGTTTGTGACGAAACTCATGGCACCGAAAACACAGTCGATCATATAGATCAGGATGCCGCCCTGAACGTTGTCTAGACCGTTGACTTGCCACGGGCGGACAGGTATCTTTACGGTAAGCTCGCCGTCATCGGTATATTCCTGAAATTCTGTCTCCAGTACCTCGATATCACCCCGGGGTATCTCTCCTTTTTCCGCCCGTGCTGCCAAGAGCGCTCTGAGGCATTCTCTTCTCCCTTCAGGAGTCGTCAGAGCGGGCATGTCGTCTGTAGGAATAAATGCCATGAAATTCTCCTTTCCGAACAAAAAACAGATGATTCTCATATACAGATAATGGTTATATATTATTATACAGGATTTTTTTATCCTTGTATATTTTAAGTGTACATGGTATACTCCTTCTAAATTCGGATTTTAACATGATAATGATATAAAGGAGGAATTACATCATTATGGAATCAGACCCCGACGGGAACACAATCGTTTTTCAGTTACTGCTCCTGCTGATCTTTACGCTCATGAACGCATTTTTTGCCGGAGCGGAAATGGCAGTCGTCTCGGTCAACCGCAACAGGATACGCTCTCTGGCAGCGGAAGGAAATAAAAAAGCGAAGGTGATACAGGGACTTTTTGAGGACTCCACCCGCTTTCTCTCCGCCATTCAGGTGGCCATCACTTTTGCGGGCTTTTATTCCAGTGCGTCGGCGGCCTCCGGCATCGCACCCATACTCGCGGAGTGGATGAAAGGGATGAATATCCCGTACAGCTCGGCTATCGCTCACAACGGCGTGACACTGCTGCTGATGTTTTTCAATCTGGTCTTCGGCGAGCTGGTGCCCAAGCGGATCGCGCTTCAGAAATCGGAAGCTTTCTGCATGGTAACCGTCATGCCGGTCCACTATATCTCCATCATACTTTCGCCGTTCATCAAACTTCTCTCCGTCTCCACCAAAGGAGTTCTGCGCCTTCTTCGACTTAAGACAGAAGACGAAGAAGAGGCCGTGACGGAAGAGGAGATCCTTTCGATGATGAAAGCGGGATATGAACGGGGGACCTTCGATGACGACGAGCGCAGGATGGTTCATTCCATCTTCGCTTTCGACGACAGAAGCGGCACGGAGATCATGGTTCCGCGCCAGATGGTGACGGTGCTGGACATCGAGGAACCTCTCGAAGAAATCTTAAAAGAGATTGTGGAAAGCAGATATTCCAGAATTCCGGTATATGAAGAAGACATCGACAACATCATCGGAATTCTCAGAGTCAGGGATGTTCTGCTGCGCATGGTAAAAGACGACACACCGGTGACGAAAGAAGAGCTGCGCAGCATGCTTCACAAACCGTACTTCGTGCCGGAGAAAAAGGACGCAGACGATCTTCTCCGTGAGATGCAGAAAAATAGAGTCCGGATGGCTCTGCTGGTGGATGAATACGGCGGCTTTTCCGGTATCATTACATTGAAAGACCTGCTGGAAGAAATCGTTGGAGATCTCTACGAGGAATCGGACCCCGTAGTGTCTGAAATCACGCAGATCAGCGAGGACGAATACCTTTTAGACGGCAGCATGACGATCGGCGACCTTAACGACGAGTTTGGCCTGAAGCTGGAATCAGAAGATTACGATACGATTTCAGGTTATCTCCTGGAACAGCTGGGGTACATTCCGGATGAAAACAGGAATGGAACGGTAACAGCCTTCGGATGGCAATTCCGTGCGGAAGAGACGGAAAACAACCGGATCTGCAGCGTGAAAATGGTGCGTTCCCCGCAGGAGACACCGGAGGATGACGGCTCCACAATTTAAACTTAAAACAATGAGCGTCTCATGGCGCGTTACAGACGGCATATTCCGGCATCTGCGGAGTGTGCCGTTCTTTTTTGTGTTCCCGGAAGAGCAAAGAAAAAACAGGGATTTCCGGCAGGATTTTCGGGGAATGTTTGAGATTTTTATAACAATGTGTTATAATTCAATCATTAAGTGGCTGGTCACGGAAAAATGCCCGGGCGTCAGTCACACTTTTTATCTGTCCCGGTCTTCATCGGGAAATACAGCTGGAATGAAATGTGAAGAAGAATGTTATGAGGAGATCAAAAGAAGATACGCAGATTACGAGAGAAAAACTGATCGAATCCGCTTTTGAAAGTTTTTTTGAACTTGGATACGCGGAGACGTCACTGGCTCAGATCGCCGAAAACGCCGGGATGACCAGAGGGGCGATATACTGGCATTTCCGCGACAAGAGTGAACTCTACCGGGAGGTGGTAAAGCTTGCGGCAGAAAAGGCGGATGTGGTGAAATACGCCTACAGCCTGCCGGAGGATCTGTCTTACAAGGAGCGGATGCTGAATCTGTTTCTTTTTTCACAGAATAACAGGTACGTGGATTTTATCTACAAGACGATCAATCAGATTTCTGTCTATAAAGAATTCGATGATCTGTTTGAGATGGTCAAGCTGAAAAAGATCAACCTCTTCCGCTATTTCGTGGAAGAGACTAGGATGCACATCCGGCTGGAGCAGATCCGGGATGTCATGTCGCCGGAATATTACGCCTCTGATTTATACCTTATCTTCGAGGGACTGTTCCTGACGAAAAATGTCCCTATCGGCCTGCTCTGCGACAGGCAGCATATAAAAGAATATATCGGCCTCGTTTTAAAAGATCTGTAAAAAGAAAGCGCTGCAGTATATGAAATGCTGCAACGCTTTTTTTATCTCATAGAGCGCGGAAATCAGAAGAGACTGTCGTTTTCTCTCTCTTTGAGCGGGATGTAGCGCTCCGGTGTCTTGACGCACTGATAGGCGGGACGCATGATGCGGCCGCTGCACGTCAGTTCTTCGATGCGGTGGGCGCACCAGCCGGAGATGCGGGCGCAGGCGAAGATCGGCGTGGCCAGATCGAGAGGGATATTCAGCGCATTGTAGACAAAGCCCGAATAGAGATCGACGTTTGCCGGCAGGATGACGTCAAGTCCGGTGGCTTCGGAATAGATCTGCGATCCCTGGGTCTCGATGAAATCGTAGAGCATGAATTCGTCCATAAGACCGTTCTTTTCCGCCAGAGTCCGGGCCATCTTTTTCAGGAGCTGCGCTCTCGGGTCGCTGATGGTGTATACCGCGTGTCCCAGACCGTAGATGAGTCCGGTGCCGTCGCTGGCTTCGCCCCGGATGACGCGCCGGAGATAATTTTCGACTTCTTTGAAATTCGTGATGTCGGTTACGTTTTCTTTCAGATCCCGCATCATGTGGATGACGGCCAGATTCGCACCGCCGTGTTTCGGCCCTTTCAGCGAACCGACAGCCGCGGAGATGGCGGAATAAGTGTCCGTTCCGGTGGAAGAGACGAGATGCGTGGTGAAAGTGGAATTGTTGCCGCCGCCGTGTTCTGCATGCAGAATCAGCGAGATGTCCAGGAGCCGCGCTTCCAGATCGGTGTATTCACCCATGGGACGGATGAGCCGGAGAATGTTTTCCGCAGTGGAGAGCTCCGGAAGCGGATAGTGGAGGTGAAGACTCTGATTCTGGAAATGAGAGCGCTTCGCCTGATAGGAATAAGCGGCGATCGTGGACAGACAGGAAATCAGGTGGATCGACTGACGGAGCACGTTGCCGATGGAAGTGTCTTCCGCTTTTTCGTCGAAGCTGTACATGGAGAGAATGCTCCGGGCCATCTGATTCATAATGCTGGGAGACGGATTCGCCATGATCATGTCGCGGGTGAACGTAGGAGGAAGTTCCCGGAGCTGCCCCAGCAGTTTCGTGTAATCTTTCAGCTGACGCTCGTCCGGCAGCTCGCCGAACAGGAGCAGGTAACTCGTCTCCTCGTAGCCGAAGCGCTTTTCGCGGATGGCCGCGTTCACCAGGTCTTCCACGTCGATTCCTCTGTAGTAAAGCTTACCGGGAATGGCAATTTTCTTTTTATTTTCGTCGATATCGTAGCCTCTGACGTCGGCGATGTGCGTCAGTCCCACCTTTACGCCGGTGCCGTTTTTGTTGCGGAGGCCCATTTTTACGTCATCTTTGTCGTAATGGGATTTGTCGATGTCGTTGTTTTTATGAAGAAGAGGCGTGACGCGCGAGATAAAATCGTGTTCGAGAACCCGCGTATCGTCCGGCAGACATGCCGTCATATCGCGTCCGCCTGAAAATTCTGTGCTGAGCAATGCTTCTCCTCCTTCCGAATTTCTGAAGAGCAGATTCTGTGTATCTGCGGATATATCGTATACAATTATACCGTATGCCGGCACACAGCGCAATACAATCTGATTTTACGGGAGGAGGAGAAAGGGAAAAAGCCCGTATCTTTTCCGCATCTTTCCTGCATCTTTTCCGGCGGGCGGCTGCGGAAAGAGCGAATGCGGACGGCAAAAGTATTTTTCCTTTTTTTCCCGGATGCAGTACATGTATTGTAATGGTACGGCAGATAGTGTTATAATAAAACAAAATAATGTTTCGATGAGATATAATCGCTCACTGAAAAAGAAGAAGTCAAGATTTTATCTGTATCTTATTTACAGGTGATATACGGGCCGCGGAAGCAGAAAATTTCCCGAGTGCAGATGCGGAAGCCGGCACAGCCGCGATTTCCGAGCGCACTGTGCAGCCGCCGCGCGCCTCAGTGTGATTCTGAAATCTTTACGGCGGAAAACGGTCTTGTACCGTGACCGCGTAAAGAAACCGGAAAAACCGGTCATAACTGCATCAGAAGGATGTCTGCCGTTGAGACGGCGGGGATCCGGCTGATGCGACGCATACAGGATATCTGTATCATCCGGAGAAGTAAAAATTTTACAGGCTGCGGAGGGGCGAAGCACACCCTTTTTTGCGTTTTCAGATATCCGGCGGAGAGAAAACGCGCCTGCTGCGGGCGGGTCTGCCGGGAAACGGACCTGTAAACAGGAAAATAAAACAGACAGAGCGAATATAGAAACAGAAGAACATAATATAGAATACAGAAAAAGAAAACGGCGACGGTGTGAAAAATGCGGAGCCGGAGAAAAAGATTTTGAGAAGAGCTTCCTGACGGGGGCTCTTTTTTGTGTGGGGAAAAACAGCGAAGAGGAGAGAAAGAGCAAGTTTATGAAAGAAAAGATGGAGCGTCGGCAGGCGGAGGCGAAAATTGAAGAAATATAAATAGATAGAAATAGTATATTTTGGAAAAAACAATATTTTTTGTTGTTATCAAATTATAAAGTATGACGAAATAATTAAAGAAATATATTTTTCTGATTATGTTAGTAAGATTATTATATCTATCAAAAGTAAAGGTAAGGAAAATTATTGTAGAAAGTAAGAAAAAAGGAGAGAAAATCAAAATTATGAATATATTGTTTGTGGTTGCTCATCCTGACGATGAAGTTTTGGGAGCAGGAGCAACGATACATAAATTAGTGTGTGCAGGACATAAGGTTGCTATATGTACGATGGCAAATAATGCAGCTGCGAGATCTAATATTTCTGCGACTTTGCAAGAAGAACAAAGAGAGGCATTTGAGATCATGGGGATTCATAATGCATATGCTGGAGATTTTCCGAATATTCAAATGAATACAGTATCACATTTAACATTAGTTCAGTTTATCGAAGCCGTTATCGAAGATTGGGGAGCAGAGAGCATATATACACATCATCCAAGTGATACGAATAATGATCACGTTATAACTAGTTATGCTTGTCAGGCGGCGTCTCGGTTATTTCAAAGAAAGACTGGAATACCACAACTAAGACAGTTAATCTATATGGAAGTTCCTTCCTCCACAGAGTGGTCGTTTGATTCTTCAGCCAATCGTTTTTCACCAAATATGTTTGTCGAAGTGGGTCGAGAAGGTATAAATGTAAAGTTAAAAGCGTTAGCCGCGTATACAGGCGTAATGAGACCATATCCACATCCGAGGTCAGAAGAGGCTATAATCGGACTTGCAGCTTATCGTGGCGCACAAGCAAATTGTAACTACGCAGAAGCTTTTGAATCAGTATTTTTTAGAATTTGAGGTAAAAAATGGAGCCTAACGCATTTTATAAATTTACTAAAAGACTTTTCGATATTATAGCATCAGGGATAGCTCTTGTAGTTCTCATTCCTATATGGATTATAGCTATTTTGGGAATACTTATTTCAGATCCGGGCCCTATTTTCTATTTTGCGAAACGAGTTGGGATTAATAATAAAACTTTCAGAATGTTTAAGTTTCGTTCTATGAAGATTGATAAAAATGCGAATGAAAAAAGTTTAAGGCCTGATCAGGACAGAATTTTTCCATTTGGACGTTTCATCCGAGCAACAAAAATCGATGAGCTACCGCAACTACTAAATGTATTTTTAGGAGATATGGCAGTGGTTGGCCCTCGTCCAGCAGCGGTTGATCAGATTGCAATTACACGTGGTGGTAAGAATATAATTGTGGCAAACTTAAAACCAGGATTAACATCACCAGCAGCTTTGTACGACTATTTATATGGTGATGCTATCGAAGATGAAGATGAATATATGGATAAGGTTGCTCCAACGCGGTTGGCATTAGACAGATACTATGTCGGAAAACAACAGCTTAGTTATGATATTAAAATGATATACTATACAATCCTTTGCATTTTCGGAAAGATTATTCACCGCCCACAAATGAAAATACTGAAAGAAATGATTGAATGTGTCAATGGAGATAAAAGAGCTCTTGAAGAGGTAAGAACATGAGAATACTCGTAACGGGAACAAGGGGAATGATAGGATCAAGGCTTGTAAGAGCGTTGATTGAAGCTGGACATATTGTGATCGGAATTGACCGGTCTGGTGATGAGGTTTGCAACGAAAACTACCGTCACTATAAAGTCGATTTGAAGAATAAGGAGAGACTACAAAGAATTTTAGATAGCAATGAAAAAATTGATAGATTTATCCATCTTGCTGCGTTAGCTCATACCGAAGGTGAAATAAATCTTTCATGGGAACGTTACAAAAACATAAACGTAGATTGTGCGAAGAATATTTTTGAACTTGCCGGCGATCGGCCAGTACTATTTATCAGTACAATAGATGTCTATGGATTTTTTGATGGCAAAATGCCAGTGAATGCTTCTTCATATATCCATCCTGTGAGCAATTACGGGAAGAGTAAGGCAATGGCAGAGGAAGAATGTAAAAAACTTTCCCATTATACTATTTTTCGATTTACGCCAGTCTATACAGATGAGATAAAGAGAGATATTCAAAAACGATATTATTTGAAATATCCCTATATTGCATACCAGATTGGGAAAGGTAGTTCATACGAGATTTTGAATATAAAAAATGCAGTTAAATCAATGGTAGACTGGTGTCAGGAAGAAACAAAAAATGATATTAGAATTCTTAAAGATAAAAAAAATATGTGGACGCCAGATTATATTAAAGCGGAAAAAGAGGCAGGAAGAGCAAAGATAGTTTTAAAATTTCCAAAATGGATGATTAATATAATATATATTGTATTGAAAGCTTTAACAGGTGAAAATGAGAAAACTTACTTGTTAAATAAAGCAGTATATCCATTGAGAAGCGAGTGAGATGAGGAGTGAGCAATTGAGTAATATGGTAAGTGATTATGCTGGAAAAAAGGTACTTTTGTTAGATGGTTATGGACGCCAGATTCCCAGCTTATTACATCAACTTCATCAATTAGGGTGCAAAGTTACAACAATGTGTGAGTCAAGGCTCGACGTAGGTTATACATCTAGGTATCCATCTAAAAGAGTGGTGGTACATGGCATCAGGAATAATAAGAGGATTTATCAGAACGCAATAGAACAAGAACTGAAAAATAAATATGATATTTTATTTCCGATTCTCGAACGGGCTACGGATATATGTACAAGCGGAAGAATTCAAAAAGAATATCCGGAATTGAAGATCATTGCAGCGCCAAGAGAAGCATTTCTAAAAGCTTATGATAAGCAAGAAACGATGAGAGTCTGTATGGAGAACAATATTCCTTGTCCAATTACAAAGATGGAGAATGAAACATTAGATCAGTATCTAGAAAAGGTATCATTTCCAATATGCGCTAAGCCAAGAAAAGGAAGTGGTGGAGTAGGCTTCAAAAAAATTATGAATCGTGAAGAATTAGATAAATATATCGAGAAAGGAATAATATCTGTTGAAGAGTATGTTATTCAAGAGTTAATTCCAAAAGGCGGTCTTCAATATGGCGGCTATATAATGATGAATGATGAATGTACACCTCAATCAATCTTAGTTGTTGAATCTTGTCGATGGTTTCCTATTGATGGTGGTCCAGGATGCTATATAAGAACCATAAATCATGACGGAATGATTAACAGTACAAAGCGGCTTTTTGAAAAAATTAAATGGAAGAATTTTGGACATGTTGGATTTATAATGGATCCACGTGACAATATTCCGAAAGTGATGGAAATAAACGGAAGGATACCAGCGAGTATTAAAATTTGCGAATTAGCTGGAACTGAACCAGTAAAAAATATGTTAAATTTAGCTTACAGAAAGAAAATCGAAAGTAAGATTAAGCCAATACCTGAGAATTTGATACTTAGATATTTTCATGCGGATTTGATGTGGTTGATAAAAAATCCGAATAGGTGGTGTAGCAAACCAAATTGGTTTGATTTTAGGAAGAATAACGATTATATTTTTTCATGGACTGATCCACTACCATTTTTTAGTTATGCGATTGAGCATATTATAACATATAAAAAAGACATGGCTAAAAGAAAACATTTATAATAAAATCGCATATAAATTAATATTGAAAAATATTCAATTATAAGATGAAGTTGTTCTCCTTGCAGATCTGGTGGAAAAGTATCGCAAAGCCTTGCAAATACAGAGAGGATAAAGGTTTTGAATTACGCTGAGCGTTCTGTTTAAAGAATTTTTTCTGTATTATCTTATTATGTGCAGTCCTGAATGTTGAGTTTTGTCCGAGATCATAAAGAGGCTCTCTTTTTTGTATCTACATATTCCAAAATGGATAATGGTTCTTGAAAAGGTTTGTGTTTTCCATAGATGAACTGAAGAATTCGAAATAATAAAGACCGGATGTGCAACCCGCTTGTACACCTTGATCTGGTTGTTTAGGCTTTAGTTGAGAATGTTGGGCTTTTTACATTCTCAACTACTCTAGATAAAGCTGATCCATTATAGTATAGTACTGGCAACAAAGTGGGTTTCCAAAATTTTTGATACGGTATATTACCGATAGATGCGGTTAGATCTTCCCGTTGGATCTAAGACGAGTTACGTGAAAATATCGTGGAAGTACGGAAATGCCTATTGAGCTTTCAGCAGATCCGCAGCAGGATCAAGGGCATCATAGGGTTTTTGAAGCTTTCAGTGATAACGGATGCACCGGTATTTTTCTTGATATCGTTCTTTTACTTTGGAGAGAAGAAAGATTTTTTTGATCTTCTGAACGTTTTCGTGATCCTCAACATTAGAAATCGGTCCTGATAATGCAGGCTGACGGCATCAAAATGCTGTTTTATCTGGCGACTTCGGAGAAGGAGACGGGATGGTTCAGATCTAGAAAAATGGAGTCATAGAGAGTCCGGTGATAATAGCGAATTGACGTACGGCTTGCTAGGTACTAAGGCCTTTAAGAATATAGTTTATGGAAATACGATAGGGGTATGGACATTACTTCGGTGTGACGTAATATGGGCTATAGTATTGAAAAAATCGATATTTAGCTTATAAAGAAAACACTGGATTTGCTTAAATTATTATAATACAGAGATTTAGAAAGCGGGGAAATTATCTAGCAAGGTTAATCTGACAACAAGGAAACTTCATGGTTATAATGGAGCTACAAGATTTTAATAATAGGAGAAATAAATGCTAAGAAAACGAGGAGAACTTCTCGAAAAATTGGTAAAATGGGTGAAATCATCAAGAAAAAATGGAGTAATATCACAAGAATTAAAAGATCGTTTAACCAGAGTGTAGAAGCGCTAAAACAATAACATAATTAAGTAGGATTATATTAGGACAGGCAGATATCATTATAGAAGGGGTATCAAAGGTTCATGATAGATTCGAAAAACGGATAGCGTAAATACTTGGTCTCCATAGTAACGATAGTAGTTATGAATGTGTCTAATTGATTGAGATTAAATGAGATAAATCTAGATCTATTATGCATATTTTTTTATATACGATTAGTAACCGGTGAATAACAAATGATATGATAAATTATTTTATGGAATCAAATCTAAAAGAAGTACTAAATGTGTCACTACAAAGAAAGTGAATAGAATTATGATTAGATGAACGGATTATTTTGAAAGAATATAGATATTATGTAATAGAAGAGTTGTTTAGAGAATATTTGAATTTTATTCATAAATTCTTAATATATAAGTTAGCTTAATTTACTATTGTAAATTAGAAAATTACTGAGTTGATCAATTAAGAAAAAAAGAAATGAAGGAACAATGCAACTAAATCGGACAAAAATAGTTTTTGAAAAAAAAGGGCATTTTATATTAATTGGATGGTTACCAATATTATTTTATCTTGCAAATTTATATAGGATGACGGGACATTCATCATCATTGTATTTGATTTCCCTATTTGTTATTGGAATAATTGGTCTTATAATATTATTCTTTAAACGGAAAATACAACGAAATATCTTATTATTTACCTTAGGTATTTATTTATTTACTGGCATAATTAACTTGTTGGTGATAAGGAACGTAGATTATATTGATTTAATTGTTGATATGCTACTGTTTGGAATAATGATTGTTATGCTTGCATATCCAATAACTTATTTACAAGGAAGTATTGGATTTTACGTTAGTGCCGCGGTGTTCTTTTATGGCTATATATCGAATGCAAATACCATTATCTTTTTGACAAGTAGCCGAAATTATATATCCATACTTTTAATATTAGCGGTTTCTTTGTATTATATTGCAGTTCAAAATACAGATCGTACAATAAAATTGATTGATCTGTTTCCAGCTTTGATCTGCTTTTTTCTTTCAATTTGGGCAACAGGTCGAGGAGGGATACTTTCCAGTTTTATTCTTTTTTCACTGTTAACACTATATTATATCAAAAACTATGTTAAACAGAATTTAAAAAGATATGGTTTCCTAATCCTAATTATATTATGCATTTTGATCTATTTAATTATAAATGATATAAATCCATTGGAAAAATTTATGGATCTTGGAAAATGGTCTAGTAAAGGAAGTGATAATACAGCAAGAGAATTGATTTGGAGCTCATATTTTGAAAAGCTAGGAGAGAATATTATATATATTTTTACGGGCGCTCCACTAGATCAAATTCCTATTATTCATGCTTATGGAAATAATTTGCATAATAGTTTTCTACAATTGCATGCAAATAATGGATTGATAATGTTTATACTTTTTTTTGTTTTATTAATTAAAACATTAATTTATCTAATGAGGAATAAAAAGACTTTAATGGTCATTGTAATATTAACGATTTTAGCTCGAGGAATGACGGACAAATTCATCTTCGGACAATACGGAATGCCGATTATGATGTATTTGATTTTATACCCTTATGCTGGACAAAATGTGAATAAATATAGTAGTTCTGTTAATGAAATATGATTTATGAGAAATGATATGAAAAAATATGATTATAAAGATGCGTGTTTTGCTTGTACAACGCCATATCAAGTAATAGGTGCAATTAGTATTACTATTTGTAATCAATTAGATGCAGATTTATATATATTTGGCATGTTTCCGAATTATAATATAATAGCTGAAAAAATTAAAAAGTATAATTATTTTTCTAATGTACATACAATTGATTGTTCTAAGATTGTGGCAGCTAGCAGGTTAGAAGGCTTTTGGCAGATGTTATTTGCGGAGAGCACAGTTAACAAATATCTTCCAAAGAAGGTAGCTTATCATAGTTATTATTCTTCAAGTCGTGCTTTACCGAAAACAATTCTTCAGCATGTTCTTTTAAAAAGAAATTCTGATATGAATCATGTAATATATGAAGATGGTATGGGAACGTATATTAAGAATTCACATCCTTTAAATGTTACAAAGTTAAAAAGTATTGCTGAAAGAATTTTAGGTTGGAATTTAGATGATCCCAATAAGATTAGTATAATGGCTTACATACCTGAACTTGTTGAAGTGCCAGAATATCTTAAAGGACATACTGTAGAGCAGATGCCGCGATTGAATTTTAATAAAAAAATTATAGATATGTTTGAGGATGTTTTTAATATAAATCAATCGGACCACATTAAAGAAAAATACATCATTTTTGATACTTTAAGATTAAAAGATGATAAGAAATTTAAAACTTTGGATAAATGTTATGAAATTATTGCGGAATGTGTAGGAATATCAAATGTGATCAATAAGCCCCACCCAAGGAGCAGAGTATCAAATAACTCAAATATTTCAGTGTATCAGAATCAAGAAATACCTATGGAGATTCTATATGCAAATATGTCAGATTTGGATCAGAAAGTATTAATTTCTTTTACATCCTCTGCTGTTTTTACACCTAAGATACTTTTTAATAAAGAACCTCAAGTTATTAGTTTACATAGGATATTTAAAGAATCTACGATGAGTATGCTTTTTGAAGAAGTATATAAAAAATTTAAAGAAACTTATACAGATATGGATAAAGTCTCTGCGCCTGAATCGATTAAAGAATTAAAAGAAACGATCTCGAGGTTATAAAAAATATCTTATTTTATTGATCTTTTTAATGAAGATTCTCTAATTAGAGTTTGTAAGATTTATAGGTGAAACTTGTATGGACAATAATACAAAAGCATTAAAATCGGGGTTTTGGTATATACTATCAAATTTGATTGTACGTGGAATTACACTTATTACTACGCCTATTTTTACACGTCTTCTGACTCAAGAGCAGTATGGTGATTACAGCAACTTTCTTTCATGGACTAATATATTAGTTATTATTATAACTATGAGAATGGAATCTAGTCTGATTAGTGCAAAGTATGACTATAAAGAAAAACTAGAAATGTATAATTTATCGATTATTTCGCTTACAGCTGTATTGGCAGCTGTAGGCGGATTAATTCTTAATCTGTTTTCTGATATATTTGTAGATTTAATGGGAATTAAAAGAACTTACATGAATTTAATGTTAGTGTATTGTTTTTTTTATTCTGTGCTTAACATTTTCCAAATGAATGAACGATATGCGTATCGTTATAAGCGTTCAGTAGCCATTGGTTTACTTGTAGCAGTAAGCACGGCCATAACCTCTATCTTGTTAGTTCTCAATATGAGTGATAAATTAACAGGTCGTGTGCTAGGTGGAATACTTCCAATTGTTGTAATTGGATTTGTATTAATACCGTATTTTATTAAAAGAGGAAAGAGTTTAGATTTTACGATGTGGACATATGCTTTAAAAATATGCATACCTTATATTCCACATTTGCTGTCCTTGCAGGTACTTAATTCTATCGATCGCATTATGATAACAAAAATATGTGGTTCAGAAGATAATGCATTATATACAATTGCATATACATGTGGACACATGGTGACATTACTGATGACATCTATGAATAGTGCGTTTACCCCTTGGTTAGGAGAAAAATTGAATGATTGTAAAAAAGAAGAAATACGGAAGATCTCGAGATATTATATCATTCTATTTTCTGTTATGGCTATCGGTATGATGCTTTTAGCCCCCGAGATCTTGTTTATTTTAGGTGGAAAAAACTATATGGAAGCAAAATATGTTATGACACCAGTAGCTATGGGATGTGTATGTCAGTTTCTATATACATTATATGTAAATATAGAGCAATTTAAAAAGAAAACATTAGGAATGGCAGTTGCAAGTGTAATTGCAGCTCTATTGAATTATACATTAAATGCTCTGTTAATTCCCCAATATGGCTATATTGCAGCCGCTTATACAACTTTAGCAGGATATATTTTTCTCTTGATTGTTCATATGATACTTGTCAAGAAGATAGGCTATGCAGAATTTTACGACAATAAGTTTATTATACTTGTTGTAATCGTAATGTGCATAATAACCTTGGGAATAAATTGTCTGTATGAAAATTCAATAATTCGATACATAATTATATCTATATTATTTGTATCTATTATGGTTGTGATTTTTATTAAATGGGAGAATACGAAGCAACTTATTAAAAAAATATTCAAATAGATAAAAAAGGCATATATAAAACAAGATATATTCATATTCGTATAATAATAAAAAATATTACTCATTATTATATTTGTTGATTAAAAGAAATCTAATTTTAGCGTACACAGAAAGGATATATCTATGCACCACACTGTCGTCATTGCAGAAGCGGGAGTAAATCATAATGGTAGCCTGGAAGTTGCAAAGCAGCTAGCATTGAATGCAAAAAAATGCGGAGCTGACATCGTTAAATTTCAGACCGCAAAATTAGAATCTCTCGTATCGAAAAATGCCGGTATGGCAGATTATCAAAAACAGAATATAGGAAAAGAAATGAGCCAGCGGGAAATGTTGGAAAACTTGCTTTTATCTTATGATGAATTTACCGCATTGGCCGATTACTGTAAGGAAATCGGAATCTGCTTTTTATCAACGCCTTTTGATCTGGAGAGTATCGATTTTCTTGATGCATTGGGATGTGGAATGTGGAAAATTCCTTCAGGTGAGATTACCAATCTTCCTTATCTGGAAAAAATAGCTGAAACAGGCAAGGAGATTATTCTATCCACCGGAATGTCAGAGATAGAGGAAATCGAAGTGGCGCTGTCTGTTCTGAGAAAAGGAACCAATAAGATTACGATTCTCCATTGTACTACACAATATCCGACACCTTATGAAGATGTAAATCTGAAAGCAATGCGGACTTTGAAAGAAAGATTCGGATATGAGGTCGGATATTCGGATCATACCGAGGGAATCATTATTCCTATAGCTGCTGTGGCGATGGGAGCAAAGGTAATCGAAAAACATTTCACTCTGGATAAAACCATGGAAGGGCCCGATCATAAAGCGAGCCTGGAACCGGATGAATTTACGGAGATGGTGCGGGCCATCCGTAATCTGGAAAAAGCCATGGGAACAGGAGAAAAAAAGCCTGCTTGTTCCGAACTGGCGAATCGGGCGGTAGCAAGAAAAAGCATTGTAGCGGCAAGAGATATTAGAAAAGGAGATATCTTTACTGAGGAGAATCTCACAACAAAACGTCCGGGTGATGGAATTTCACCCATGAGATGGCATGAAATTCTCGGGCAAAGGGCGATCAGAGACTTTGCTGAGGACGAATTGATCGAAATATAATCGCAATTGTCATGATGGAAAGAAAGGATCAGAAAAGAAAAATGTTTGATTTGGATCGATTTATAGGAAAATACGTCACGAAACGCTCGAAGAGTATGTTTCTGGAGGATATTGAAAATAACAGGGCGGAACTTACGGAGAAGATTAAAGGAAAAAAAATACTTGTCATTGGCGGAGCCGGATCCATCGGCTCTTCTTTTATTAAAGCGCTTCTTCCGTTTCAGCCGGCGTCTCTGGTCGTAGTCGACATAAATGAAAATGCTCTGGCGGAATTGACGAGAGATCTTCGTTCCACGAAAGGAATGTACATTCCGGAAGATTATATTCCATATCCGATGGATTTTGCTTCCCCGGTTTTTGAAAAAATGTTCCGAAAACGTAAAGGATTTGATATTGTAGGAAACTTTTCTGCTCATAAACACGTCCGTTCGGAAAAAGATATCTATTCAATCGAAGCGCTTTTGCAGAATAATGTCTTGCATGCAAAACTATTATTAGATCTTTTATCCGAATTCCCGCCAGAGGAATATTTCTGTGTATCCACGGACAAGGCGGCAAACCCGGTCAATATCATGGGAGCGAGCAAGCGAATCATGGAAGATGTCATTTTTACCTATTCTGATAAATTTCCTGTTAAAACCGCACGTTTTGCAAATGTAGCCTTTTCGAATGGCTCTCTGCCAGCAGGATTTTTAGCCAGACTACAGAAATTGCAGCCGCTTTCCGCTCCTTCCGATGTCAGAAGATATTTTGTTTCGCCTGAGGAAAGCGGACAGATCTGTATGCTGGCCTGCATGCTGGGAAACAACAGAGAGATTTTCTTCCCAAGGCTTGAAGAGGCACAGATGATGACGTTTGATCAGATCGCAACCAATCTTCTTGAAGAGCACGGATATGAAGTTTTGGAATGTGAAAGTGATGCAGAAGCGATCGACAGAGCAGAATCTCTAAAAGAAGGAAGCAGCCAGTATCCGGTTCATTATTCCCGATCTGATACTTCCGGAGAAAAAGAATATGAAGAATTTTATACGGAAAAGGAGAACGTGGATTTTTTCCGCTTGAAGGCGCTCGGTGTTATTACAGGAAAAACAATTCCCGATAAAGAAAAGGTCTCTGTTCTCTTTAAAGAATTAAATGCTTCTTTCGAGAAAAAAGAAACAACAAAGGAAGAAGTGGTCTCTATTCTGAAAGCCTATCTTCCTAATTTTGAACATATAGAAACAGGAAAATCTTTGGACAGCAAAATGTAAATTGTTTTAAGAATAGAAGCAGCAATACGATCTATTTGAGCTTCAGCGATTATTGACATTGATATCTGTTAGGATTTTATAGGAAAAAGATATGAATTTAAAAAAGTTATATATTATTGGAGCCGGAGGATTTGGACGAGAAGTAGGATGGCTGGTAGAACGGATTAATGCAGTTTCCCCTACATGGGGTATTGAAGGATTCATTGATAATGATTCTTCGATTTGGGGAAAATCAGAGGGAAAATATCCGGTTTTAGGCGGAGATAATTTTCTCCTTGAAAAAAAGGAAGATATTTGGGTTATTTGTGCTATCGGCTCGACTAAAATAAGAAAAAAAATCGTCCAAAAGCTGAAAAGTAGTACAAACATTCATTTTGCAACGATTATCGATCCAAGTGTGATTTTATCCGAACGAGTGGCAATTGGGGAAGGAAGCATTGTCTGCGCGGGAAGCATTCTGACAGTAGATATTTTAATTGGCAAGCATGCCATTATTAATCTGGACTGTACGATCGGACATGACGTTGTCGTAAAAGATTTTGTGACGATAAATCCTAGTGCTAATGTTTCAGGGAATGTTGTTATAGAAGACGGTGCAGAGATCGGTACGGGCGTACAGATTATTCAGGGAAAGAAAATTGGAAAAGAAAGTGTTCTGGGTGCGGGAGCAGTAGTGATCGATGATATACCAGAAAAGTGTACTGCCGTAGGAATCCCGGCAAGACGAATCGAAAAATAGAGCAGGAGAATAGAGCGAAATGAACAAGTTTATACCATTATCCATTCCCAATTTTGAAGGAAATGAAAAAAAATATGTGGATGATGCTCTGACACAGGGATGGGTTTCCACAGGAGGAGCTTACATTGTTAAATTAGAAGCTAAACTGGCAGAATTTCTGCATACAGACAATGTCGCTGCCTGTCAGAGTGGAACCGCGGCACTTCATCTTTCTCTGGTGGAGGCAGGTGTGAAACCAGGAGATGTCGTTCTCGTTCCGTCTTTGACATTTATTGCTGCTGTGAATCCGGTAAAGTATCAGTTTGCAGTTCCTGTTTTTATGGATTGTGACGATAGTCTTTGCATGGATCCGGCTAAGCTGAAGGCCTTCTGTGAAGAAGACTGTATTCTTGAAAATGGGGTTCTTACCTATCAGAAGAAACCAGTCAGAGCGATTATCGTTGTTCATGTATTCGGCAATATGGCGGATATGGTTTCGATCATGAAAATCGCGCATAAATATCATTTAAAAGTGATCGAAGATGCCACAGAAGCACTGGGTTCATATTATACGCAAGGACCGCTGGCCGGAAAGTATGCCGGAACGATCGGTGATTTTGGTGCGTATTCGTTCAATGGAAATAAAATCATCACAACGGGCGGCGGCGGAGCAATTACCGCAAGTGATCCGAAAACAGTTGATCATTTAAGATATCTTTCCACACAGGCCAAAAAAGATCCTCATTATTACATTCACGATGAAATCGGATACAATTACAGAATGACAAATCTCCAGGCTGCTCTTGGCGTGGCCCAGATGGAAGAACTTCCGGAATTCATTCACCGCAAGCAGGAGAATTATGCGTATTATTGTGAGTTATTAGAAGACTTTGAACTTGCACGGGTTATGAAATTTCGCGAAGGCACTTTTTCTAATAAATGGTTTTATTCTTTGGAAATCGATCGAAACCGGATTAAAGCTGAGCTGCGTGAGATCATCACGGAACTGGAAAAACAGGGAGTTCAAACCAGACCTGTCTGGGGACTGATCAATGAGCAGATCCCTTATCAGGATGCCGATACTTATAAACTGGAAAAAGCTCCTTATTATGTAAACAGAATTTTGAATTTTCCTTCCAGTACACAGATTACAAAAGAAGAAATTAAATATGTAGTAAAACAAATAAAGAATATACTAGGAGGTCTTGCCATTGAATAAGGACCAGTTATCGAAATATATCAGAACAGAAAAAATAACGGTTGTGGAAGCCATGGAATGTATCGACATAAATGCGAGAGGCATTCTTTTTATTACCGATGATCAGGGAATGTTAAAAGGTTCTCTTACAGATGGTGATGTTCGAAGATGGATTTTAAAAGGCGGGAAACTGAACGCTTCTGTGATATCTGCAATGACGAAGAAACCGAAATATCTCTTCTCTGATGAAGCGGGAAAAGCAGGATCTTTGATGAGACAGAATGGAATCACAGCTTTGCCGATCATCAATCGGGAGCGGAAAATAGAGGATATTGTTTTCCTTTCAGAAGCAGAAGATGCAACGCCGCAAAAGCCAAAGAGGAATTTATCCGACGTGCCGGTTGTGATTATGGCCGGGGGAAAGGGAACCAGACTCCGCCCCTATACTAAAATTCTGCCTAAGCCATTGATCCCGATCGGCGATACTCCAATTGTAGAGAGAATCATTCAATATTTTACAGAGTATGGAATTCACCGATTCTATATGACGGTTAATTATAAAAAAAATATGATCCGTTCTTATTTTTCTGAATTGAATCCACCTTATGAGATTAAATATGTAGAAGAAAAAAAACCGCTTGGAACCGGCGGGGGAATCAAGCTGATTGAAGAAAGCTTTGAAAAGCCTCTTTTTGTCACAAACTGCGATGCGCTGATTCTGACCGATTATGGAGATCTTTATGATTATCATGTTCAGTCTGAAAATTCGGTTACGATGGTATCTGCCGTAAAGAATATAACGATTCCATATGGAGTTTTGCATTCAGGTAGTGAAGGTGAACTTCTCAGCATAGAGGAAAAGCCGAAGCTTTCTTACTTTATTAATACCGGAATGTATGTGATCAATCCTGATGTGATCGATTTGATTCCGGATGATGTTATGTTTCATATGACGCAGCTCATCGAAGAGGCAATTAAACGCGGGGATAAAGTCGGAGTGTATCCGGTCAGCGAAGATTCTTTTCTGGATATGGGGGAATTTGATGAAATGAAACGTATGGAGGAGAAACTAAATATTGTTTCGGAGTAAACTGTTGAAATCTCAGTGATAGTTTTGGTCGATGCGAGTACTTTTATGGTTCGATGCCGGAAAGTTTTCCAGAGAAAATTGTTCCAGCAGGATTTCCAATGTATAAGATTTAATACAATACTTTTATATATGAACGATGAAGAAGATGAATGAGAAATGAAAACTATAGCAATTATTACATCCACACGAGCGGAATTCGGACTGCTTATGCCGCTGATAAAAGAACTGAGAAAGTATGAAAATGCAGAATTCAGAATAGAGCTCATAGTGACGGGAACCCATTTATATCCCGAATACGGGAATACTGTCGATGAAATCAGAAAAAATCAGATTCGGATTGATTTTCAGATAAGGATACCGATGGCATCTGAAGATGCTGCTGACATTTCCCATAATCAGTCAGTTGCATTAGAGAAATTCACATCTGTCTTTCAGAATAAGCGTTATGCCGGAATTGTGATTCTCGGAGATCGTTATGAAATGCTTGCCATTGCCATTGCGGCAGGTAATACTCATACGCCGATTTTTCACTTATGCGGCGGAGACACGACAGAAGGAGCAATCGATGAATGGATCCGGCATTCCATCACGAAAATGAGTTATCTTCACTTTCCTACGAACGAGGAAAGTTATCGCAGGATCCTTCAGCTGGGAGAAAGTCCGGACAGAGTTTTCAATTATGGATCGACAAGTATTGATAATATTCTGAATTTAGCTGCCATGTCAAAGGAAGAAGCACTGGAAAGCGTTAACCTGAATGATTGTCGATATGCGGTCTGTACATATCATCCGGTAACGATGGAAGAAGGAAAGATAGACGATCAGATTAAAGACTTCCTCGGAGCTATTTCAAAATTTCCGGAAATTGAATTTATTCTGACAAAATCAAATGCAGATCAGGGTGGAGAATATATCAATAGACTGTTTGACGCAGCAAATGAAAGAATGAATAATCTACATGTGTTCTTCTCCCTGGGGGTAGTGAGATATCTGTCTCTCATGAAGCATGCTGAGTTTGTACTTGGTAATTCTTCGAGTGGAATTGTTGAAGCACCTTCCTTTGGAATACCAACGATTAACATTGGAGACAGGCAAAAAGGAAGAGATCAGTCAGAAAGCATCCTCAATTGCCTGCCGGATACCGAAAGTATTGTACAGGCTATACGAAAGGCGGAAGATCCCGCTTTCCGATCAGTCTGTAAAAAAGTGATCAGCCCATATGGAGATGGGCATGCAGCGGAGAAAATAGCCGAGAGAATAAGGAATGTAGTGATGGAAGAAAGCATCGACCTTAAGAAAAAGTTTTATGATAATATGGGGACGAAATGATGAAGAGCATAGCGATTATTCCGGCGAGAAGTGGGTCAAAGGGCTTAAAAGACAAGAATATAAAATTATTAAATGGAAAACCGCTTCTCTGGTACTCTGTTCAGGCGGCGTTAAAATCAGAATGTTTTGACACCGTCATGGTATCCACTGATAGTGAAAAATATGCGGAGATTGCAGAAAAATGCGGAGCAGAAGTTCCGTTTTTAAGAAGCAAGGTAACGTCTACAGACAGTGCTTCTTCATGGGAATCAGTAAAGGAAGTATTAGAGAATTATAAAAATACGGATATAACATTCGAAAATGTTATGCTTTTACAGCCAACATCACCTTTGAGAACGGCGGATGATATCATAGGCGCATTTGATATCATGAAAAAGAAAAATGCACACAGTGTTGTAGGAGTTTGTGAGGTAGATCATTCTCCTCTTTGGAGTAATGTACTTCCTGAAAATGGCTGCCTGAAAAATTTTATTAGCCAAGAGATCAAAGATATAACATGCAGGCAGAAATTGCAAACGTATTATCGGATTAATGGAGCAATATATCTGACCCAAATATCAGATACAGTTGGTGAGGATTTATATTCTGATACAAGTTACGCATATATAATGCCACAGATCCGATCGATAGACATTGATACAGAATTCGATTTTCAAATAGCTGAGTTTATAATTCAAGGACAGATATTGATCTAATTAGTTTATAAAAAATTGATGTATGATAATATAATTCTAAAAGGAAAAGAAGAATAGAAAAGCGGATTTATTTACAAAAATAAAAGTTCATTATTTTTGATAAGAGATGTGAAGATGCTTAGTATTTTTTATGGAATGAAAACCTTAATAAACATAAAATAGTAAAATTCATGGCTACCATTCATATCGTTTTTGTTATCACAAGATTGCTATCATATGTTTTTGGTGTTTATTATGATTTATTATTTTAGAATAATTTTCATCATATATGTTAAGTTCTTAGATAAATGTTAAAAGACCATAGACCATATCACTATATTATAAAGAAATTCTTTGTTTTTAATGATTTAAATGATATGCAGGCCTATATTAAAGATGTTTACATGTATATGTAAAATAACCAATTTGTAGAAAGGATAAATATATATGGGAGTAACAACGGATATAGCGATTGATCTATCTACAATAAAAGAATTAAGTAATAAAGATAAAAATCAAATTCAAATGTTAATTATTGATTTTATGGCAGCTTCTTATGCTGGATATAAACAAAATAAGATTTTCAATAATGCTATAGAAAGAGTTGTGTGTCAACAAGGAGGAAAGGAGGAAAGTCATGTATTATTTTTAAATAAAAAATACCCTGTAAAGATAGCTGCTTTTATGAATTCTATCTATGGTCATGGTGCGGAATTAGATGATGGTAATAAAAAAGCTGCCGGTCATGCAGGTGTTCATCTGATTCCCGCTGTATTTGCTCTGGCAGATAAACTGGAAAGTAATAATGAAGATGTGTTAATCGCATTAGCTACGGGTTATGAAGCATATATTCGAATTTCTTCCGCTGCGCAACCCGGTCTTGTTCAGCGTGGCTTTCATTCTACGGGAATGGCTGGAACATTGGCTTGTGCAGCCGCCTGTTCAAGGCTTTATCATCTTGATGCACAGGGGATTGAGGATGCAATTGCCCTGTCTACGACGATGACGGGAGGTTTGTTATCATATGGTGATTCACGGCCAACAATAAAACCTCTAAATCCTGCAAAAGCTGCAGAAAATGGAATTTTTGCTGCTATGTTGGCGAATGAAGGAGTAAAAGGCCCAACAGAAGCACTGGAAGGTCCCAATGGATGGTTTCACGCTGTGACAGATCAGGTGGATGAGAACTGTTTGAACGGATCAGATCATCTGCTTCTGCATGATTGTTATTTTAAATTATATCCTTCCTGCCGTCATACTCATTGTGGTATCGACGCAGCGATTATGTTACATAAACAAGTTAAAATCGAGGATATTAAAAAAATCAATGTTTATATTTATCCAAATGCTATTAAATTAGCTGGAATAAAACATCCCCAAAATCAGGATGAAACAAAATTTTCCATTTCATACACATTAGCCTGTGCGCTTATATATGGTTCTTATGGAATAAATAATATGGATCCTTCCAAGATGACAGATGAAGTTTTTGATTTGATCAATAATATAGATCTTATCGCAGATGAAGCGATGGAAAATAGAGAAAAGGGAATTCGGGGAGCAAAAGTTGAGATTTTAAGGAAAGATGGAAAAGTTTTGGAAGAGACGGTCCTTATTCCAAAAGGTGATCCGGAAAATCCTTTATCAAGAGACGATATTATTGAAAAGCTGAGAGTGTGTTCAGAGGGCTTGGCCAGTGAAGACACGGTAATGAAGTTGGTTAGAATGATTGAAAATATCCAAGGACATAGAAAATTTGTTAATCCGATAGCAAAAATAGGAGTAGATATCTAGTGAAACATGTAAATCTGGTTCTCGGAACAATGACATTCGGAGAAAGTGTTTTCTCTCCGGATGTCTCTGTTTTTGTCAATACTTTTCTTGATGCAGGGTACAGCGAGTTGGATACTGCATATGTATACAATGAAGGCAATTGTGAGCGGCTGCTTGGAGAGGCGCTTTCCGAACTTGATCGTCCCTGCCGGATTGCAACAAAGGTCAATCCGAGAATTTCCGGAAAATTGGATGCAGCTGCAGCGTACAAACAGGTAAATGAAAGCCTGAACAGGCTGCAATTATCTTCCGTTGATACGGTTTATCTTCATTTTCCGGATCCGTCGACACCGGTAATAAATGTTTTGGAAGCAATGGCTGATCTGCATACTCAGGGAAAATTCAAAGAACTCGGTCTTTCAAATTTTCCGGCATGGATGGTTGCTGATGTCTGGCATATCTGTGATAAACATGGCTGGGTGAAGCCAACCGTGTTTGAAGGTATTTACAATCCGCTGACACGAAAATCGGAGACAGAGCTGAACGCTTGTTTGGACTATTTTAATATGCGTTTTTACGCATACAATCCCATGGCAGGAGGTCTGTTGACCGGAAAATATAAAACATTTGAGGAAACTCCGGCTGATGGGCGCTTTACACACAGACCGAATTACCGGAACAGGTATTGGAAGGAAAGTTATTTCGATGCTTTGAATGTTATTAAGTCAGCAGCTGAAAAGCAGGGGATTACGAGCATTGAGGCGACTTACCGCTGGCTGGCTTATCATTCCATGCTGAATGGTGAGCGTGGCGATGCGATCATTGTCGGAGCATCGAAGCTGAATCACCTCAGACAGAATATAGAGGCAATGAAAGCAGGGCCGCTGCCGCAAGATGTCGTACATGCTTTTGAAAAAGCATGGCAGATCACCAAAGCAGACAGCCCGGAATATTTTACTCTTTATCGCGGAAAAGGCTCTGTAGGTGGAGAGAAAAAATAAGGAGGCAACGCATAGAACAATGTTAGATCAGGAAAAGGTTTTCCATATTCTCGCAGAATATGGTGTGAGTTTTTTTACAGGTGTTCCTGATTCTTATTTAAACGGTTTTTGCAATTATGCACTGAAAAATTGCGGAAATCGGCATATCATAGCTGCAAATGAAGGAAATGCAGTCGGTATCGCGTCCGGGCATTACTTTGCGAGCAGAGAGATTCCGCTGGTATATATGCAGAACAGCGGGATGGGGAATGCCATAAATCCTTTAGCGAGTCTGGCAGATAAAGCCGTATACAGCGTACCGATGGTTCTGCTCATCGGCTGGCGCGGGCAACCGCACACAGGAGATCATCCCCAGCATGAACTTCAGGGTGAGATCACTCCAAAGCTGCTGGATGTGATGCATATTCCCTATACAATTCTTGAAGATGATGAAATGCACTTTGAGGAAACTATTAAGACGGCGACTGCCTATTGCGCCAAAAACCGACAGCCCTATGCTTTGATAGCGCCGAAAGGAGTCATGGCTTCCGGTGAAAAAGCCGATAACAGAGATAATGTTTATCCTATGAGCAGAGAAGAAGCGATCGAGGTAATTCTGGATCATATGCCTGACGACGCTATTTATTCAGCGACGACCGGCCGTGCTACCCGGGAGCTCTTTTTTCTGAGAGAAAAAAGGGATGAGACAAAAGCACATGATTTTCTCAATGTCGGATCGATGGGGCACGCAAGTTCTGTTGCATTGGGCATTGCACTGGAAAAACCGGAGAGCAAAGTCGTCGTCCTGGATGGAGATTCAGCATTGATGATGCACATGGGAGCAATGACGATGGTTTCTCAGAGATGTCTTCCCAATTATATGCATATCGTTCTCAACAATGGAGCACATGAATCTGTGGGAGGTCAGCCGTCTGCGGGTCATAGCATAGATTTTACCTCTATTGCGGAGGCTTGCGGATATGCGACAGTAGGACATGCGGTAACAGATAAAGAAGAACTGATAGATGCGATCAATAAACTTAACGATTGTGGAAAAGCGAGCTTTATCGACTGTCGTATTCATAAAGGGTTAAACAGAAAGCTTCCGCCTATCATTTTCTCACACAGAGAAGCGATTGATGCACTAATGGAAGAATTGAATAGGTGAATAAATCTAAAATAAAATATGTTATTCTACAATGAAAGGAATTCGTAATGAACAGCATGGAAAAGACAAGAGAGTTTCTGAACTCCATCGGACTTCCCGGCGGTGACGCTTACGATCTTCCGACTTCGGAAAAGAGGTTTTCGGATGGAGCGCAGTATCGATTTGAAGTTCCGGGAATACAGGGACCAAAAGTCATGGAAGCGTTGCTTGAAGAAATGGAGAAATATGGTATCTCACTGCATCGTGTAACGCAGACAAAGGGAATCATGATGCTCACAGATAATGAGATCATGCAGATGGTGAAGCTGGCAAAAGAAGCACAGACAGATCTGATTCTGGCGATCGGTCCCAGAGCTACGACAGATACCAGCGCGTCTGTGCATACTGAGGAAGGCGTAAGAATGGGATATCGCCTGAGGGGACAGGAGCAGGTCGTCCGGGCAGTTGAAGATGTAAAAAGGGCAGCCTCATTAGGCTGCTATTCTTTTCTCGTCTATGACGAAGGCTGCCTGTGGCTGCTGAATGAAATGCGTAAAGCGGGAGAAATTCCAGCTGAATGTCATTTTAAAGTTTCCGCTCATGCCGGTCATGGCAATCCATGTTCAGCAAGACTCTTGGAGATGATCGGAGCGAATTCCGTAAATCCGGTAAGAGATATTCAGCTTCAAATGTTAGCAGCGATGCGGCAGGCGATCGATATTCCTATCGATATACATACTGAAAACCCGAAATCCACGGGTGGATTTATCCGCCATTATGAAGTTCCGGAAATGATTCGCATAGCGGCACCGATTTATCTGAAGACAGGCGGTTCTGTGGCGGCGACGCACAGCTGGGAGTCTACAACAGACGATGCAAAGAAACGTGCGAAACAGGTTTCTCTGGTCAGGAGAATGATCGACCAGTATTATCCGGAAGCGATATGTTCAGAGAAAGGATCCATTAGATAGGTATATGAGACATCATAAATATAATACCGGTTTTCAATTTGTCGTTGAACCGGAGGAATTTAATAAATATACGGAGAAAGAACTGCTGCAGTATTGTCTGGGCGCGACGATGTACATGCCCGGCACACAGGACTTTCTACAGGTACTTTTGGATCAGTCCATGCCGGGGCTGACTTCTATGGTATTTTGCTTTGAAGATGCCTGCCCGGAAGGCAGGGTAGAAGAAGCGGAAAAAAATGTGATACATATTCTGAATACATTGAGCGATGCTATCGAACGAGGGGATCTTTCATATGAAGATCTGCCTCTTATTTTTTGCAGAGTCAGAAGTCAGGAACAGTTTATCCGATTTGCGGAGCAACTGACAAAACGGAGCGTAAAAGTCCTGACAGGCATCAATTTCCCTAAATTTAATGCGCATAATGGCAATGTATATATGTTTTATCTGAAGCAGTTAAATCAGAAGTTCGGAGAGATTTTATACGGAATGCCGATTATCGAGGATCCGGAAGTTGCCTTTAAAGAGACGAGAATGACAGAACTGATGGGCATAAAAGAGATTCTGGATAAGTATAAAGATATCGTATTACAGGTCCGTGTCGGAGCAACAGACTTTTCTTCCTGTTTCGGAGTGCGCAGAGGTGTAGATTATTCAATTTATGACGTATTGACAGTACGTGAGATACTTTCTGACATCATCAATGTATTCGGAAGAAATAACGAATATGTTATATCCGGACCGGTCTGGGAATATTTCCGGGCAAGCAAACAGATGATGTTTCAGGATCTTCCGGATTATGATATTGAGGATTGTCTGTTTAAAAGAGTTCCTCTGGTCAATACGGAAATTGACGGATTGCTCAGAGAAGTAACTTTAGACAAAGCAAATGGATTTGTGGGAAGGACAATTATTCATCCCACCCATATCAAATATGTCAATGCGCTTCAGGCTGTGACGCGGGAAGAATATCAAGATGCAGTAAATATTCTGGAAAATGACCGAGGCGGAGTTTTTAAAGGAGAAGGCGGCAATAAAATGAACGAGGTAAAGCCGCATACGAACTGGGCGAAGAAAATATATATGAGATCCCGCGCATATGGCGTGATTGAGAACGAGAAGAGCTATATTGAGCTGTTTTCACCGAGTGAGGTGAATGCCTGATATGCAGGAAGAAATAAAAAAACTCAGAACACCGATATCCGATGAAGAAATCATACGTCTCCATGCGGGGGACATGATATTGTTGTCCGGGAAAATTTACTGCGGAAGAGATGCAGTGCTCCCCAGAGTATGCAAATTGATCAGGGAAGACAGACTGAAGGAACAGGAAATCGATCTCAGAGGAAGCGTAATTTTCCACACGGCGGTAAGCCAGGCAGGAGTAGGTCCTACTTCAAGCAATAAACTGGAAATTGAAGGAAGTTTTTCGGAACTCGCGCAAGCGGGCGTAAAGATTCATCTGGGTAAAGGTGCTATCAAAAAAGAGACGGTTTCGATGCTGGATCAATATCATTCTGTTTTTGCCGTTATTCCGCCGGTAACCGCATTGCTCGGTGAAAATACGGTCTCACAGCGATGCGTCGCATTTCCTGAACTGGGGATGGAAGCCTTTTACGAACTGGAAGTGAGAGATTATCCGGTTATTATCACCGCGGCACATGGTGAAAGCATATATTGAGGAGAAATAAATGGAATATGATTCGAATATCGTGGAACAGGTCTGTGATACTCTTGTAAAGGCCGGCTCAGCATTCTTACCGGATAAAATACGAGCTTATGAGAATGCTATTCGGAAAGAATCCAATCCACAGGCCAGATGGGTTCTGGAAACGATCCTGAAAAATGCGGAAGCGGCAGAGAAAAATTCAAGTCCTCTCTGCGACGATACCGGAATACCTCATATCCTTATCGAAGTGGGACCGCACGCTGCAATCAATGGTTCTTTAATGAATTCCATACGTGAGGGAATCCGTCAGGGACTCTGTAAACTGCCGGGTAGACCGATGGCAGTTCGAGGGAGCGACATTCAGAGATTGGATCAGTCTCTGGGAATGTACGATGATCCGGGAGAATTGCTGCCTGCGCCGATTCTGATACGTAATACGAAAGATGATGTGATTCGGGTACATATACTGATGTTCGGCGGTGGTCCGGCTATTCGGGGAAAAACGTATCGTGTTTTTCATAAGCACAATGTCCAGACTGTTATTGATGAAATTGTTGACTGGGCTTCCGATTCCACTACGATGCTGGGATGTACGCCATGTACTCTGGGAGTTGGAATCGGGCGTTCCCATTATGAAGCTGCTTCTATGATGCTGCAGGCTCTGGTGGACGGCACATATGACCGTCAGAATGAATTAGAAAAAGAGATTACTCAGCGTGTCAATGAAGCGGGCGTCGGGGCATTGGGACTGGGAGGCAATACTACGGTTTTAGGTACTTTTTTAAAGATTGGGCCGCAGAGAGCAAGTGGTGTAAGGATTGTCTGCCTGAGACCCTGCTGTTGCTTTGAGCCGAGAATTGCGAGTGTGGAATTGAGTGTTGAGAAGAAAAAATAAGGGAGAATAGTTTTTACATTGTTTGAAGACTACTAGATGAGAAAATATCTTGAGATATTGAAAACTCGTATTGTGAACTGTGTTGCTATCTTCAGAATTATTGGTATCTATAGTATTTCTGTTTAGAAATTTGATATCCTTTATTATTTGCCTTATATAATGGATGTATTTGACATTACTTATTTTTATTAGGTAGTAAGGATCATTCAGAGCTACACGAACATCGTCAACCGGATGGTGTGGAGGAAGCGGTAGAAAGGAAAGAACGGAAGTAAAAATTAACGTCAAAGACTAACTATATGAAGTCAAGCGATTTTTAAGTAAAAATTGCAGTGAATCTT
>JAHZHA010000010.1 GCA_019420525.1 Bacillota bacterium
GGCCATCAGCATGACGGCCGTGGATTTTCCCGATGCGGGAGGTCCGTAGAGCATGCCGGTGTTGATAGGAAAGCCGGAATCTTTTTCCATGACCAGGAGATCCACGATACCTTTGATTTTAGGATCGATATAGAAATCCTCCAGATTTACTTTCGGCACCAGCTTGCCCAGTTCGGAATCCGGATCGACTTCAGCCGAAAATACGGCTGCCAGCTGCTCGTAGCTGATATCCCCGAAGGACATGTTGAATCTGGCGTTGTACATATCCCTGAAATCCCAGCCGCTGAGATTTTCCAGATATTTTGAGATGAAAAGCTGAACCTCGTCTTCCATGAGAGGCGGGAGAGAGGACAGCGAGCTGTAGTATTCCGATCTGGAAGAGAAAATGTGATGGCTGAGCCAGTAGAGATTCGGATTTTCGTCGTATTTATTCTCCGGCAGATGGCTCAGATTCCGGACTCTCTTTTCCACATCGGGATTGAGTGCGCACAGGGCGGTGAGGACAGGAATGAGAGCCAGAGGAGGTGCGTATTTCCTGTCTGCCAGCTCTTCCTCTGTGAACGCCGGTTCAAATTTATTTGTAAGGGCATTGTATTTTATGATTTCCGCGGACGGAATCTGAGAATATCCGTAGCTGATTCCGGTAACTTCCCGTACCTTGATTTTCATCAGATAGACGCCCGTCTTTTTCCCGTCTGTCTTTTCCGGTGTGTACTCCGCCCAGATGGTCCGTTCGTTGTTTTCGGTCAGAGCGTCGTTTACGCTGTAATGAAAGCCTCCTTTCACCATGGCCAGAGCGGCTGCGACGATGAGCCCGTTCATGGAGATGAAGCCGCTGTTTCTGCCGTTGATATCGTAAGGGTATTTTGACAGATCGACTCTCGATTCTTTGACGCCGTGAAGAGCCGGATCTTCTTCTGCAAAGTATCCGTGGCTGGCTCTCACCCAGAAATTTTCATTTAATAACATATCTCTGATACTACCTCCGTCCTTTTGTATATCGCCGTCCGGTTTCTCCGGAAGGAGACGCGGTCTCTGAGCGATTTTTAATACTTGATAAATAATTTATACGTAAACAGAAAATCGCTTCAGATTGACATAAGTGAGACAATTTAGTACGATTAAAATATATACTACCGCAAGCGGGAAACATAGAATAGAATTTGCAAAAAATATAAGGATATTTTCAAAATGGAATTTGTGCGAAATACGGATATCTGCACGGATGAGAACGGAAGGGAGATTATCCGCCATGAAGCCCTTCGTCCTCCCGTGCTGTTTTATTACGACGAAGTAGAAAAATACAACCAGGGACATATCAAGTGGCACTGGCATCCGGAGATGGAATTTATCGTTGTGAGAGACAGTCCGGCAGAGATTTATGTGGAAGACCGGCGGATCGTCCTGCGGAAAGGCGAGGGCATCTGGATCAACGCCAACAAGATGCATATGGTGCGGCGGGTGGAAGGCATGTCTTCCGTATCGCTGTTTACGATTCTCTTTCTTCCTGAATTTATCGCTCCGAAGACAGACATCGTCTATCAGAAATACGTTCAGCCCTGGCTTACAGACCCGGAAATGTGCTACATTCTCCTGCTGGATTCCGTGCCGTGGCACCGGGAGACCGCCGAAATACTGACGCGAGCCTTTCTGACTCACAGCCAGCGGAAGTTTGCCCATGAGATGGAGGTGCACAATGATATCTGTGCCGCCTGGCTGATGATTCTGAAACATCAGAAAGAAGTTCCGCGGCAGGCGTCCTCCGGAACGGAGCTGACGTCGCAGGAGCGCATCCGGACGATGGCGTCCTTTATCCAGAGGAACTTTGCGGAACACATCACGCTGACTCAGATCGCCGATGCGGCTCACGTCAGCAGAAGCGAAGCCATCCGCTGTTTTAAGAAGAATCTCGGCGTGACGCCGATTCAGTTCCTGACGGAATACCGCATCGAGCAGGCGGCGCAGATGCTGCTGACCACACAGGAATCCATCGGCAGCATCGCATCCCGGTGCGGCTTTGACGATATCAGTTATTTTACGAAGCAGTTCCGTCAGATCCAGAATATTACGCCGTCGAAATACAGGAAACGCAACAGAGAATAAAAAATCTCCCGCCGCGTCTGTCTGAATGCGGCGGGAGAAGAAGGCGTAGCCGGTACCGGGAGGCGGAAGACGTCAGCCCAGGCAGTGCCGGAGAAACTCTTCGTCGGGCATTTCCGATGAGAGAATGGCTTTGTGAATGGCTTCCGACATGGCTTCCGCGGAAAGTGTGCCTGCGAGATTGATGTCAGCGGTGACCGGCTCTTCACCGTCTGCCGGCAGTACAGCGGCGGCATAGATCGTATCTCCGTCTGCCATGGTGCCTACGGGATTGATGCAGCGCGCGTAAGCGCTCTGCGCCATGGAAGCGATTTTGTTCATTTCGGCTTTTGTAAAGGCGGCGTTGGTAATGACCGCTCCGATCGTCGTATTTCCGGCAAACAGATCCCGGGGCTCCATGAAGCCTGTAAGCTCCATGACGGTATCGCAGAAATCCGTGCGGTTTTCATTCATGAGGCCCGCTATTTTTCTGCCGTTTCTCGGATTGACGATGTCGCCGAAGGCGTTGACGATGACGGCAGCCGTTATCTGCAGCCGGCCGATCTGAACGCTGTGAAAGCCGAATCCCGATTTCATGGCCCGTTTCATACCGTAGAGTTTGCCCACCGAGGCGCCGGTACCCCCTCCGATATTTCCCATGCGGCCGTCCGTACCGGCCAGAGCCTTTTCGCAGGCTTCGTATCCCAGAGAAAAATCGGGGCGGACATAAGCGCTGCCGTATCCGAGATCGAAGATACAGGACTGGCATACCAGCGGAACACGGCAGAATGGAGTCGCGTAACCGATTTCGTGTTTTTCCAGACATCTCATGACTCCGTCGGAAGCAGCCAGACCATAGGCGGAACCTCCGGACAGAACGATGGCGTCCACGGGATTATCGGCCGTTTCCGAAAAAGTCAGAGGCGTTTCCCGTGAAGCGGGTCCTCCTCCGCTTATATGGCAGCCCACCCGGGCTCCCCGGGGAAAGTAGAGCACGGTAACTCCCGTTTTGCCTTCCTCCGTTTCGGCATGGCCGATCCGGAGACCTGCGATTTCTTCCGCATTTAATTCTTTTACAATAGGCGTCATCATTATCCTCCTATCTTTTTCTTCCATATCTTCCATATTTTTCTGAATACCTTTTCCAGAATGATGTTATTATATAATAAATCGAAGCAGAAGAGAAGAATTCCTGTACTGTGATACGGCATGCCGCATGCTGCTTTGCGGTGCGAAAACAATGCGATTCGGGGGAATGACCAAATGAAACTGAAAAATTTTCTGATCGTTGTCACAGATATTGAACTTTCAAAACGCTTTTACCGGGAGCTTTTCGGACTGGAGACCGCGGCGGATTTCGGAGAAAATGCCGTGCTCACCGGAGGACTGGTGCTCCAGGAGAAAACGCTGTGGGAGTCGTGGATCGGCAGAGACGTGTCCCGGGGCGGATGTGACGCGGAGCTCTATTTCGAGGAGTCTGATCTGGACGGGTTTCTGAGAAAACTGGAAGAAAGCCCGTTTTCGCCGGAATATCTGAACCGGTGTATCGAGCACAGCTGGGGACAGAGAGTCGTACGGATTTTCGATCCGGACCGCCATGTCATCGAAATCGGGGAACCGATGGAAGCGGTTGCACGCCGTTTTCTGGCATCGGGAATGAGTCCGCGGGAGACGGCGGAGAAGACGCAGATGCTCCTGTCGGAAGTGGAGAATATCGCCCGAAGCATGGAGCGGCGCCGTCTGAACTGAGCGGATCCACGGGGAGAAAACCCGCGATAGCATGACGGATGCGGAGATTCCGCTGCCGGTGCCGGGCTGCAGCGGAAGAAAAAACGGATAACATGCCGAGGAAAAAATGAGGCGCGGACAGCCGATTGGCTGTCCGCGCCTTTTCAGCGGGCGGCGGTATTCTGTCGGGCGGCGGTTCAGCTACCGCCGGGACAAAGGGGGAGGAATTGTGTTG
Organism: Bacillota bacterium; assembly: GCA_019420525.1. Taxonomy (GTDB): domain Bacteria; phylum Bacillota; class Clostridia; order Peptostreptococcales; family Anaerovoracaceae; genus Alangreenwoodia. The sequence continues at coordinate 4,043 of JAHZHA010000010.1, forward strand.
TTGTCATTTCCGCGTCAGATTTCCACCGCTTATCCGCTTTCCGGTAACGATTGATTTTTTATAATGATTGATTTTTTACGCCAGTTCCCGGTAGAGGAAGGTCACCGCCTGAGCGCGGGAGACTACCAC
>JAHZHA010000011.1 GCA_019420525.1 Bacillota bacterium
GATCGTACCGATGTTGATATGCGGTTTATTTCTCTCAAATTTTTCCTTAGCCATTTGTCTGTTCCTCCTTTGGCGCGGGTCTCACTTTTTCCTTCAACGGATTTATTTTTTCTAACTTTGGAGCTGCCTAGCAGACTTGAACTGCCGACCTCTTCCTTACCAAGGAAGTGCTCTACCTGCTGAGCTAAGGCAGCGCATCCGCTGTCCTATATATTCTAATCATTTTCTCATTTGCTGTCAATAATGAAAAATGAAAGTTGACATCTGCCTTTTTCAGTGCGACAGCACCGGCTCTAGCTTCCGCTTCGCCCGGGTGATAGCGTTGTCCACGGCTTTTGGAGTCTTTCCCGTGATCTTCGCAATCTGCGTGTAAGAGACTCCTTTGATATAGAGTTCCCAGACCTCGCTTTCAAAAGGGCTCAGGAGTTCTCCTCCGTTGCGTCCGATATAATCCAGTCCTTCTCGCAGCAACAGCATCGCCTCCGGATCTTCGCTGGCATTCGACACGATAGTATCCTCAAGAGTATTGCCTTCTTCCCCGTTTTCAGAAAAAGGATTACTCAGCGACATGGAATTATTCAGCGGCGAATGTTTATAGCGCTGTGCTGCCTTCACCGCTGTGACGATCTGGCGGTTGATGCACAGATCTGCAAATGTCGAGAAAGATGCTCCTTTCTCCGGGTCATAGTCACGTATCGCTTTGAAAACGCCGATCATCCCCTCCTGAATCACATCATCCCTGTCGGCGCCCGCCATATAATACGACGATGCACGTCGTTTCACGACAGTCTTATATTTCTGAAGAAGAGCCTCCGCCGCGTCGTCATCTCCCCGGCGGGCCAATTCTACCATTTTTTCATCCCAGTTTTTATCTGCCACCGGCACCTCCTGCCGCCTGTTCACAATTTTTTCGCATTTCTCCGAAAACACCGGAAATATATTCCATTTCATTCTGCTGATCACTGTGCGGTGCCGTCCTCCATCCTCCGCCGCAGCACCTCATACATCAGAACCGCAGCAGCATTTGAAGCATTGAGGGAGTTCACTCCGCCTCTCATGGGAATCGAAACACAGAAATCGCACGTCTCTCTTACCAGCCGGCTGATTCCTTTTCCTTCGCTTCCTATAACGAGAGCCATCGGACCGCTGAGATCTGCTTTCGTATAAAGTTCGCCGCCCATATCTACGGCTACTGTCCACACTCCCGCTTTTTTCAGGTTTTCCAGAGTCTGCGCAGTATTGGCCACCCGGGCGACTCTCATATAAGCCGACGCTCCGGCCGACGCTTTTTCTGCAGCAGCGGTGACCATGGCCGCTCTCCGGCGCGGAATGATGACGCCATGGGCGCCTGCTGCGTCTGCACTCCTGATGATGGCTCCCAGATTGTGGGGATCTTCGATTCCATCCAGCACGATGATAAACGGCGGCTCGCCCTTTTCCTCCGCCACCGCCAGTATATCTTCTACTTCACAGTATTCAAAATCCGAAGCATAAGCGGCAACGCCTTGATGTGGCGCCCCTCCTGTTATGCGATCCAGTGTGCTGCGGTCCGCGTAATTTATTATGATATCTTTTTCCCGGGCCATTCCCACAATTTTTCTGACAGAGCCTTCCGCATCCTTCAGAATGAAGAGCCGATCGATCTTTCTGCCGCTTTTCAACGCTTCCATCACAGGATTTCTACCGATAAGCATCCCCTGTTCTTCCGCAGCGTTTTCTTTCTTCGCTTTGAAGCTCTCTCCACGGCTCCGCTCTGCATATTTCTTTCTTTTATCAGACATATTATTTCCGTCTCCTGTAAACGGCAAAGCTGTATGAAACGCCGTTTTCTTCGATAATTCCGCTTTCTCCCGACTTTTCCCAATCCGTCAGATCCCGGGGAAGAGTGATCACGGTATCGGCATCATAAACTCCGCGGATCTCTGTGACGAAAGCCTCGTCGCAATACGGGAGAAGCTGGTCGTATATCTGGCCTCCGCCGATGACAAACAGATCATCTGGCTTCTCGGATGCCACGAGTCTGAGGAGTTCCTCCACCGACCGGCAAACTTCGTAATCCGCGCTTTCCGTCAGGGTGCGGGACAGAACGATATTTCTCCGGTGCGGCAAAGGCTTTCCACCGGGGAAAGTCTCCAGCGTCGCTCTTCCCATGATTACCGTCTTCCCCAGCGTCTTCTCACGAAAGTATTTCATATCTGACGGTATCCGAACGAGAAGTCCGCCGTTTTTTCCGATACCGCCTCTCTCGTCGGCGGCTACGATCCACTTCATAAGCGATATTTTCCTTTCATTTATTCGGCCACAGGAATATTTTTAATCTGCGGTCCCGTCTGATAATTTTCCAGATCGAAATCTTCCAGCGTGAACTCGTAGAAATCTTTGACATCCGGATTCATCACAAATTTAGGCGCCGGATACTGCGTCCTTCCGATGAGTTCTTCCACCAGAGGTACATGTTTATCGTAAATATGCGCATCGGCGATGACATGTACCAGTTCTCCGGGTTCATAACCACAGACCTGAGCCAGCATGTGGATCAGCACGGCGTACTGGACGACATTCCAGTTGTTGGCCACCAGAACATCCTGCGAACGCTGATTGAGTATGGCATTGAGACGATTTTCCGTCACATTGAACGTCATGCTGTACGCGCAGGGTTCCAGCCCCATTTCCGACAGATCTTCAAAGTTATAGATATTCGTCATGATTCTCCGGCTGGCCGGCGTATTTTTCAGCTGCCAGATGACATTATCCACCTGATCCATCATCCCCTGACGGAATTTATACTGTTTTCCAAGCTGGTATCCGTAGGCTTTCCCGATGGTATTGTCTTCACCGGCCCATGCATCCCATATGTGGCTGTTGAGCTTCGTAATATCATTCGTCTTTTTCTGCCAGATCCACAGCAGTTCGTCGATGGCATTTTTCCAGCCGGTAGGACGCAGAGTGAGAGCCGGGAATTCTCTGGACAGATCGTAACGATTGACGATTCCGAACCGCTTGATCGTATATGCACTCGAACCGTCTTCCCATTTTGCCCGCACTTCCTGACCTTCCGTGGAATACCCGTTATCTAGGATATCTCTGCACATGTCTACAAAAATCGTATCCGCTTTACTCATATCTGAAAACCTGTCATTCCTTTCCTGTTTCTCTGTATTTTACTCTGTTTTTTTCTGCTTTCTGCGTTCGGTCAGCATATGCTGACTCTCTATAATCTCAAGCGCTTTCGTTACAACCGCTCTTTCTCGCTCGTCATCCCCGGAGAGATTCAGGTATCCCAGAAGTGCCTCAAAAGCTGTGGCTTTTTTGTATGTCAGAGGATCCACATTGTGCGGCATGGATGTGATTTTGTGGTTTTTTCCTCTGCGGGCTACCGCCTGTTCGTCCTGTGTCAGCTCGTCCCAGATCACATCAAAGGCCAAAGCCTGCGCCTCTGCTCTCACATATGCAACCGATGCTCTGTGCAGCCTGTCCGGCCGCAGCAGACCTTTCTGAAATACATGACGCCGCACATAAACTTCGTAGACCGCATCTCCGACATACGCGAGAACCGACGTGCTGATCAGCGAGGTCTCGTATTTTTTTCCTTCGTTCATGGCTTCAGACCCACCATTTTTTCCGGCCGCACATATCGGTCGAACTCTTCGGCAGTGAGAAGCCCTGTCCGGACCGCAGCCTCCTTCAGAGTGAGTCCCTCTTTATGTGCGGTTTTCGCGATGACAGCCGCATTTTCGTATCCGATATACGGATTGAGCGCAGTAACCAGCATGAGAGATTTTCCGAGATTTTCGCTTATCTTCTCTCTGTTCGGTCGGATGCCCCGGGCGCAGTTGTCATTGAACGAGACGACCGCATCGGAAAGCAGACGGGCCGACTGTAGAAAATTATAAGCGATGAGCGGCATAAATACGTTCAGCTGGAAATTTCCCTGCGAAGCGCCGAAACCTACCGCTGTATCGTTTCCCATCACCTGCACGGCTGTCATAGTCAGGGCCTCGCACTGGGTCGGGTTGACTTTACCCGGCATGATGGAACTTCCCGGTTCATTTTCCGGTATAAAGATCTCTCCGATTCCGCACCTCGGCCCGGAAGCCAGCCATCTCACGTCATTGGCGATTTTCATGAGATCTGCCGCCAGCGCTTTGAATGCACCGTGAACGTAGACGATCTGATCTTTCGATGTCAGAGAATGGAATTTATTAGGAGCTGTAACGAATTTCAGTCCTGTCAGCTGTGAAATCCGCTCTGCAGCTTCCTCTGCGAATTTTTCATGCGCATTGAGTCCTGTGCCTACGGCCGTTCCGCCGAGGGCGAGTTCTCTCAGGCTCTCCGCCGCCTCTTCGATAAAGATTCTGTCTTTTCTGAGCATTTCCGCCCAGCCGCTGAGTTCCTGCCCTAGAGTCAGAGGCGTAGCATCCTGCAGATGTGTTCTTCCGGTCTTTATGATGTCCATGTACTTTTCCGACAGATCGTCCAGCGTTTCCAGAAGCCGGCTGACTGCCGGCAGAAGCCGTAAGTGAACAGCCTCCAGCGCCGCGATATGCATTGCCGTGGGGAAAGTATCGTTTGAACTCTGTGAACAGTTGACGTGATTGTTGGGGTGAAAGGTCAGTTTTCCGCCGGCGAGTTCCGCAGCCCGGTTGGCGATGACTTCGTTCACATTCATATTGGACTGCGTTCCGCTTCCCGTCTGCCAGACCACCAGAGGAAAATTCCCGTCGAGCTTTCCATCGAGGATTTCATCACAGACGTTTGCGATCATTTCCGCCCGTGGCCTGTCAAGCATTCCCAGATCGGCATTTGCCAGCGCCGCCGCTTTCTTCAGGACAGCAAAAGCCCGGATGATCTCTTCCGGCATTTTTTCCGTTCCGATTCGGAAGTTCATATAACTGCGCTGCGTCTGGGCGCCCCAGTATTTATCCGCTGGAACGAGGACTTCGCCCATCGTATCGTGTTCTTTTCTGAATCCGCTGTTTTCCATCTCTTCTTCCATCCTCATATCCTCGCTTTTCCGCTCTTTACCGCTTCTTTTGCCACCGCTTCTGCCACCGCTTCGGTCACTTTCGGATTAAACGGATCCGGAAGAATATAATCTGCCGTCATTTCTTCGTCAGAGATGACAGACGCTATGGCATAAGCCGCTGCCACTTTCATTTCATCCGTGATTTCCCTGGCCCTTACGTCCAGCACACCACGGAAAATCCCCGGAAAACAGAGCGCATTATTTACCTGATTCGGAAAATCACTTCTTCCGGTACCGACGACGGCTGCTCCAGCGGCTTTGGCTTCATCCGGCATAATTTCGGGTACAGGATTCGCCAGAGCAAAGATAATCGGCTTATCTGCCATAGTACGGATCATATCCTGCGTCAGCGTTCCCGGAACGGAAGCTCCGACAAATACATCGGCTCCTCTGACAGCGTCCGCCAGAGTTCCCTTCATCATTCCTCTGTTTGTCATCTTCGCCATTTCCTGCTGCGGACCGTTATTGTCAGGATTGCCGTCCCAGATAATGCCGAACCTGTCACACATGATGATCTCTCCGAAATTCATAGTCAGAAGTAGGCGGGCAATAGAAATCCCCGCAGCGCCTGCACCGTTTACCACGATCTTAAGCGCTCCCATTTTCTTACCCGTGAATTTCACCGCATTGAGAAGGCCCGCTGCTGCGATGATCGCTGCTCCGTGCTGATCGTCATGAAAAACGGGTACGTCGCACTCCTTGATAAGAGTCTGCTCTATTTCAAAGCATCTCGGCGCCGAGATATCTTCCAGATTGATTCCACCGAAGCTCTTTGAAATGTTCTTTACCGTCTCGATGATCACTTTCGGATCTTTTGAATCTATGCACACGGGAAAAGCATCGATATCCGCGAAGCGCTTAAAGAGAGCACACTTGCCTTCCATGACAGGCATGGCTGCCTCGGGTCCAATATCGCCGAGTCCGAGAACCGCAGTGCCATCCGTTATGACCGCCACCATGTTTCCTCTCCTGGTGTAGTCATAAACCTTTTCCCTGTCGTCTCTGATGGCCAGGCTGGCCGCCGCAACGCCGGGCGTGTATGCCAGTGCCAGATCGTCTTTATTCTCGATTTCAGCGCGGGAGATAATTTCGATTTTTCCGCCCCATTCTTTATGCTTCTTTAACGCGAGTTCATTGATATCCATAGCTTTCCTCCGAAGAATTTCTTCTTTAATATATGTTCTAAAATATTATTCTCTCTCTGTCCTCGTATTCTCTTGGCTGTCCGTTTCCCGTCCTTCCGCAGATTCCGCCTCCGTCGCTTCACCGCTGCCTTGCGTGCCGGTCTCATGCCGCTGATGCATCTCCTTGTACGCTTTCATTCTCTTTTTCAGGCCGTCGTGGACGTCATGAAACGCTCTGCTGCCGAAGCTGTTTTTTTCCGTTCCCGGATCGAAAGGATCGCCGCCGAATTCATCATCTTCCGGATCAACTGCCCGGTGAAGTTCAGGATCCATGGCTCTGAGACCATAATAGACTTCCGTATCATAAGGAAGATCTTTTTTGTGCAGTCCTCTGTTAACCCATCGGGTCACCAGCATATAGACGGTAGCGAATACGGGTACGCCGAGGAGCATTCCCGCAAAGCCGAAGAATCCTCCGCCCACGAGGATCGAAAACAGCACCCAGAAACTCGGAAGTCCAGTAGAGATACCCAGCGTCTTCGGTTTGATGACATTTCCGTCAAGCTGCTGAACGATGATGATATAGATCAAAAGATACAGCGTTTTGGAAGGATCCGCCATCAGTACGATCAACAGGCTCGGTGCAGCGCCGATAAATGGTCCGAAAAACGGGATGATATTCGTCACTCCGATGATCACGCTCAGCATGGTAACATAAGGTATTTTCATGACGGTAAGCGCCGCAAAAGTGATCAGTCCGATAATCAGAGAATCGATGATGCTCCCGGAGATGAATCCCCCGAAAATTCTGTGAACGCGTCTCGTATCAGAGATCAGATGATTGGCAGTGTCCACGGGCAGAATGCTGTAGACCAGCTTTTTAGCCTGAGCGCTGAATTTCTCCTTGCTGACAAGGATATACACACAGACGATAAGGCCGATAACCAGATCAAAAAAGAATCCGGCTACATTGATCAGTCCCATCGTAATGCTGCCCAGCGCCTCCGTGAAGTAAGGAATGACGTTTTCACGAATCACAGTATTCAGATTCGTCTCAGCCGTATCAAAAAGATCCTCGGCCGCCTGCAGCAGCGCCGGATTATCCTTGACCAGCTGCATAGCCTGATCCGACCATCGGGCTATATTGGACGGAATCGTATAAGCGATGGAGATGATGCTCTGAATGATCTGAGGTACCGCCAGAACAGCAAGGCCCAGAACGACAGTGAGCATCAGGACAACACTTGCTGTCACCGATATGGCCCGGGCGATGCCGTCTGCGTAATAATCTCTTATCTTGCGCTGCAGCAGCGGTCTCAGATGCCGGTAAATGTAATTGTAGACCGGAAGCAGGAGATAAGCGATAACCGCACCGATAATGACGGGCATCAGAACGCCCAGCACCGTCCCGATATGTTTTTTTAATGAAGGCATTTGTGTCAGAAGCAGATAAAATACCATACTGAGACAGATGACTGCCAGCGCGGTAATCCCCCAGGACACATTTTCCGATGTTATTTTAATCCTCTTTTTTCCCATAAATACGCCTCCGAAGACGCATGATACCGTGCGGATATAATGTCTATCTACAATTTTACGACTTTCGGTCCCTGCGGAGTATCTTCCACCGCCAGTCCCTTTGCTCTGAGAATATCACGGATTTCGTCCGCGCGGGCAAAATTCTTTGCTTTGCGAGCCTCCTGCCGCTCCGCGACCAGAGCCATGATTTCGTCGGAAATACCCCCGTCCTCGCTTCCACTGTCCTGCAGAATCCCCAGGACACCGGTGAGTTCTTTCAGAAGATCCAGCGCCTTTCCGGCAAATTCCCTGGAAGCCCCGTCTTTCACCGTCGTGTTGATATCCCGGATCAGTTCGAATACCGCGCTGATCGCGTCTGCAGTATTGAGGTCGTCATCCATCGCATCTTCGAACTTCCCGCGATATTCTTCCATTTTTTCCAGTTCCGCTTTTTCTTCTTCTGTCATGGATTCCCATCCGTTTTCCGACAGATGCCGCAGATTATTCTCCGCATTGTGCATGCGGCCCAGAGCGCTGCGGGCCTGCGCCATCAGTTCTTCGCTGAAATTTATAGGACTCCTGTAATGGCCGCTGAGAAGGAAATAACGGATTTCTTCTCCCGTATATTTTTCAAGAATATCTCTGACGGTGAAGAAATTTCCCTTTGATTTCGACATCTTTTCATTGTCGATAGTAATATATGCGTTGTGCATCCAGTAGTTAGAGAATTTTTTGCCTGTATAGGCCTCCGTCTGCGCGATTTCATTTTCGTGATGCGGGAATGTCAGGTCCTGACCGCCTCCGTGAATATCGATCGTCTCGCCCAGATATTTATTCGACATGGCGGAGCACTCGATGTGCCATCCCGGACGTCCCGGCCCCCACGGACTGTCCCAGGCCGGTTCTCCCTCGATTTTCTTCGCTTTCCAGAGAGCAAAATCCAGAGGATCTTCTTTCTTTTCTCCCACACTGATCCGCGCTCCGGCCTCGAGATCTTCGATATTCTGGCCGGAGAGTTTACCGTAGCCTTCAAATCTGCGGGTGCGGTAATACACATCGCCCTCCGACTCATAAGCGTAGCCTTTCTCCACGAGAGTTTTCACGAAATCGATAATCTCTTTCATATTTTCGGTAACTCTCGGATGGACGGTGGCCTTTTTCAGATTGAGCGCTTCGGCGTCTTTAAAATATTCTTCGATATATTTCTCGCTGACCTCTCCGGCGCTTATGCCCTCTTCGATGGATTTATTGATGATCTTGTCGTCTACATCCGTAAAATTCTGAATAAATCTTACATTTTTTCCTTTATATTCAAGATAACGGCGCATAGTGTCAAAGACGACAGCCGGCCGGGCGTTGCCGATATGGATATAATTGTAGACTGTGGGTCCACAGACATACATCTTGATTTCATTCTCATCGACAGGCACAAACTCCTCTTTCTTTCTCGTCATTGTGTTGTATATTTTCATCGGTTTTTTCTCCTTTTCCGGGATGCCGCTGACGGAGCTGCACCTCTTTCCGACCGTACTTTTTCATTCTGCTGAATTTATCCGTTAGTAATTAATTATATGACGAATCACCATACAGGGCAATGGAAAACTGCGGGCACCTGCAAGTTTCCCCACGTATTTTTCCCGTCAAAAAAGAACAGGCGGTCCGCATTTTCAGCGTTCTGCCTGTCCCATCGAATAATCCTTAAATTGTCTCTACGCGAATGCTCTTCATTTTCTGATCCTGAAGCGGCTTGTCTCTGGAATCTCTCGGAGCCCATACGATGTCATCCGCAGTCTCCATGCCCTCCAGAACCTTTCCGAAAGCCGCATACTCACCGTTGAGATGCGGGGAATCCTCAACCATGATAAAGAACTGAGAACTTGCGGAATTCGGCATCATCGAACGCGCCATGGAGAGAACGCCTCTCGTGTGTTTCAAGTCATTTTTAAAGCCGTTGGAAGCGAATTCTCCCGGAATCTTTTTTGGAGAACCACCCATACCGGTACCTTCCGGATCTCCGCCCTGAATCATAAAATGAGGAATCACTCTGTGAAAAATCAGACCATCATAAAAACCGCTGTTTGCAAGTTCCTCAAAATTGGCACACGTAACCGGAGCGATTTCCGGATAGAGTTCACCCGTCATAACACCGCCGTTTTCCATCACAATCGTAAACTTTTTCATATACCTTTCCTTTCTGTCGCAAGAAATTTATGACAAATGCGCTGTCAGCGCCGCCTTTACGAATTCTGCAGCATCTTTTACCGCCTGCTGTACAGATTTTTCTTCTGTATCGCCGCCGCTTCTCAGTCTGTATTCTACGATACCTTCCGCGGCTTTTTTGCCCACCGTGATTCTGACAGGAATACCGATGAGATCGGCGTCTTTGAATTTGACGCCCGGGCGCTCATCTCTGTCATCTACGAGAACTTCCACTCCCTGTGCGGTCAACTCTGCTTCCATCTGTTCAGCCAGCGCCATCTGTTCCGTATCTTTCGCTTTGACCACGGTTATGATTACGTGATACGGCGCCACCGTCACCGGCCAGATGATGCCGTTGTCGTCGTGACACTGTTCGACGATTGCCGCCATCGTCCGGCTGACGCCGATACCGTAGCATCCCATCAGGATGTTGTGTTCTTTCATATTTTCATCCTTATACACAGCTCCCATCGGTTCACTGTACTTCGTTCCCAGCTTGAATACCTGTCCGACTTCAATACCCCGGGTGAATTTTACAGGAGCTCCGCATTTCGGACACGGATCTCCTTCGGCGATCATCTTGATGTTCGCCACGATATCCGCTGTATAATCTCGGCCATAATTGACATTGATCAGATGGAAGTTTTCTTTGTTGGCTCCGGCGCACAGATTTTTCTGTCCCGGAAGTTCGCTGTCGACGATAACCGTGCAGTTCTTCAGACCCACCGGACCGGTGAATCCACCTACGCAGCCCGTAGCCTCTGCCATTTTCACTTCATCAGCAAATGCGATGGCATGTTCCGGAATTCCGAGAGCATTGACAATTTTAATCATGTTGGCTTCTCTGTCTCCGCGAACGAAAGCTGCTACATAACCGGTCACATTGAAATCGTCGTCATACGTCTCGTAGAGGAGCGCTTTGATCGTCTTTTCTTTCGGAAGGCCGAGATAATCAGCCACTGCTTCGATCGTTTTCGTACCCGGCGTGCTGACTTCCTCCATCGGGAGTTCCGCATCGGTGGACGGCTCCGCATCGATACATTCGGCCCTCTCGTCCGTAGCTGCCATATCACATTTCTCACAGTATACGATGCAGCTTTCGCCGTTTTCTGCCAGCGCCGTAAACTCATGAGAACTGTTTCCTCCTATAGCTCCGCTGTCGGCTTCCACCGCCCTGAAATCGAGTCCGCATCTCGTAAAGATTCTCGTATAAGTATCGTACATCGTACGGTAACTTTCATCGAGCCCTTCTTCATCCCTGTCAAAAGAGTAGGAGTCTTTCATGATGAACTCCCGGCTGCGCATGAGTCCGAAACGCGGACGGGCCTCATCTCTGTATTTTGTCTGAATCTGGTAGAGATTTACCGGAAGCTGACGGTAGGAGCTGATTTCATTTCTCACGATATCGGTGAAAATCTCTTCGTGTGTCGGTCCCAGACAAAACTCTCTGTCGTTTCTGTCCTTCAATCTCCACATCTCAGGGCCGTAAGCCGACCATCTGCCCGATTCTTTCCAGAGCTCCGCCGGCTGAATGGCAGACATGAGAATTTCCTGTCCTCCTGCTTTGTCCATCTCTTCTCTTACGATATTTTCCACTTTTTTCAGAACTCTGTTTCCCAGAGGCATAAATCCGTAAACTCCGGAAACCAGCTTGCGGATCATTCCCGACCGGAGCATATAGATATGGCTCGGAAGCACGGCCTCAGCAGGAACCTCCCGCAGTGTTCTGAAATACAACTTTGACATCTTCATGTCTGCTTTCCTCCTAAATAATCGATCTTTTCCGCCTCTGTCAGCGGAGATATCCGGCGATCTGCCCGCCGCTACTGCACGATGCTCACCACAGCCTGGGCAGCGATGCCTTCTTTCCTGCCGGCAAAGCCGAGACCTTCTGTAGTCGTGCCTTTAATGTTAATCTGCGAAGCCGGTATTCTCAGTGCTTCGGACATTTTTTCCCGCATCCTCAGTACATAAGAAGCGATCCTCGGCTCCTGAGCGATGACGACGGCATCGATATTTACAATGCGCCATCCCTTTTCCGCCAAAAGAAGTCGTGTCTTTGCCAGCAGCACGAGACTGCTGATATCTTTAAACTGCGGATCGTGATCCGGAAAATGAATCCCTATATTCCCCAGGCATGCCGCGCCCAGCAGCGCATCGATCACGGCATGGATCAGGACATCCGCGTCAGAATGTCCGTCAAGTCCTTTTTCATAAGGGATTTCCACCCCGCCCAGCCAGAGCTTCCGTCCTTCTTTAAAAGCGTGAACATCATATCCGATTCCAACGGAAGGGAAGAGCCCTGCCGGATGAACCGCCGGCTTGATCTGGCGTTCCTGTTCGAATTCGCGTTGATCGGAAGAACCCACTATTTCTCTGGCAAGAGCCTCTGCCGCTTTCAGATCTTCCGGCGTAGTAATCTTGATATTTCCTTCATCGCTTTCCACCACGGTCACCTCATGGCCGAAAGCCTCCACTACGGAAGCGTCATCCGTCACTTTCAGATCCTGCTCGCTGAACGCCTTCTCATACGCTTCCCTCAGCAACCCTGCCGAAAATCCCTGTGGTGTCTGAACCGCTCTCAGATTCGATCGGTCCGGCGTTTCTGTAACAGTTCCGTTTTCGACGATCTTTATGGTGTCTTTTACGCTGACGCACGGAACTGCCGCATCACAGCGGTCTGCAACGTCGATGACATCGTGAATCAGGCGCTGTGTAACAAAAGGACGCGCTCCGTCGTGTACCAGAACGATTCCGCAGTCTTCCGACACGGCATCGAGAGCTTTCTTCACGGAATCACAGCGTTCCGAGCCCCCCGCCACGACGGCTCTGACTTTGCGCATGCTGTACCGGTTTACCACGGACTGCATACAGTTGTCTTCATCTCCGGCGCGGACAGCTATGATGATTTCATCGGTATAGGCATTTTTTTCAAAAGCTTTTGCCGATCTCGCAAGAACCGGCATTCCTCCCACTTCAAGATACTGCTTGTTGATGCCGCCCATCCGTGCGGATGAACCGGCAGCTGCAATAATCACACTTACTTTCTTATCCTTATACATTCAAATCCCACCTGCAAAAATCGACCGTTCAGGCGTGCAGCGAACCTCATCAGATCCGCTCTCCTGAAAGCAGTCTTTCTAATTTTCAGCTTATTTCAATGCTTCGGCTTGGCAAAGATCATGCGGCCTGCCGAAGTCTGAAGCACACTGGTTACCACCGTAGTGATTTCTCTTCCGATATAGCGTTTGCCGCCTTCGACGACGATCATCGTGCCGTCATCCAAATAGGCCAGAGCCTGGCTGTTTTCTTTGCCTTCCCTTACCGGCGTAAGAACCATCTCTTCTCCCGGCAGAACGACGGGTTTCAGCGTATTGGCCAATTCATTGATATTCAGCACGGAAACGCCTTTGATGGAAGCCACCTTATTCAGATTATAATCGTTAGTGACCACCTTTCCGTTCATATTCAGCGCCAGCTGAAGAAGCTTTGCATCCACTTCCGGAATATCGTTCAGAGATCTCTCCGAATCGGTATTATAGATCTCCACACCATACTGGTTCTGAATCTTGTTGAGAATATCAAGACCTCTCCGACCCCGGTTGCGCTTCAGCGAATCAGAGGAATCCGCGATATGACGCAGTTCCACCAGGACGAATTCCGGTATGACAATCCTTCCTTCAATGAAGCCGGTCTTCATGATATCCGCAATTCTTCCGTCGATAATGACGCTGGTATCGAGAATCTTCGGAGCTGTCTGATACTGGCGCGCTGTCTTATTTCTTCCGGCGGTACGCGTCCCTTTTGCCGCAGTCATCTGGCGGAGGCCCACCGCGATATCCTTTGATTTTTTCCGGGCGATATATATTCCTGTATATCCGAAAAATATGTAGACGAGAATCGAAAGAACGGTGCCTAGGACAGGCACATTCAACGTATCCCACAGTGCGCTGATCAGGAAAGCGATCAGAAGTCCGAGTACCAGCCCGATCGTTCCGCAGATCAGTTCATACAGAGGTACTTTCCGTAAGCTCACATCGAGTTCCTGCGCAAATTTTTCGCTGCCTTTCTGCACATGCGGAGCTATGATAAAGAAAATGAGTCCGGTTGCTGCTATGCATATAACGCCGAGAACAAATGACCACGTTTCAGAAATCTCCGGCATCGCAGGGATCAGCCTTAGTAAATAAGCTGCAAGAAAAAAAATTCCGGCTCCGCAGATCATGCCCAGAAGGGTGAAAATCCATCTGAATAATCTTTTAAACAATCTCTTTCCTCCTTTCTTCAAAATTTCAGATATAACTCTTATCAGAGTATACAGTTTTTATAATATAACAAGCTGCCGATTGAAACAATCCGCAGCCTGAATAAAAATCGGTATTTTTTGTCAAACATCGCCGTGCATGACGGTATCTTCGATAAATTTGTCGGCGCTGTCCGCAGAAATGCCTTTTGCAAGAACGATTTCGCTAAGTAGCAGCTGTCTTGCATTGGTGAGCATCTTCTTTTCGCCAGTAGAGAGCTTCTTTCGGTAATCGGCGCGAAGGAGATTCCTTACGACTTCTGCGATTTCTCTGAGATCACCAGTCTTCAGCTTTTCCATATTGTCGCGGTTTCTCTTATTCCAGTTGCCGGACATCGGCGTGGACTCCGCTTGCAGTATTTCTGCCACTTCTGTCAGATCTTCCGGTTCTACGATGTAGCGTACTCCTACCTTTCCGGAGGTGTCTACCGGTACCATCACTTTCATGTCGCTGTGAGACAGACGAAGCACATAATAACTTCTCGGTTCACCGAGAATCGTCTGTTCTTCGATCCCCTCTATGACTCCGGCTCCGTGCATAGGATACGCGACTTTGTCGCCAATAGTAAACATATCTGTCCCTCCTGCTGTTATAAAGTATATAACAGCAGAATGTAATTGTCAATAAATAAACTATATATGATACTTTATCGAATATAATATGTCAATATTATTTTTCAGTTTTTCCGTAAGTTTTCTTATTTTGTTTTTCTGAAGCGGTCATTTTTTTCTCACACGATCTTCACAATCGTGATATATTATAATGAAACAATAACAGAAAGGACGGTGCTTTGGATTATGTCAAAGCTTTTGATTGTAGACGACGAAGCAAACATCAGAGAAGTCGTCCGTGAATACGCCGAATTCAGCGGTTACGATGTGGAAGA
>JAHZHA010000012.1 GCA_019420525.1 Bacillota bacterium
TTCCGCGGAATTTCTGCACTCTTCTTTTATTCCGCTCCGTTTTCTCAGAAAAATGATGAAAATACCTAAAAGACCGAAAAGGCCTCCGATGGCCGCTCCTGCCGATGCTCCGGCGGCCGCAAACTGTACTCCGAGCGGCAGAAGCAGAACGGCTGCAGAGAGACCGAAAGCCACCCGGAAAGCCTGTTCAACTACCTGAGAAGATGCGGTAGGGGCCATATCCTGTTTTCCCTGAAAATATCCGCGAAAAGCTGCCATGATCGGCACGAACAGCAGAGCCGGTGCAATGGAACGCATGGAATAGACCGCTTCCGTTTCTCCTTTCATAATATACTGAACGATATAAGGTGCCCCGAAAAAGAGAATCAGGCTGGTGACGATACCCAGTCCCAAGAGAAGCCGGAAAGATACAGTGAAAATTCGGTACGCTTCTCTGTGATTGCCCTCTGTCGTACGCTCCGACACCAGGCGTGCGATAGCCGTAGGAATCCCCGCGGTCGACAGAGTCAGAAGCAGGACATAGACGGGATAAGCCGTCTGATAGTACCCCATCCCGGTGTCTCCGATAATGTTTGCCAGCGGAATCCGGAAAAAGGCGCCGAAAATCTTCACGATGATTCCTGCGACGCCGAGGATAACCGCTCCTTTGAAAAATGATTTTTTTGCCATATATATTTTCCGTTTTTATTCTGAGTCTACAGCTGACGAAGGATTTCTCCGCAGGCCTTTTCCGTCTCGGATACCGCTTTTTCTATGTCGATTGTCAGGAACTGACCATCGCGGTACAGCACTTTTCCGTCCGCCATAGTCAGTACGATATCGCTTCCCGATGCCGAATAGACCACATTGTTGGCCAGATCGTGAACCGGTTTCATATGAGGCTGACCGATATCCAGCACGGTCAGATCTGCCTTCATACCTTCCGAAAGGAGACCGCAGTCTTTTCTCCCCTGGGACAGTGCTCCTGCTCTCGACGCAGCTTTCAGTGTCTCTTTCGGAGTGATTAGTGTGGGATCGTTCCGCCTCTCTTTGTTGAGAAGTGCAAAAAACTTCATTTCTTCAATAAAATTGAGACTGTTGTTGCTGGCAACACTATCCGTGCCGATCGCCACATTTATTCCCCTTTTCATCAGTGCAGGTATATTGCACACGCCGCTGGCCAGCTTCAGATTGCTGACAGGACAGGTAGCTACCGTCACGCCTTTTTTCCGGAAGATTTCCATATCATCTTCCTCCGCCCAGACACAGTGAGCTGCCGTAGCCGGAGTATCGAAAGCCCCGAGACTTTCAAGAAGCTGTGCCGGCGTCTTTCCGCCGTGGCGCGCTTTGCATTCTTCATGTTCCTGCTTCGTCTCTGAAATGTGGACATGCATGTTGACTCCGTATTTTTTCGCCAGATCTGCCACCTCTGCCATGCTGGTCACGGTATTCGTATATTCGGCATGAATGCTGGCATCCGCAAGAATTCTACCATCTGCGGCGCCGTGTATATCCCGGATCAGCGCTTCCGCTTCTCTGTAACTGTCATTATTTTTGACGGACCCCTCGGCAAAAGACGTAATGCTCCTCGAAATGTTCGCTTTTGCTCCGCTTTCTTCCACAGCGCGTACCATATCATCACAGAAGTAATACATATCGCTGGACGACACGATACCGAACCGCAGAGATTCCGCCATCG
The DNA here is from genome assembly GCA_019420525.1 of Bacillota bacterium. Lineage (GTDB taxonomy): Bacteria > Bacillota > Clostridia > Peptostreptococcales > Anaerovoracaceae > Alangreenwoodia. The sequence continues at coordinate 1,679 of JAHZHA010000012.1, forward strand.
CCAACAGCGTAGCATAATATACGGCTCTGGAAGTCAATTTGTCCTCAAAAGGAAAGATTCTCGTATTGAGCCAGTCCTGAAGAGTGAGATTTTCTCCGTAGCCCCGCATCAGCATCATGGGACTGTGGGCATGGGCATTATAAAATGCCGGCATCAGAAGTCTGTCCTTTCCGTCATAAATTTCCCCGAAATCCGTTTCCGGCATCTCGGTACCGATATATGCGATCCTGTCGTCTTCCGTACCGACATATCTGTTTTCTCTGATTTCATAATTCTCATCGAGAATGGTAATATTTTTAAATAACATAATTTTTCCGCTCCTTTTCACGTAATTTTACCACACGTGACTTAAAATGCAAGAAAAGCAGTTCGATATGAATAGATTCCATGAAACGGCAGATACTATCAGCACAGACATACTGTCTTGAATTTGCTTATGCAGGAGGAATTTGTATTATGAAAGCAACGGGAATCGTCCGGCGCATCGATGATCTCGGCAGAGTCGTCATTCCGAAGGAAATACGCCGCACGCTGCGGCTCAGAGACGGTGATCCTATGGAGATTTTCACCGACAGAGAAGGTACTGTGATTCTGAAAAAGTATTCGCCTATCGGCGATATATCGGACATAGCGGAAGAATTTGCAGAATCTGCCGGTCGGATTCTCGGCAGCACCGCTGTCATCACTGATCGCGACCAAGTCGTCGCAGTATCCGGCGGCGCCGTCCGCGATCTTTTGGAAAAACAGATCAGTGACCGTTTGGCCGGCCTTCTGGAAGAAAAGAACAGTATTCTCATCACAGAAGGCAGCGACGTCTGCCGGATAACCGGCGATGACGGCTATTCTGAAAGCTGCCGTTCTCAGATCGTCGTGCCTATCATCTCCCAAGGGGATCTCATCGGTTCTGTCATACTGGTATCTTCTGACAGCGTCATGGGAGATACGGAGCTGAAGACTGCACAGGTAGGTGCGGCCTTCATCGCGAAACAGATGGAACTCAGTTAAACGACACCGGTATGAAAAGCAAAAAGGAAGGACTTCACACGATGAGCCCTTCCTTTTTCATTTTTCCTGCACTCCCTTCAGAAGTACATTTTTTATGATAAGCCTCAGCAATACATCTACTGGCGGCGCCAGGTACGCGGCATCAGAAGTATGATCAGCGGAAAAATTTCCAGACGTCCCGCCAACATATCAAAGCACATCACCAGTTTGGAAAAAGACGAAAAAATCGAAAAATTGCCAGAAGCTCCAACACCATCGAATCCGATACCGATATTATTTAATGTGGAAACCACGGCAGAGCCGGTAGTCGTGATATTCTGTCCATCGAGAGAAACGAGGATGACAGATATAATCATAATAAAAATATAAAGCGTCACAAATGCATTGACATCCGCTATCGTCTCTGATTCAATTCGTTTTCCATCCATTTTTATACTCTTGACGCTTCTGGGACTGACCAGACGACGCAGATTTGCATAGGCAACCTTAACGAGAATGATCACCCTGGATATCTTCATACTTCCGCAGGTAGAACCGGCGCAAGCCCCGATGATCATCAGCAGTGTCAGTATGACCTTAGGATAGAGAGGCCACGCGTCAAAGTCCGTAAGGCAGAATCCCGTGGATGTAAAAAATGCCCCTACTGTAAACGCTGTATTGATCAGAGTCTCTTTGACAGAATCATAAAAACCTCTTACAAAAAAGAAAATCGTCGATATCGATGCAAAAATCAAAAGGAGATAGACTTTCACCTCGCTCTTTTGCAGAATTTCTTTCGGCTTGCCGGCAAGAAGCAGAAAATATACGTTAAAATTGAGTCCAAACAAGAACATAAATACCGTTACCACGATATTTATAAAATCACTGCCATAAATTCCTACGCCGGCACTGTTGACACCGAATCCTCCGGTTCCAGCCGTAGACATGGCGTAGTTCAGACTGTCGAACAGCGTCATTCCGCCTATCTTCAAAAGAATCGCTTCCGCTGCGGTCAGACCAACATAAATAAGGTATAATACCGATGCTGATCGCTGTATTCTCGGCATAATCTTTGAAACAGATGGCCCGGAACTTTCCGCCCGCAGAAGATGAACAGTATTTCCGCTTTTCAGTGGCAGAATTGCCAGCATGAAAACGAGAATTCCCATACCGCCCAGCCAGTGAGAGAGGCTCCTCCAGAACAGCACACAATGGCTCAGTTCCTGTACATTTCCTACTACTGTGGCTCCTGTAGTCGTAAATCCGGAAACACTTTCAAAAAGTGCATCGGCAATCCCCGGAATTTCTCCGGAAAGGAGAAACGGAACGGCTCCTGCAAGACTCATGACGATCCAGGACAGACCTACGATTACAAACCCTTCTCTTGCCCGCAGGCGTTCGGTATTCGACCGTATCCGGGTCAGCAGCAGACCGGTCAGGAAAGTCCCCCCCGCCGACACCGCAAAAGAAAATCCGGCGGTTTCCCCGTAAATGACAGCCACCAGCACAGGGAGCAACATGAAAAGGCTTTCGATGATGAGAATATTTCCTAAATTATGAAAGACTGTGCGATAATTCATAAACCTGTCACCTCAGAATATCTTCCAGAGCATTCAGCCCCCGAATCGTCGTCACGACGATCACCGTATCTTTTGGCTTTATCACATCAGATCCTCCCGGAATGATAATCTGCCCTTCTCTGTTGATGGTACCGATCAGCACATTTTTTTTCAGTTCCAGATCCATCAGGGGAATATCCACCAGATGCGAATTTTCATTTACATAAAATTCCAGAGCTTCTGCCTTTCCATCTATGATTCTGCACAGAGTCTCCACATTCGAACCGTAGGAATTCTGCATCGCTCTCACATACCGTATGATGTTTTCCGCCGCGATGAGGACCGGAAAAAAGACGCTTCCCACGTTAAGTTGAGCGATAACTTTCGTAAAAGGAATCCGGGTGACTTTTGTGATGCGCTTTGCTTTCGACATACTGCCGACATAAAGACTCATCATGATATTCTCTTCATCAAAGCCCGTCAGGGCAGCAAAAGCATCAGCACTCTCCGCTCCGATCTCCACCAGCAGCTGCTGGTCGGTTCCGTCTCCGTAAATTATCTCGGCTTTTGGCAAGAGTTCTGCCAGCTGCTGACAGCGCGTCAGATTGTTTTCCACTAATGTGACGTTCACATCAGATTCGATGAGCTGATTGGCCAGATAGTAACCGATTCTGCCCCCGCCCACGATAATGATATTCTGAATTTTATCTTCAATCATGCCGATCTGCGACAGAAATTTCGGAATATCCGTACTGTCTCCTACAATACTTACGTGATCTCCGGCCTCAATCTGGAACTCTCCGGTAGGGATATATATTTCGCCGTCATCGCGTTCTACAGCGCAGACTAAAATTTTTTTTCTGAATTTTGAAATATCCCGCAGCTTCATGCCGGCAAGAGGAGAATCTTTCAGGATTTCAAACTGGAGAATCTCCACTCTGCCTTTCGCAAATGTATCTACGGTAATCATGGAAGGGAATTTCAGGACACGCGACATCTCAAGAGCACAAGCCAGTTCCGGATTGATTGAGAGGCTAAGCCCCAGATCCTGTTTTACCAGCGACATGACATCGATGTATTCAGGATTTCTCACCCTGGCGATCGTATTCCTGGCACCTACACGCTTCGCTATGAGACAGGCCAGCAAATTCAGTTCATCTTCCGCCGTGGCGGCGATTACGAGATCCGCATCGTCTACCCCTGCTTCTCTGAGCACAGGAATCGTCGCGCCGTTTCCGTTGATTCCCATGATATCCAGACGATCCACCACATTCTGAAGTTTTGATACATTTTCATCCACCACAATGATATCATGATTTTCCTGTATCAGCTGCTCTGCCAGAGTTCTTCCCAGCTTGCCGCTGCCGATAATAACTATCTTCATTTCAAATTCCTCTTCCCATTACAGAATTATACCGCCTGCGGCTATCTTCTCTGCCCGGGCAGTTTTCATTCCGACTATCCTCTGATCTCCAGAAGCTTTTTTTTCAGTTCATCCTCGATTCTGACGAGTTCCGCTTCCGCAGCTTTTCTCTTATCCGCTCCTTCCGCCTGAATTTTCCGGACTTCATCCAGCGTTTCGATAAGAGATTTATTTGTAGCCTGCAGCGTCTCGATATCTACTATGCCCCGTTCCGATTCTCTGGCCGTTTCGACCGTGCTCATCTTCAGTTTCTCCGCATTTTTCCGAAGCAGTTCGTTTGTCGTATCGCTTACGGCACGCTGGGCGCGCAGTGCCTGTTCGGAATGAGCCAGTCCCAGCGCCAGAACCATCTGACTCTTCCAGAGCGGAATCGTATTGACCAGCGTCGTCTGAATCCGTTCCGCCATGGTGGTATTATTATTCTGCACCAGACGGATCTGCGGCGCCATCTGCATGGAAATCGCCCGGGTCAGTTCCAGATCGTAGATTTTCTTTTCAAACCGATTACAAGCATCGGCATAATCGTTTGCTCTCTGTGTATCTTCCGGAAGTCCGGAAGCTTCTGCCTGTGCGACCAGCGCCGGGATTTCGACATTTTTGACTTCTTTCAGCTTTTCCTGTCCCGCTGCAATATACATCGAGAGCCTCCGATAATGTCCGAGATTCATCTGATACATCTGATCCAGCATCGCTACATCTTTCGTCAGCGTGATCTGGTGTTCTTCCAGCATCTGAGCGATCCGGTCCACATTTACCTCCGCCTTGTCATAGCGTGTCTTCAGCATTTCTATTTTACTTTTCGCTTTTCTGAAAAAGCCGAAAAACCCTTTTTCTTCTTCCTCCGCATCGAAATCGTTGAGTTCCGCGATCAGATCTCCGATCATATCTCCCACTTCACCCAGATCTTTCGTCCGTACTTTATTCAGCGCCATCTCGGAAAAAGAAGCTATCTTGTGCTGCGCATCCGCCCCGTACTGCAGAATCTGCTTCGAATCTGTGATATCGATCTTTTCTCTGAATTCGTCGATCGCCTTTCGTTCTTCCCGCGTAAAACGCACCTGCACGACAGAATCTTCCGCCTTTTTTTTCGGAACGTCTGCCTGCAGTTCTGCCGGTTCGGCTTCCAGCGTCAGCACCGGAACCTCCTCCGGACGATAGGACGCTAAATCCGCTGCAAAATCGATTTCTCTTTTATCTTTCGAATCACTCATACCCTTTTTCCTCCCTATCGTACGATTAAATGCGGTGCACGTTTGCACCGCACTTTCCCCCGCAATTCATCCTGTTTTCATATTTTATCATAATAGAAACGACGCATAAAGAAAAACCTCTCTCGCCTCTTTGTCACATGACGGCTCCCGGCCGCATATTATAGAACGAAAAACACAGAGAGGAGATGACGCATGGCTTACGATACCCGCGAACTTTTCGCCCGTCTTCTGCAATGTGAGGCAGGCGGCGAAGGAACGAACGGTATGATGGCTGTTGCGACGGTAATCATGAACAGAGCAAACGCTCTCACCGGCGAATTCGCACGCGTCAGCAACGGCGGAGATGTACGTAGCATCATACTGCAGCCGAACCAGTTCACCTGTGTGATGGAGACGGTGAACGGTGTATATAATCCCCAGAATATTTATAACATGACTCCCGGAGAGGAACATTATGCTATTGCCGACTGGGCGCTCCAGGGAGGACGATTTCCCGACGTAGGAAATTCTCTATTTTTTTACAGTCCGAAAGGCGGTCCATGCCTCAGTTTTTTCCCGACAAAAGTCGGCGTAATCTATAATCGAATCGGAGATCACTGTTTTTATACGCCGACGATCTTCTATGATCAGACATGAGAAAGGATGAATTATCATGAATGAAAAGCACACTTCAACCACCGTGCCTCAGTTCACTGAATCTCAAACGAACTCTCAAGCTTCTCAGCTTGATGATGTACTGGGACTCAATTCTCTGGGACCTAGCGTGGGATATTTTGAAAATCAAAATTCTAATTCCTGGGTAGTTCAGGTTCCCGAGAATCGTCTTCTCCCCGAAGGTTACACCGAAGTTCTTGACGTATACAATATTCAGTACCTTAACGGCTACCTGAGAACACAGATCGGTAATTTCTGTTCTGTTCAACTGCTTCTGGGTATCAGCGGCCTGGAGACGAGAGAAGGTATATTGGTAGGTGTCGGCGTAAATTACATCATTCTGAAAATCGCCGATACGGAGGACACTCTTATACTCGACTTTTACTCTATCAAAACCATCACTGTCTATGCATAGCATCCAACATTTTATACTATAAATCACAAGCGTAAATGATCAACCAGCAATAGTCGGCATGTTTTTTACAAAAAAGAGCAGAGGCGTGAGATCTGACGATCCCGCCTCTGTTTTTCTTTCCTCCAATTCCCTCTCGCTTTCTTCTCAAAACTTCATCAATGCCCCTGCGAAAATCAGAACGGAAGAAAGAATTGACAATACCCCCACTGCCGCCATAATAGCGGTAAAATACAGCGGAACCTTTTTCGCTGTAACAGCCGAGAACAGAACAAGCCCCGCTCCCAGCAGCATGCCGATGATGCATGCGATCAGAATAATTGCTGACATCTCTTTTCCTTTCGTGCCGCACGCTGCCGTCCCCCTTCGGCAGGCGGCCGCTGCCGTACTATTCGAGGTTCAGCTTATTTTTCAGGAAGTAGTTTGTTACAAAGAATAATATAACACATTTTGCCAGACAGAAGATCACCGTTAGCGTTATTCCTACATTGAACGCGTATCCTGTCGCAGCTGCCGTGCTGATCAGCATGTTCATCCCTCCGTCCAGAAGAACCGTACCGGTGGCCGATGTGATAATCACACCTATGATCTGGAATACGACACTGATGGCGATATAAGCCGCAAAGCTGCTGATAATCTTGTACCGGTTCTGCGTCTGACCGATGGCCATCGCAGCATAAAGCTGAAGGATCGACGCCACCGTGGACGCCAGAAGCATCATTATCGTCATAAAGAGAACATAAGCACCACTGACATTCATCACAGACAAGCCATACACAAACTCATTCCACGCTTTCTGCAGCATGCTGAATGTTATGTCACTGAAATCTACGGCGAGAGTAGACAAGATGAGTACGGACACGACAACTGCCAGCAGACTGACAAAGCTCCACACCACAGCAGCCACCAGTTTTGCCGTGATATGCTGCCAGCTTTTTACGGGAAGCATATTCATCAGATAACCTTCATTCTGCAGCAGATTTTTGTAGAACCGCAGCAGGATGATTACAAAAGTGATGACGAGAACTGCACAGATAAACATGACATATAGGAACACGGAAAGAGCACCCATGATATCCACAAAAGGATTGACTCCTCCGAACATGTGATTATTGTAGCTCCCCAGTCCAAGAATCAGACGGCTGATACAGGCGATAACGATGAGCGCCGCGCAGAGCAGACCAATTATCCTGCCGGTAGCTTTGAATTCGTATTTTATGAGATTTCTTAACATCTAAATACCTCCCTGAAATATTCATCCACCGATTTGCCTTCTTTTTCACGGATATCATCCACCGATCTGCACATGGTGATCTGTCCGTCCTGGATGAAAATCACATCGTCGAGCACCTGTTCCACATCTGCGATCAGATGCGTTGAGATGATGACAGAGGCTTCTTCACTATAATTGCTGATAATTGTCCTGAGTATATAATCTCTGGCCGCCGGGTCCACGCCGCCGATCGGTTCATCCAACAAGTACAGCTGTGCCTCTCTACTCATAGCAAGAATCAGCTGAACCTTTTCCTTCGTGCCTTTCGACAGAGTCTTCAGGCGCAATTTGGGATCTATGCCCAGCATCCGCAGCATGTCTTCTGCTTTGCTGCGGTTGAAATCTTCAAAGAAATCACAGAAAAACTTCAGAAGATTTTCGACGGTCATATAGCCCGGAAGATATTCTGTGGCCGGAAGAAAAGAAACGATTTTTTTCGTCTCAGGTCCCGGATGGTGTCCCCCGATGATTATTTCGCCTTCCGACGGAACGAGAAGTCCGTTTGCCAGTTTCATAAACGTCGTTTTGCCGCTCCCGTTAGGCCCCAGAAGACCGACGATCCTGCCTCTGGGAATGTCCATATTGACACCGGACAGAGCGGAATAATAGCCGAAATTTTTACTGAGATTCCGGCAGGAAAGAATGCTGTCATTCATCATAAATTTTTCTCCTCTAACCAAGTAACCTTTTTCAGAACTTGCTGATGACAACGGCCATCAGCCTCTCTCCTCCCGAGAAACGATACCGCCGGCGTCTTCCACGCGACGGATCAGTTCAATCACCTCGTCGCGCCCGATTCCCAGGCTTTCCATCTGCCCCAGGAATTCTTCGACCCGCTGCGCTGCCAGTCTGCTGCGCTCCGAAATGATCTTCTGATCGTCTTCCGTGATAAAACGTCCGCTGGTACGCACGGTATAGATCAGTCCCGATCTCTCTAATTCTGTAAGTGCTTTCTGCATCGTATTAGGATTTACAGAAGCTTCCCCCGCCAATTCACGCACAGATGGCAGACGACTGCCCGGTTCATATCTTCCGGTGATAATCCGCAAACGTATCACATCGACGATCTGCGCGTAAATGGGTTTCTGTTTGTCAAATTTCCACTCCATTTTACCCCCTGTTCTCTTCCGTGAAAGCAGATGGCTTCTCGCCAGCGACGGAACAAAATCTGTATCACTGTATTATTGTACTGCGTTTCTAATACAATAATACATATAGGTCCCCCATTTGTCAACCGAAAATAAAAAAAGCCCGCACAAAATGCAGGCGAAAGAAAAAACAGCGGGAAAGCTGCCGGTCTGTCGGCAGCCTTCCACACCGCTCTCACAATATTATTTTAAAATCTTTTCACAAAAATTCTGGAGAATCTGCGCTGCTTCTGCACGGGAAGCCGTCCCTTTCGGATCAAGAGTTCCGTCATCGCGGCCGCTGATCAGACCGCTGTCCACCGCCCATTTAACGGAGGCCTGCGCGTAAGGACTCACTTCGCTTCCATCCGTAAAGACAGCTGCTAGATCGATCGACGATCCGCCGGCAGCCGTATCCATACCGGCGTCTTCCGCATAGCGGCAGAAGATCGCGGCCATCTGTTCTCTCGTGATATAGTCCTCAGGGCCGAAATGAGTGGCATCGTATCCCGTCACGATACCGTGTTCCGCCGCCCAGGCTACAGCTTCATCATACCAAGAGCCGGATTCCACATCGGCGAATGAAGCCGCTGTGCCGGCGGAAGGCGTACCTGCCAGGCGGTGGAGAATCGTAACCGTCATAGCGCGGCTCAGTTTCTGCCCCGGTGAAAACAGGTCTTCCGAAGTTCCCTTCATCAATCCTTCGGAAGTGACATAGGAAACAGCATTATAATACCAGCTGTCCGCGGAAACATCCGAAAATTCATTTTCTCCCTGCTGTCCTTCCTCCGGATCGCCGGCCGGATTATCATCCGGATTTTCGCCCGGCTCTTCTGACGGATCCTCCGACGGCTCCTCACCGTAATAATCCCTCAGAAAAGAGGAAATCTGAGCATCGCTCTCAATGAGACGATAGCGGAAGTGTATTTCCCCGCTGATGCCGCTGATGCTGCGATTGAGATTCATCTGGCGTTCCAGTTCCGCCGTGCCGTACCATGCGCTGGACGGATCGCCGGCCGCTTCCGCCGCCTTGTAATCTGCCATTCCGATGTAGAGTTTTACAACGGTTCCTTCCAGCATATCGCTCCACCAGTTTGCCAGGATCTGATAATCCGCGATGCTGTAACCGATATTCCAGTAAATCTGCGGTGCGAGATAATCTACGATGCCGGCTTCGGCCCAGTAAACGCTGTCGGCGTAATATCTGCTGTAAGATTCTGTTCCGGCGGTGTCGCTGCCTTCCGGCAGAGTGGATTTATTCGCCCAGATACCGGAAGGGCTTACCCCGAAAGAGAGGTCGCTGTCGGCTGCGTGGAGTTCTTCGTCCAGCATCCGTATCAGCTGATTTACATTGTCTCTCCGAAAATCACCGATATCGCTGAAGCCGCTTCCGTATTTTTCGTACGATGCCTGATCCGCAAAATCCTGTCCCGGATAGAAGTAATCGTCCAAATGTATTCCGTCCACATCATAATTATTTACAATCTCCAGAGCACCGTCCGTGACCAAGCGCCTCACTTCCGGCAGAGCAGGATCGAAGTAGTAATTGCCGTCATATTTTATCAGCCATTCCGGGTGCTGTCTGGCAGGATTGTCGGCAGACAGCGCCTGGTATTCCGATTCACCGCTCCTCGTCACGCGGTACGGATTGATCCAGGCGTGGAGTTCCATTCCTCTCTCGTGAGCCGCTTCCACCCAGTATTTCAGAGGATCGAAGCCGTTTTCCGGTGCCAGTCCCTGTGTACCGGAAAGATACCGGCTCCAGGGATAGTAATCCGATTCATAAAAAGCGTCGGCTGATGGACGCACCTGCAGAAAAACTGCATTCATGCCCATGGCTTTAGAACTGTCGAGGATTTCGTCCGCCTGCCGGCGCAGTTCCTCATCGTCCACCGTCGCAGATTCCGGGTAATCCAGAGAGTAAACAGTGGATACCCAGATCCCCCGCATCTCATCCTGCGCGCTTCTTTCTCCCGCATACACGGCTGTGAGAAGCGAACCGAGAATCGTATAACCGAGAAAGACGACGAGAACGACGACCGCAGTGATCGTGATCATACGCTTTCTCTTCTGCTGATAAGTTGTTTTTTTCTGTTTTTCGGTCATAATCCCTTCCCTTTCAAATGATCGTTCTATAAATTAAAGCTTTTTATATTTCGCAGCCATCCCCACCTGTCCCGGGTATTTTCCCGAAAGCGGACGCTGCGCTACATTTCTTCATAAACCGCGTCTTTCAGAATTTCTCTGGCATTGGCATCAGTAAAATCGAATGCCTCCTGTCCGCAGACGCGGATGAGTTCCTTTTTAGCGCTTCCCAAATCAGGCGGTCTCCATTCGCAGCTGTGACAATCGGAACCAAGCAGATGAATCTTCTTTTCTTTGAACAGCGGCTCATAATAAGGAATATTCTTCGGGCTGTTGAGATAGATCGCGTTCATCTGTATTTTTACCGGCATTTCATAGTAATGCTCGATATATTCCATTTTTGTAAAGGTATGGAAATATCTGTCGATATGGGGCAGAATCGGCACCAGGCCGGAATTCAGCGCGATATCGTCAATCGTCTTTACCACGGACTCGGACCACGGAATAAAAGGCATCTCCGTCAAAATGTGATTCGTTCCATTGATGCAGAGTTCCGGAAGATAATCCCAGGTGTTCATTCCGGGAATATACTCGACTTCGGCACCCAGCACTACCTTCGGAATCATTTTTCTGTCTTCGTCAGTGAGAGCTTCTCGGATTTCGTCAAGGCGTTCTCTGCGCTCTTTGAGAAATGTTCCGATCTTATGTTCACCCAGCCGAAAATGTGAAGTAAAAACCATCGTATCCACGCCCTGGCTATAACTCATCTTCATCATGGTGATGGATTCCTCCACATTATGGGATCCGTCATCGATATTATGCAATACGTGGGAATGAAAATCGACCATAGGAAAACCTCCTTTTCAAGTAAATGTCAGTCGAGATCGGACAAAACGATGAGAAGCGTCCCCTGGGCTGCTGTCACCACAGCGGAATTTTCCTCGAATTCATTGCTGACGCCGATGGGAAAAGTATTCGTCAGAACAGCATTCTGAAGAGGGTACTTCAGGCCTCTCAGCGTAACACCACATACTTCACTGTCAGCGGCAAAGACAGAAATCCATTTCCAGTATCCTCTCTTTACCAGAATAGAGTCATTGTGAATGGCGAAAATCTGATGATGTTCATCGATCAGATGACAGATGGCTCCATGCTCTGCTGCAAAAGCAGTCAGCGAAATATTGGCCAGCGTATGATCCATTCTTCCTCCCAGGCCGCCGATAATCATGATTTCATCATATCCACGGTGCAAAGCTTCTTTCAACGCCAGAAGTGTATCGGTATCGTCTTTCTCCGGCACTGCGCGCATCACTTCCATAGAAGGATTAAGGTTTCCGTTAAATGAATCAAAATCGCTTACGAGAAGATCCGGTACGATTCCCGCCTTCATCGCATGAATATATCCGCCGTCACAGGCGATGATAAAATCTGCTTTTTTGAAATTAGAAGGAAAGAAGCAATCCGGTGCTCCCGCAATTATCAGACATCTATTTGTCATCTCTTACTCACTCTCTTTCGCGGCGCGGATCAGCGCCGCCTTTTCGTTTTTAATTTTTCTTTCCGCCGCATCCATCAGAAGTCTCTCTCTCACATACCAGAGTGAGAACTCATCTGTAAAACCTGCCTGTTTCAATTCCTCCTCCCCCACAGCGAGATCTTCCGGCGCAAAGTATCGTTCTTCTGCCACAATGGCATCGGCATAAGCCCGGTATTCGTCATTTTTTTGTTCTGCTTCTGTCAGGTATTTTTCATATTTCCCGGCAGCATCCGCATGTCTCACCGCAAGCAGTTCTTCAAAGCCTTCTCTGCCGAAAACCGCCAGTATCCGCAGAATATCCTCCGGCAGTCTCTTGAATTTTACATCGTGATACCTTACGAGACGGACAATTTTCTTTACCATATCTGTCGGATATTCCATGCGCCGGAGAATGCGGTATGCCATCTCCGCACCTTTCTGAGGATGTCCAACGAAACGACCTCGTCCATTGTCGTCCAGAATGAATACCACCGGCTTTGCGATATCGTGAAGCAGCATGGTCATCCTCAGTGTGAAAACCGGAGGAACATCCGCCAACCCGGCCAATGTATGGTGCCAGACGTCCCTGTTGTGGTACGGACTGCGCTGATCGAGATCAAACATGAATGCAAGTTCCGGTATGATGCAGGCAAAAACGTCCCTATATTCATCCAGAACAGCGGCGGCATACTTTCCGCAGAGCAGCGGCGCCAGTTCGCTTCTGATCTTTTCCGGAGGAATAAATCTCAACTTTCGGTACCGGTACTGCACAGCCGCCTTAACACTGTCATCTGGGAGTTCCCCTGACTGTGCAGCGTCTTTCAGCACGGAAAGAATCCGTACAGGATCTTCCTGAAAAAAGAAATGCGGCTCTTTGTCACAGCACAGAATCCGGTCCTCCGCCATTTGAAAACCATCCTGCTCCGGTATTTTCTGATTTATTCTGCCCGCATCTTTGTTTTTCTTTTCCGACATGAATTCACCTCGCGCTGACTATACATTTCTATTTTATCACTCGATCGGTTGACTGAAAACGATATTTCCGAAGATATCCACCGCAAAGATGAGAAATTCACCTCCAGATTCGTGTTTTTCCTTCGGAAATATCCTAGTTTCTGCCCACCCCCCCTTTTTCCGGAACACGACATCTGAAAACCGGAATATTCCGTTTTTCATAATTCCTGTACCCCAGTAGTCGATAAGAGACAGAGAATCGTCCTTTACGATGCTCTGCAGCAGCATTTTCTGTCTTTCATCCCGGAAGCGGAGGGGAAGATTTTTGAGCTCTGCCTCATAATGCAGCAGTTCCAGTTCTTCCCCCCTGCGCACTACCGTGAGTCTTTGCGTGTGTGAACTGCCAGGAGAGAGGCAGCATCGACATCCCGCCTTCAGAGGACGTTTCAGCCCGTTGGCTACGGCAAGACTGCTGATGTCCGTACAGATAAAGCGTCTTCCCTTTTTGGCCGCCACCGCCGCCAGTGTTCCCGATCCACAGAAAAAGTCAGCGGTAAGATCGCCTTCGTCTGTCACCGCATCGATAATACGGCTCAGCAAAGCTTCCGGCTTCTGTGTGGCATAATTCAGGCGTTCTCCGGAACTCCGGCCCACCATATCGATCTGCCACACGTCTTTCTGATTCACCATCGTATACCATCCGATTTCATCCCGGAATTCCTCGACACCTTTAAAGCGATACGGCTTCAGACCTCTGTTGTATGATTTTTCTTTCTGAAGATAAAATTTATACCGTTCTGACTTTCCGTAGAACAGAATCGTATCGTGTTTGCGCGAATAATGACGTCTGGCAGCCCCTCCGGATTTATAAGTCCAAATGATTTCATTTACAAAATTTTTCTCGCCGAAAATCTCATCCATAATCAGTTTTACCGCGTGGACGGCATGCCAGTCCAGATGTACGAAAATACTGCCCGTGGATTTCAGAGTCTCTTTCATCAGCATCAACCGCAGTGCCAGCATCTCAAGATATGATCCCATATCGTGCCGCCAGATATCACTGTAGGCTGAAAGCTTTCCAGTAACTTTTTCATCGTATATCGGCGATTCGATTTCTATTCGTGTCCCCTGCTCCGTCTGAGAAAAAAAAGGAGGATCGATGTAAATCAGATCAATCGCGGATTTCAGTCCACCACGAACGATTTTTTGTGCTAGAAATTCCGCATTGTCACAGATTGCAAAATATCCCTGGCACCTGTCCTTTTCTTCCCGCTTCGGTGGAAAATCCGGGTCTTTATCGAAAAATGTGTTCTCCTGCTGCGCACAGTGCAATGCTGCTTTCTCCGCTTTCTGCAGAAGGTTTTCACATTTTTTCTCAGCCCGTTCCAGAATCTCGGGAAGTTCAAAAAGTATGCTCATCTCTTCCCGCCTTTCCGTTCTCTTCTTTGTCTCTTCCCAGCACTTTTCCGGACAGAGCCTTCTCTCTTGTATTCCTCTTTTTTTCCGCCTTTCCTCCCGACGCCATCTTCCGGACGGACGAGAGCCTCCGGACCGAAGCCGATGAGATCTTCCCTGCCGATGCGACGGAGCGCCTTCCTGACGAGTGCCGCATTCTCCGGCTTATTGAAATGTAGCATCGCTCTCTGCATCCTCTTCTCTTCCGGATCGGAAGGAATATACACCCGCTCGCCGGCCACCGGATCGATCCCGGTATAAAACATACAGGTAGAAAGCGTTCCCGGCGTGGGATAAAAGTCCTGGACCTGATCCGGCACGAATCCATTTTTTTTCAGAAACACGGACAATTCACAGGCATCCTCCAGAGTAGATCCTGGATGGGAAGAAATAAAATACGGAATCATATATTGCTTTTTACCGATGCGTCTGTTTTCTGCCTCATACTTTCTGCAGAAAGTCTCGAACACCCGGCGCCCCGGTTTGTGCATGCGCCGCAGCACGTTGTCCGAGATATGCTCCGGCGCCACCTTCAGCGTTCCGCTGACGTGATGCGCGCACAGTTCTTCCAGAAAAGCGCCGCTGCTGTCCGCCAGCATGTAGTCGAAACGGATGCCCGACCGGATGAAGACTTTCTTCACTCCGGGCAGACTGCGCAGAGCCCGCAGAATCCCAATGTATTCGGAATGATCCGCTTTTATGGCAGGACAGACCTTCGGATAGAGACAGTCTCTGTCAGTGCAGACACCGCGGGTCAGTTGTTTTTCGCAGGCAGGCTTCCGGAAATTCGCAGTAGGCCCGCCCACGTCGTGAATATATCCTTTGAATTCTGGGTCCCGGATGAGGATCTCTGCTTCTCTCAGCAGAGATTCCCTGCTCCTGCTCTGAATCCGCCTTCCCTGATGAAAAGTGAGAGCGCAGAAACTGCATCCGCCGAAACATCCCCGGACAGATGTGAGACTGAACTGCACTTCTCTCAGTGCCGGAACACCTCCTTCTTTGACGTAGGACGGATGATATGCTCTCTCATACGGCAGCTCGTAGACGTCGTCCAGTTCGGTTTCCGTCAGAGGCTCTGCCGGAGGGTTCTGAACGACGTAGAGATTTTTTCCGTAATACTCCGCCAGACGTTTTGCCGTCACAGAATCCGTATTTCTGTACTGGATCAGAAAGCTCTCAGCGTAAGCTTCCTTAAACCGGCAGATCTCCTCAAAAGAAGGAAGCATTACAAGATCATCATCCCATGAGTTTTCCGCTTCAAAATCCGGATTTTTCTCTCTGTAAACCGTTCCCCGGATCCAGGTGATGTCTTTCACTTCTATCCCCGAACTGAGCGCTTCAGCGATTTCCGTCACAGGGCGTTCGCCCATGCCATAGATCAGCAGATCCGCCTGGGAATCCAGCAAAATAGAATTTCTCACCCGGTCGTCCCAGTAATCATAATGGCCCAGGCGGCGCAGGCTGGCTTCGATGCCCCCAATGATTACGGGAACGTCGGTTCCATATGCTTCCCTTATCTTGTTGCAGTATACGATAACCGCCCGGTCGGGGCGTCTTCCGCTCTTTCCTCCGGGTGAATACTGATCGTTTTTTCTTCTGTGACGGAAGACGGAGTAATGATTGACCATAGAATCCACATTCCCCGAATTTACCAGGAATCCCAGTTTCGGTCTTCCGAAGCGCCGGAAATCATCCACACTGCGCCAGTCAGGCTGAGACAGCACAGCGACGCGGTATCCCCGGCTCTCGAGGACTCTGCTTATAATGGCATGACCGAAAGAAGGATGATCCACGTATGCGTCCCCCGTCACCATCACAAAGTCAGGAGCATCCCAGCCCAGCTGCTCCATCTCTTTTTTCGTTACAGGTAAAAAAGCCATATCGATGCGAACCTCATCTTTTTCCCTTCTCTTTCTCTGCTGCAAATATTTTTCAGGGGCCTATCACAGGACGCTTCCGCCGTTCCGCGCTCCGGTGTTTCCCGTCGGCACAGAGGGCTGATGCGGGAGAACCACGAGTCCCTGCCTCGTCTCTGTAACCCGGTCGGTATCTATGGAAGCGATGAGGATTTCCTCTCCTTCTCCCGCTCTGGCCACGATGCGCCCCCAAGGATCCGTCACGCAGGAATATCCGTGTCCCGGGAAAGGAGCCTCTTCATTGGCGGCGATATCGGTACCTGCCACAAAAACCTGCGCGTCTAGCGCCCGTGCTCTGTTCAGCAGCTCCCAGTGGTCCGGACCGGTTCGCGAAGAAAATGCGGCGGGTACGAAAATGATCTCCGCTCCGTCCTTTGCCATTTCGATAAAAAGCTGTGGAAATCTGATGTCGAAGCAGAGCGCCACCCCGAATTTCACAAATCCGGCATCCACCGTCAAAGACCTGTCTCCCGGCGTAAAAACCACCGACTCGCAGGATCGCACTTTTCCCGGAATGTCGACATCGAAAAGGAAACGCTTCCGGTAAGTTCCCGCCAGCGTTCCATCCGGTGCAAAGACGGGACACGTGTTGTACAGCAGCGACTCTCTTCCTCCGGAAAATTCGGAATCGTCCAGTTCCGGAAACGAACCTCCTACCAGCCAGACACGATGCGCTGCCGCCGTCTCTGACAGAGTTTTCACCACACTTCCCGATATCGTCTGCGCGCAGGCGCGCATCTGCAGCGGAATAAAATGACAGATAAACATCTCCGGCAGAACGACGATATCCGCCCCTTTCTTCGCAGCCTGACCGACAGACTTCGCCGCCGCTTTCAGATTTTCCTCTATGGAATCCCGGACTCTGTGCTGACAGAGTGCGATATCAAATTTTGCCATAATCCGTCTCCTTTTATATAAATGTGAACCCAAGCTGTCGCAGCCGCTCCCGTCTCCGTCAGCCCTAAATCCGGTACAGATATATTATTCGATGTTGATACTATTATATATCAGCGGACACAAAAAAGAAAACGCTGCCGCGGAACATTCCGCAGCAGCGCTGACATCGGCCTGTTGAAAGAAAAATCTTTCGTAATCTCTGCACCTCTTATCTCGGATTTACGTGAACGGTGCAGTGCTTTATTCTGCCCGGCAGGAGATTTTCCACCCGTCGGTGGACGTTTTCGGCGATTTTATGAGCATCATACAGCGACTGCTTCCCATCACAGGCAATCTCGATATCCACATAAATCTTCGAGCCAAAGAGACGTGTCTTGATCTCATCCAGAGCGATGACGCCGTCCTGCATCAGAATCGTCTCTCTGATCTTCTCCGCCGTCTCTTCATCGCACGATTTGTCGATAAGCTTATTCATCGTTTCACGGTAAATATCGATGCCGACTTTAAAAATCAGGACCGCGATAAGAATACAAACAGCCGGCTGAAGCACCGGAACTCCCAGCATGGCGCCGAAGATACCGATAAAGCTTCCCACGGAAGAGATGGCGTCGGACCGGTGATGCCATGCTTCCGCCATCAGGGATACCGAATCGATGCGCTTTGCCGCTGCACGCGTATACCAGTACAGCGCCTCTTTTGATACGATGGATATCACTGCCGCTACGAGAGCCAGCATTCCCGGAATGACCGCATCTTCCGGATTGAGAATCCCGCGCACTCCTTCCAGTCCGATGCCCACCGCCACCAGAAGAAGTACATTTGCCAGTATCAGAGATACGACACACTCCAGTCTCTCATGACCGTACTGATGCTCTCTGTCGGATTCGCGGCTGGAAAGATGTGCTCCCAGAATGACGAGTCCCGATCCCGCCACGTCGGAAAGAGAATGGACCGCATCAGCGATCATCGCACCGGAATGCCCCACAATTCCTGCCATGAGTTTGAAAGCCGACAGAAAAATGTTGGCTGCCACACTGATCTTCGAAACGCGTATCATCACGGATTTATCTGAATCCGCTTCTTTATTTATAATATTTGTCATAATTACATCCCCTTCACATCATTTTTCTGTTTCTTTCTTCCATTTTTTCTCAGAATATGCAGAAAACCTGCGAAAATTGAAAACTTCCGCAGATTTTCTCTCACGCTCATCTTATATACCCACTATATCTCAGATTATTTAAGTTAGTCAATGCTTTTTACACGTTATTTCGTCAGACAACGCCTGTATGTTCCCCGGCACTCCGACTGCGCAACAGGACGTGTAAGGGATGTTAAAGCCAGTGCATCTTCAGCCTTTGAAAAGCTGTACCCAGCAGAGTCTGCCGCTGCTGTCCGCAGCGCATCCTATTCCTATGGACGTGTAAGACGTGCTGAGAATATTCTCCCTGTGTCCGGCAGAATTCATCCAGGAATTCATCACTGCTTCCGGCGTGCTCTGTCCTCTGGCGATATTCTCACCCGCGCTCCGATAGGATATGCCTGCCGCCTGCATCATGTCGAAAGCGGACCCATACGTCGGAGACTGATGAGAAAAATAACCGTTTTCCGCCATATCTTCCGCTTTCAGCTGAGCCAGTCTTGTCAGTTCCGGATCGCCGGAAAGCTCCGCCAGACCCCGTGCCGAACGCTGCTGATTTACCAGATCGATGACCTGCTGTCCGTAATCAGAATTGTTGTCATCCGTCTCGTTTCCGTCACCCGTCCCGTCTTCACCGACCACTTCATCTCCCGCCGGCCCGCAGTGCCAGCCGCTCCAATGCATAAAATACACGGTCTGATCTGTTCCGCAGCTGTACTGCATCTGCGTGCATTCCGCCGCAGATACGGCCTGCGGCAGCACAGTCACAGCCAGGATTCCCGCAACAGCGATCATTCTTCTGCAGATTTTTCTGAAATTCATCTGAACCTCCTGTTCGTTTTCCTTTTTCTGTTTCAACTTGCGGGTCTGGCCAGACCTGAGAAATTATGCCTCGGCATGCATATATATTACACCCGCCGCACCCCTGACGTCATCTATCAAAATATGGACGTTCCGGAAATCTTTTTATATTTCAGAGAAATCAACTCAGAAATTCCTTTCATTTTCAGATTTTCCGTCATTTTCCCGGCTGCAGATGATCCGGAAAATAGCAGGAGCGCCGGCGGACAGGCCGGCGCTCCTCTGCAGATTCATCTTATATCGTCAAAACGAAAATACTTAAAATAAAAAATACCTGACGGCCACCGTCACGGCGATATTGAAAAGAAGCGCCGCCGGCAGACCGATCTGAAACTTTTTCTTCTGTGTCTTGTGGTGGAAAACTCTGGAACCTAGAATACTTCCCACTGCACCCATTAGAAATGCACCTCCCAGAAGCGTGCTTTCCGGGATTCTCCAGAGATCATGCTTTGCTTTAAACTTATCGATGCCCATGAGACTGAAATTCACCAGATTCCAGATCAGATAGACGATCGCCGTCATCTCGCCCGCATTCATATTACTTCACACAGTATTTCTCGAGATACTTTTCCATCTTTTCTCTCGTATCGTCATCTATCACGATTTTTCCGTCGATCTCCACGTTGTGCAGAGTATCGATGACTTCTCTTACGGTGACGATAGGATACGTGCGGATTCCGAAATCATCGTAAAGCTCCTGTATAGCTGTTTTTTCCCCTTTGCCGCGTTCCATCCTGTCTACGGAGACGATGAGTCCCTCGACTTTCACGCCTTCCACACCCAGAAGCAACGGCAGCGTCTCACGGACAGCGGTGCCTGCGGTGATCACATCTTCTGTGATGAGCACGCGGTCTCCTGCCTGAAGTTTATGCCCCACCATATTTCCGCCTTCACCGTGGTCTTTCTTCTCTTTCCGGTTGAAACAATAATTGAATTCGCGTCTGTATTCCGCATAAAGGGCGATAGACGTGGAAACAGCAAGAGGAATTCCTTTATATGCCGGTCCGAAGAGCACATTTGTCTCCTCAGAAATTCCATTTTCCCCCATATTTGCTGCGATGCAGGAAGCGTAATACTGTCCCAGTTTCTGCGCCTGAGCTCCCGTACGATAATTGCCCGTATTGATAAAATACGGCGTATTTCTTCCGCTTTTCGTGACAAAATCGCCGAAAGTTAACACTCCCGACTGTACCATAAACTTGATAAAATTCTCTTTATAACTCATCGTCTGCTCCTGATTCTATTATTTCATTAACAATTTTTTATGTCGCCGGAATGCGGAAAGAAGCGATTTCCGGCAAAATTTCATCTCAGATGTCGAATGCCCGCTTCAGCTCTGCGATGCTGGAAAATCCGTTTTCTCGCATATATTCCAGCAGCTCGGACTTGATGCGCACCGGTGCCGTGGGATCAGCCAGAGCTGCAGTACCCACAGATACAGCAGTGGCGCCCGCCGCCAGAAATTCAGCCGCATCTTCACCTGTAAAAATTCCTCCCATGCCCAGCACCGGTATGCTGACAGCGCCGGCTGTCTGCCATACCATGCGCAGCGCCACCGGCTTTACGGCAGGCCCGGAAAAACCGCCGACCTTTCTCGCCAGTACGGCCTTCCTCTTTTTCAGATCGATGCGCATTCCCAGAAGCGTATTGATGAGAGAGACGGCGTCCGCTCCTCCGGCTTCCACAGCCCTGGCGATTTCAACGATATCCGTGACATTTGGCGTCAGTTTGATCATCACCGGCTTCTTCGATATCTTCTTCACTTCCTCCGTGACGTGCGCCGCCATGGCGGGATCCGTTCCGAAAGCGATGCCGCCTTCGCTGACGTTGGGACAAGAAATATTGATCTCAAACATGGAGATTTCCGGACAGTCGTTGAGCATCCGCACCGCTTCGCAGTATTCGTCTATACTGTGTCCCGCGATATTTGTGATGATTTTCGTATCGAACCGAGAAAGAAACGGCAGTTCCTCTTCCCTATATGCGGCCGCTCCGGGATTCTGAAGGCCGACAGAATTCAACATGCCACCGTAAGTCTCCGCGATCCGGGGCGTATCGTTGCCGGGCCACGGTTCTGCCGCCACACCTTTCGTAACGGCGGCTCCCAGCTCGCTGATATCGTAAAATCGCCCGCTCTCCCGGGCCGAAAATGTGCCGGAGGCGGTGCAGACGGGATTCTTCAGACGTATACCGGCCAGCTCCACAGACATGTCGATTCCGTATTCCGCTGCCTTTTTATCGATCTCTGTCATTCCCAGACCACCTCGCTTCCCATAAATACAGGTCCGCCCGTACAGACTTTCTTCAGGAGAATAACTTCTTCTCCGTTGTCATCTCTGCCCTTCACACGACACACGCAGCCCACGCAGGCCCCGTAACCGCAGCCCATACGCTCTTCCAGGGAAACCTGAACGTCTTCTCCCCGCTCTTTCAGATAGGAACAGACTGCCGAAAGCATCGGCCTCGGCCCGCAGGCAAAATATCCGTCTCCCCGGATCTCCGCGATCTCCATGCAGTCCGTCACATTTCCCAGAAACGCGCTGGCCGTCGGCAGATCTGTCGTCACAAATACGCGGGCGCCGGCTTCTTTCAGCTCTTCCGTGAGAAAGGGCTCCTTGCGGAATCCGGTGACAGCCGTCACTTTTATTCCCTGCTTTTTCATCTCTCTCGTCAGAAACAGCATCGGCGCGCTGCCCACACCGCCTCCGATCAGGACGGCGTGAAAGGCCTGCTGTCCCGCGTCCTGCGGGTCCGGCAGAGAAAATCCACGTCCCAGCGGCGACGACATCTTCAGCGTATCGCCGCTGCGAAGACCCGCAAACTCCGCCGTCCCCTCTCCGACGACGGCGTATACAAACGTCATTGTGCCGTCGCCGGCGTCAGCATCACAGATGCTGACAGGACGCGGCAGAATCAGCCGGTCGGCGGCGGGATACAGATTTGCAAACTGTCCCGGACGCGCTTCCGCCGCCGCTTCCGCCGCCGACACTATCATCTTCATAATACCGTCAGCGATCTCCTCATTGCTGACTATTTCAACCGTATAAATCTTTTTTTCCGGCATAATTACCTCTTTATCTCAGCTTTCAACAGGATGTTTTTCTTTCAGACGTCTCTCATCTTCCGCCCTGCAGAACACGCTGCAGATCGTCCCGCATGCGCAGAGCTGCAGTCCGGGCTGCTTCCGCATATTGGTGTTCGGAAAAAGACTCGTCTTTTTTGTAAGCCGCGGTAATACCCCTTGAAGAATTGACAATCGCACCGATTCCGTCTTTGTCGAAAAATCCTGCAATATCATCTGCGGTACCTCCCTGCGCACCGTAACCGGGTACCAGGAAAAACGTATGCGGCATCTGCTTTCTCAGGCGGGTGCCTTCTTCCTTATGTGTGGCGCCCACCACGGCCCCCACGTTGCTGTATCCCCGGGATCCCATGGCTTCCGCTCCCCAGGCTTCCACCAGCTGGCCGGCCGCCTCGTAAACTCTGCGCCCATCCGCCAGCACCAGATCCTGCATCTCACTGCTGCTCGGGTTGCTCGTCTTCACCAGAAGGAAAATTCCTTTTGGCTGCTTCGCGCAGATTTCCACGAACGGCCGGATTCCATCAGAGCCCATGTATGGGTTCAGCGTAACCGCATCCTCCGCCCACGTCTCGACCTGACGTTCCCCGATCTGTGCTCCCTCCAGATGCGCTGCATACGCCGCCGCCGTGGAGGAAATATCGCCCCTCTTTATATCTCCGATGACCAGGAGACCTTTGGAATGCGCATAGGCACACGTCTCATTGTACGCCTTCAGGCCCTCGATTCCGAACTTCTCGTACATGGCAATCTGGGGCTTTACAGCGGGAACGATATCACAGATATGATCTATGATATTTTTATTGAATTCGGCGAAAATCCTGCCGACAGCCTCTGTCGTCATACCTGACTCGGCAAAATATTTTTCTTTCAAAAACTCCGGCACCATCTCCAGTGTGGGATCGAGTCCCGCCACCGTGGGATTTTCCTTCTCCAGAATACTCCCGATCAGCCTGTCAATCATTTTTCCACCTCATTTTAAAATATTTTTATTTAATACCTGATTCTTCTATTTGTTATCTCATTCTGCTGCGTTGTCCGGTTCCCGTCTGTAAATCACGCGGCCGTCCGCTATCGTCAGTTCGATCCGTCCCGTGACTTTTCTTCCTTCAAACGGAGTATTCTCCGCTTTTGACGCAAACGGCCCTTTCACCGTCCATTCCGCCTGAGGATCTGCCACTGTCACATCGGCGGGGCGTCCCGGCTGCAGGGTTCCTCCTTCACATCCGAGAATCTTCGCCGGGTTTGTACTGAGAAGCTCCGTCAGTCTCAGAGGCGTGACGAGACCCGGCAGGACGAGCTGAGTATGGCTCACCGCAAAGCTCGTCTCCAGGCCGATGACGCCGAAAGGAGCACCCTCCAGACTTCTCGATTTTTCCACTCTGGCATGAGGCGCGTGATCTGTCGCGATGGCATCTACCGTTCCGTCCATCAGCGCGCGGAGCACAGCCAGCCGGTCGGTTTCCGTCCTCAATGGCGGATTCATCTTCATATGAGTATCTGCCAGATGGCCTCCCGGCGTCTCCGTCACATGATAACTTTTCGCTGCCCCGTCGGCGACGACATCCGCATCCGTCAGCGTGAAATAGTGGGGAGCCGTCTCCGCCGTCAGAGGAATGCCCCAGCTCTTGGCCGTGCGGATCAGATCCAGACACGCGGCCGTGCTGATGTGAGACAGATGAAGCCTGCATCCGGTCTCTTTTGCCAGGAGAATATCCCGGATCGTCATCATTTCCTCCGCCTCTGGAGGAATCCCCTGTACGTCCAGCAGTTCAGAATATCTTCCTCGGTGCATACAGCCGCTGTCGGAGATCTCATGCTGCTGCGTGTGATCAAAGATCGGCATATCGAGAGATTTCGCTTTTTCCATGGCTTCCCTCATCAGAAGGATATCGGAGACAGATTTTCCGTCCTCGCTGAAGCCGCAGACGCCGGACTTTTTCAGCTCTTCCATGTCAGTCAGCACTCTGCCCTGCTGTCCGAGAGTGATGGCAGCGGAAGGAAGTACGCGTACTCCGTTTGCCTGCTTCGCTTTTTCTCTGGTATATTTCACGACTTCCACCGAATCGGTGACGGGATCGGTATTCGGCATAGGGCAAACTGCAGTAAAACCGCCTGCCGCCGCCGCTCTGCATCCTGAAGCGATATCCTCTTTATATTCCTGCCCCGGTTCTCTCAGGTGGACGTGGACATCGATAAATCCGGGCATGACCCACTTGCCCGCAGCGTCGATGACCTCTGAACCCTTCTCCGGCGCAGCAGTTCCACAGTCGTATATGCCTTCGATAACTCCGCCGCTGATCACAAGATCGCCCAGCCGGTCCAGCGACACCGAAGGATCGAGAATTCTTCCATTCAATATGTAAATCTTTTTCATACTTTCTCCTCTCTCTCCGCGCCGCCATTTTCTTCTTTTCTGCCATCAAAGTGAACTACAACCTGAGGATAAGGGATTTCGATGCCGCTTTCATCAAACTTCTTTTTCACTTCTTCCTGAAGATGATACTTAGCCGTATAGTAATCCTCTGTTTTGCACCATGCCAGGACTTCGATCACGATGGCGCTGTCGTCATACGATGCCACACCGATAGTAGGGGCCGGATCATCAAAAAACAGCTTCGAATCTCGGACGATTGCTTCGATAACAGCTTTCGCTTCTCCGATATCGTCCGTATATCCGATATTAAAGCGGGTATCGACTCTCCTTCGGTCGGCCCGCGAAAAATTCACCACCACATCGGTAGACAGTTTTCCGTTTGGAATCGTAATCACTTTATTGTCCAATGTCACAAGCGTGGAATAGAGCAGATCGATCTGCTCCACTTTGCCTCCGATTCCGCAGGCTTCGATATAGTCACCTTTTTCAAAAGGCTTATTCACTATGACGAGAATTCCTCCAGCGAAATTGCCCAAACTATCTTTCAGAGCCAGCGCAATAGCCGCGCCTCCAGCGCCGAGCATCGTCAGAAACGCCGTCATACTCACTCCCATATGGCTGAGAATTGTCACCACGAGAAGGATCCAAAGAAGCACTTTCACCGTATTGACGACAAACGTGTGGAGCGCCCCGTCCAGCTTCGTCTTGCCCAGTCCTCTTCGCAGCAGATGGAGCACGACTTTCATAATGATCAGGCCGACGATCAGAATCACCAGCGACCCGATGATATTCGACACAATCTGGCTGCTCTTCAGTCCATTGAACACTTTAAGAATATCCATTTTTTTCCTCTCTTCCTGACAGCACTTTCCGCATATCTATTACTATGTAATTTTCGCATACCCGATCTGTATCTATATAAGTATACAACAGATTGCCTTTTCAGAAAACAAAATATAGCGGCCTCCCTCCGTCTCACTTCATCGTAGGAATCCGCATATGCTGTAGATAAACGATATCTCATTTTCATGGAAAGGAGTTCTTATGGCAAGTATTTTTCTCAGCCCGTCCGTTCAGGAATATAACCCTTACATCACCGGCGGCAATGAAGAACAGTATATGAATCTTATAGCAGATGCGATGATGCCTTATCTCGAAGCCAGCGGCATCCAAGTGACGAGAAACGACCCGGATGAACCTGTAACGGCCGCCATCGCTGCATCGAATGCCGGATATTACGATCTTCATCTGGCACTCCACTCAAATGCTGCTCCCGATTCGCTGTCCGGCCAGCTTCAGGGACCCGATGTCTACTATTACCGCGGCAGCGTCCGGGGCCAGGAAGCAGCCACCATATTCGCTAATAATCTGAAATGGATTTACCCGGACCCCGATCTGGTGACCGTCATTTCTAACACCACACTGGCAGAGCTCCGGCGCGTCACAGCTCCCGCCGTTCTCATCGAACTCGCTTACCACGATAACTATGCCGACGCCGAATGGCTGAAAAACAATGTTGAACTCATCGCTTACAATCTTTCCGTCTCCGTCGCCGATTTTCTGGGCGTGGAATTCATCGTACCATGATCATAATTACACATATTCCTCCGTTTATGGTATACTTCTGTAAGTATCTGTGAATTTTCAGGCTGAAACTCATGCCATAGAAATGGAGGCAATATATGAGAACGATCCTCTGGTTTCTCTACGAAATCCTGTATCTCGCGGCGGCGCTTCCCGATATGTTCCGGTGCAGACGGATGTACCGCCGGGGAGAAAAAGAAAAACTGCAGAAAACTGCAAAAAGACGCGTCAGAAACTGGGCGCGCAGTATGTTGAAATTTGCCGGAGTCACCGTGGAAGTCCACGGTCTGGAAAATCTGGACGGACGTCCTGCCGTCTTTGTGTCTAATCATCAGAGTGACTGGGATATTCCCGTCGTGCTGGGGTATCTTGACGAGCCTTATGGTATCGTCGCCAAGGATTCTCTCGCGAAAATCCCATGCATCAAATCCTGGATGGATTTCATCGGCTGCATCTTTATCGACCGCAGCGATGCCCGGAAAGCGCTGAGAACGATCAATGAAGCGGGAAGCCGCATCCCGGAAGGCGACTCCATCATCATTTTCCCTGAAGGCACGAGAAGCAAAGGAGAAGAGATCGGCGAATTCAAAAACGGCGCTTTCAAAACGGCGATAAAATACAAGGCACCGATCGTCCCGCTTTCTATCGATGGCTCCTATAAAATCATGGAAGCCAACGGAGGAAAATGGATCCGCCCAGGCCATGTGATTCTGACGATCCTGCCTCCTTTGGAAACACAAGGTCTTGACAAAACTCAGCAGAAATCTCTCGGCGACGACATCCGCCGGATGATACTCGATGCCAGAGAGGAAAGCCGCAGAAAATCCGCCCATCCCTGATTCTTAATAAAAAAGAAACCGCGTGATAAAGAAAATCACGCGGTTTCCTCTTTTTGACAGATTTTTCCAATCTGTTTCTTATTATTGCCGTTCGTATTTTTCCTGACAGCTGCCGTCAGTCATCCTCTTCTTCATCGTTCAGAATATACCGGTAACGCACGTCAGGACAGACAGCCTTAATCGTGCTGTATGTAGCCCGGCCTGTAATCCGGTCTGTTTCCGTAAAATAAGAAGGCTTGCCGCAGAGCTTCGTTCCCGCTCCGCTGAGGCGGCTCACTTCGATGCATGCCGCATTCATCTTTCCTGCAAACTGCCGGTGTTCTCTGATACCCTCGCCGATCAGACGTCCGTATCCCAGCGCATGATCCGCATCGGCAGGAATCCATCCGTCGCACAGTTTATAGATCGCCCATCTCTGGTGTTCCAGAGCTGCCAGTTCGTATTTGAAATCCTCCAGGCGCGCTTCGATCATCGCCGCTCCGGCATCACGGATTTCCGGAAAGCGCTCCCGGCAGTAAAGCTCATCGTTTTCTCCCGCCCGGACGAAGCCCATGTCTCTCATCTTGTATTTGAGGTGTACCGTTGCTGCGAAAAGCATGCGTCTGACGGATACCGGAAGCTGTTTTCCGGCTTTTCCGTCCTCATCTTCTGTGAATTCCTGCGGGAACAGCGCTTTTGCCAGCTTTTCCGTGTCGGTATCGATGATATTTTCCACGGTGTACAAATCGCGCCAGGCGCCGAAAGGCACGAATCCCAGTTCATCATTGCCGGGATCTGACGGATGTCCCTCGACTTTCAGTCCCCGGACTCTGTCGGAGAGAATCTCATCGCGTATCAGGACGCAGATATCAGGCAGCTTTGTTACATCGACAGGCCCTCCCGTGAGAAAATTTTCGTGCAGTACATATTTTCTCACAAAATGCGCTCTTACCGCCATAGCGGTGCGCAGCGTCTCCTCATCGTCTCCTTCATCGATAATGATATAATTCGAGTTCAGACATTTGTCGAGAGCAAGTTCCAGCTCTTCCGAAGAGGTATCGGCTTGATAATACAGCGTTCTTGTCAGTTTCAGCGGAAGGTAGAGCTCCGGAGTAATCAGATGACGTTCCTGCATCGCCAGATTTTCCTGAGACATCTGAGTAAACAGACCGGGACACCGCCATTTCATCTCGGTTTCCAGATGAGCCGCATGCGGTCCGATGATATTGATCTTCATGATGTAGGATTTCATCCGGCCGCACCAGTGAACTGTCTTCGACAGAACCGGCACATCGCTTCCCCCTCCGATGATCGTCACTCTCAGCTCATCCGCGCCGATCCGGTCCGGAGCCTCATAAAGCGGGTGATCAAGCATGAGTTTCTGTGCCATCAGCTCTCCGGGATGAATGAGAATAATCTCCGCACAGCCGGGATCCTCCGAATCGAGCACCGTGCGAGCCACTTCCGAAGAAGTGAACACATAAACTTTCACTTTACTTTCCGACCGATTCTTGCACTGTTCCAGAACGACGAGCGCATCTCTCAGATTCTTTTTTTCATCCTCGCTGATCAGAAAAACGGAAACCGCTTCTCCTTCTGTCTCGCCGCCGAACACTTCATCTGCCGACTCAAAATATCCGATTTTTCCCAGGCCTTTCCTGACGATATCCTCCGCAAGAAATTCAGCCTGTCTGTTTCTCGCAGAAAACAGATTTGTATTCAAATTCTGCACCTACTTTCCGGTTTCATCCGCATTTTTTTCCGTAGAAATGCGGGATCTGCATTCCGACGAAACGCCACAGCTGCTGCAGCTTCCCCCGCAACCGTTAGCGTCTGCTCCTTTTTCACTCATTTTCGCCATTGCCAGCAACAGTCCTGCCACTATCGCCATACCGATGACAATACCGATTAGATTTGTCATTTTAATCATCTCCTCCGCAGCTGCTATTCTTCGATGTGCTCCATCCCATTCTTAAGGATAGTGGACACATGTTCGTCTGCCAGCGAATAGATCGCTTCCTTTCCGACCTTTTTCGATTTCACCAGTTTGCTCTGCTTCAGAATCCTCAGATGATGCGACACCGCAGGCGAATTCATGTCGAGAAGAGAAGCCATATCGCAGACGCACAGATCGGAATTCAGAAGATAGTAAAGAATCTTCACCCGCGTCGCATCGGAAAAAATCTTATAAAGGTCTGCCAGATCGCTGAGCTTCTCATCGTCAGGCATCTGCATTCTGACATGATCCACCACGCCCTCATGGACGTGCTGCTGCTCACAGATTTCGGCTTCTACATTGAGTTCTTTGATCGACATTTTACACCTCTTCTTTGAATCCGGAATCTCTTGTGGCTTGCGCCGGGTTTTAGCAGAATACATCAGCTGGCCCGGAGCATCCTCATGGAATTCAGGATCGCGATAACCGCCACCCCTACATCGGCGAAAACTGCAGCCCACATGCCTGCGATTCCCAGAGCTCCGAGAAGCAGAACGGCTCCTTTCACGCTCAGAGCAAAGGCGATATTTTCCTTTGCGATGCTCACCGTTCTGCGGGAAATCCTGACAGCATCTGCGATTTTCAGCGGATCGTCGTCCATCAGAACCACATCCGCTGCTTCGATGGCAGCATCAGAACCCATACTGCCCATTGCGATACCGATGTCCGCACGCATGAGCACGGGAGCATCATTTATTCCGTCTCCGACGAAAGCGGTCGCACATTTTTTTTCATGAACCGAGAGGATCTCTTCCACGATCCGCACTTTGTCTGCGGGCAGAAGTCCGGCATGCCATTCATCGATGTTCAGGGCTTCCGCTGTGCGTTCCGCAACGTCGCTCTTATCTCCGGTAAGCATGACTATTTTCTTTATTCCACAAGCTCTCAGGCGCTCCGCAGCTTCTCCGGCAGAAGGTTTGATCTCGTCTCCCACGATGACAGCACCCGCATAGATTCCGTCAACTGCTGTGTATATTATTGTACCATCTTTTTCTGTCCGTTTGAATTCAATATTTTCAAGCTCCATCAGCTTTTCGTTTCCCGCCAGCACAGTTCTGCCGGATATCACAGCTTTTACGCCGCAGCCGGATATTTCCTGCATTTTCTCTATTCTGTTTTCCTCTACGCTCTTTCCGTAAGCCTCAACAATAGATTTTGCGATGGGATGAGTCGATGCGCTTTCCGCATAGGCGGTGATCTCGAGGAGCTCTTCTGCAGCAAGATTCTCCGGGAGAATTTCTTTCACGTTGAATACTCCCTCCGTCAGAGTGCCCGTCTTATCGAAGACCGCGGTATCCATTCTCGCCAGCGCTTCCACGTAATTTCCGCCCTTCACGAGAATCCCTTTTCTCGAAAGCGCGCCGATGCCCCCGAAAAAGCTGAGAGGCACGGAAATAACCAGAGCGCACGGGCAGGAGATCACCAGAAAAGTACACGCCCGGAACAGCCAATCCATCCATTCTCCGGACGTAAACAGCGGCGGGATTACAGCGATGACAGCTGCCGCAGCCACGACCGCAGGAGTATAATATTTCGCAAACCGGGTGATAAAATTCTCCACCCGTGCTTTGCGCACCGATGCATTTTCCACTAACTCGAGAATTTGAGCCACCGTGCTGTCCTCGAATTTTTTTGTCACGCGCACTCTCAGTATTCCCTGACCGTTGATGCATCCGCTGAAAACTTCCTGACCGGGTCCGGCTTTCCGCGGTACCGGCTCCCCGGTGAGCGCCGAGGTGTCCAGCAGTGATTCACCCGACAGGACGACTCCGTCCAGAGGAAGCTTTTCTCCCGGGCGGACGACGATGATATCTCCCGTTTCAATCTCGTCCGGATCTGTCTCTTCGATCCGTCCGTCACATTCCAGATTTGCATACTCCGGTACGATATCCATGAGTTCGGCGATCGATGCTCTGGAGCGATTGACCGCCACATCCTGAAAAATCTCACCCACTTGATAGAACAGCATTACGCCTGCTGCCTCGGAAAACTCTCCCACGGCGAAAGCGCCGAAAGTAGCCAGCGTCATAAGGAAGCATTCGTCGAACATCTGACGGTTTATGACTCCTGTAGCGGCTTTTTTTATCACATCATATCCCGCAATGATATATGGAATCAGATAAATGAGAAACGTCTGCAGATTATAGCCGAAGACACTGCCGGGATTGAAATGTACCAGGATCACAGCTGCTGCAAACAACAGAAGCGCCACTGCGACCCGGATGATTCTCCTGCGGATTTTAGTTGTCATATTTGTCTGTCCTCCTGACTCTTTTTCACGTCGGATAAAAAGAGCTGCGGTTATCTTTCCGCAGCCCGCCGTTTTTCCCCTGTGAAATTTCTTATCTTCAGATCAGAATTCTGCAGTCAGGTTCCACTTTTCTGCAGATCTTCACGATCTCATCCATGATGTCGTCGAAGCGGCTTTCTTCCGCATCCACCATGAGTTTCTGCGTCATAAAACTGATGGACGCGTCGTTTACTCCTTCGACCTTTTTAATCGCTTCTTCCATCTTGGCTGCACAGTGCGCACAGTCGAGATCCTGCATCCTGAATTTTTTCTTCATGTCTTCCCCCCTCTCCCCGTTCCCGGGGCATGCCGTGCGCCGGTTTCCGACGAAACTGCCGCGTCGGCCGGTACGCTGACAACATCTGAAAGATATCCTGCCACAGCGGCACATTTCCGTTTTTAAAACGATTAAGCAAACGTTTAATCGTTATCTACCCTTATTATATTCTCCGTCGCCGATATGTCAACCTCATTTTCCAAAAAAGAAAAGAACAAGACAGATTTCGGCGGTATCTCGCCGGGAGCACAGCTCCTGATTTCCATCCTGTTCTTTCTGATTTACTTTTTTATGCGGTTCCCGGTTCTTCCCGGACACTTAAAAAGATATGATTTGTCTTCCATGCCGGTGGACAATCCGCGCCTCATCGGGTGACGAGGAGTTTCTTGATGGCAGCGTCAAGACCGCTGAGGGAAAGTTCAAACATCGGGACTTCCTTGCGGATGAGTCCGATGGTGGAATTTCCGTAAGTATGAGCCCAGCGGCGTTCAGCAATAGGATTGAGCCAGACCATATGAGGATAACGGAGTCTGACCTTCTTGATCCACTCCAGACCGGTTTCCTTGTTATAATCGTTACGATACGACGCTCCCCCCGGATACAGCAGCTCAGATGGTGACATGGTGGCATCCCCCACGGCGATCACCTTATACTCGCTATCCATATTGTAGAGTGCTTTCATGGTATCTGTCTTGAAATTCCGGTGACAGCTCGGATCGGTAAAGAGATCCTGATAGATGCAGTTATGGAAATAATACACCTTCAGATCCTTGAAATGATTCGATTTGTGAGCCGCCTGGAACAGCCTGCTGCACATTTCACTGTAAGGCCGCATCGATCCGCCGGAATCGAAGAGAAGCAGCACTTTTACCGTATTCTTTCTCGGCCTGTCAAAGACGAGTTTCAGATTGCCGGCGTTGTCGCACGTCTCCTGAATCGTCGCGTCGATATTGAGCTCTGTCTTCGGTCCGTCATTTTTCGATGAGAACTGGCGGAGTTTCCGGAACGCCATCTGAAAGCTCCGGATATCGAGAATATTGTCCTCTCTGAAATCCTTGAAATTTCTCTCCCCTGCCACCTGCAGAGCCGAACGGTGAACACTCTCGCCGCCGATCCGGATACCCGCAGGGTTATAACCGCCGTGTCCGAAAGGAGACGTTCCTCCGGTGCCGATCCAGTAACCGCCGCCGTGATGCTCTTCTTTCTGTTCTTTCAGACGTTCCTCCAGCATCTTCTGCAGTTCTTCAAAACTGTGGGCCTGAAGATTCTGCATCGCCATTTCCAGCGCCTTGGCCGGTATTTTATACTCATTTTCCAGCCAGTCCCATACCTCTTCCGGAATCTCTTCCTGATGCTCAACTCCGTGGAAAAATTCCGCGAAAGCCAGATCGAATTTGTCATACTCCGTCTCGCTCTTGATGAGAACCGCCCGGCAGAGATAATAAAATGACGTCAGACTCGACTGAGCAAGACCCTGATCCAGAGCTTCCATCAGCGACATCCACTCATTGAGCGAAACTTTGAGTCCGCGCTTTCTCAGCAGATAAAAAAATTCAATAAACATATTTATCTTCCTCTGTAATCCGTCCGGCAGATCCTATCTGAAACGATTTCTGCCCTTTTTGTACGACTCGAATACGTCGATATCCTGGTTCTTTTTGAGAAGAGTGCCGATAAACGGGAAGCTGACAGCGATTTTCTCCGGATCGATGCCTCCGAGAGTCAGAGCCTGGAGCCAGTCCAGCAGTTCCGACGTGCTCGGTTTTTTCTGGATTTCGCTCATGGAACGGATCCAGTAGAAAGCCTCCATCGCCTGACTGATGAGCTTTTCATCCAGATCTTTATAATGAACATTTACGATTTCTCTCATCTTCGGCGCCAGCGGGAATTCGATGTAATGGAAAATACATCTTCTCAGAAAAGCATCCGGCAGCTCTTTTTCCGCATTCGACGTAATAATTACGATAGGTCTGTGCTTAGCCTTTATCGTTTCCTTCGTTTCATTGATATAGAACTCCATCTTGTCCAGTTCCCACAAAAGGTCATTCGGGAACTCCAGGTCTGCCTTGTCGATCTCGTCGATGAGCAGAACTACCTGTTTTTCTGACTTAAAAGCTTCTCCCATTTTTCCCAGCTTAATGTATTTTGAAATATCGCCTACATTTCCTTCGCCGAACTGGCTGTCATAAAGCCGCTGAACTGTATCATAGACGTAAAGACCGTCCTGAGCCTTCGTGGTGGACTTGATGCTCCAGATGATAAGCTCCATTCCAAGAGAATCGGCGATGGCTTCCGCCAGCTTTGTCTTTCCCGTACCCGGTTCGCCTTTTACGAGCAGCGGTTTTTTAAGCGCCATAGCCACATTGACCGAATTCATCAGATCGTCTGAAGCGACATAATCCGAACTTCCTCTGAATCCATTTAACATTTTTTTCCTCCTTAGTATATTTCTCTGCACTCAGATCTTATCTTACCGATAATCTTTCAATTCTATATATCACGCCGGGCATTTCCCGGCGATTCCGACTGTTTTTTCTCCGCCTTCGCTGCTGTACTGCGTCCGGTATGCCGCCCGTCACAGACTCATGATCATAGGAACGAGCACCGGTATGATGCAGGTCAGAGAAAATCCTGAAACAAAACTGTAAACGGCAGTCGTACTGTCTGTTGCCCGTTCGGTCAGTGGAAGACAGGTATCCATGGCTGCCGCTCCTGCCGGGGCGCACGCTTCGATATAGCCCGCATAGTTTGCCACGACAGGGATGGTTACGATGGCCAGAATCTCTCTCATCACATTTGAAAGAAAAGAGACAGCTCCCAGTTCCGCCGAATGCTCTGATATGAGAACCGGAGCGAGTGAATACCACCCGAATCCTGAAGCGACGGCCGCGCTTTCCTGCAGCGACAGATCTGTCACCAGAGCTGCGACTGCCGATCCCGCAAACGTTCCCGCTATCACGAGAAGAGGAACCGCCAGAATCCTCAGTCCGTTCCGTCTGATATCTTTCAGGACGGTTCCCTGGCGCCCAATGTCAATCCCTACCAGAAACAGCAGCAGGCAGAGACCCGCCGTGAGAACCGGATCCGTATGCTCGGAAAATGCCGCAGGGATAACGGAGCACCCCGCCAGAACACCCGCAGCGACTGCGAGAATAACCACAAACGTCATATCACTTCACCTCCGCCGCAGAACGCACCTCGTCTTCTTTCTTCCCGCTGATTTTCTTTCCTTTCCTGTCAAGCCTCATAATCCTTCTTCCCGCTGACACGAGCAGAACACTGCCTGCCACCGAACATACCGCGACGACAAGAGCTCTTATACCCAAAGCGCCGATGGAAGCCAACACTTTCTCGTCTGCACCGATTCTGACTCCCATGGTAAAAATCAGAAGAACGAGAGCCGCCGTCTGAAGCCTGCCAATCCACCGGTACTCCCGGTCCGGCTTCAGAATTTTTGAACCTATAAAAATTCCTCCTGCAATAAACAGCAGATACAACAATAATGATGATAACATAACCGAACTCCTGTTTTCTCATGGCTGCACCCCCGGAAATCCCGGTTTCTGCGCAGTTATATAGATTATATATCGTGACGCGGATATTTTCCACGACTTTTCCTTCGATTTGACGGCAAAAGGCAAAAACCCTCATTTTTACCATCCAGCCCGAAAATCAGCACTTGCGGAACGATCTGTTCAGAAAAAATAAAAAATATGTAAATCTCTTCTTGCATTATTCCTCCTTACAGTGTATTATATTCGAGTAGCTGAGCGGTGTGTGGCGCAGATGCCCTGTTTCTCAGTTTTTCGGAGGATTTCACTATTTTTCTGACAGATAAAAAAAGATAAAATTTTCCGAAAATTTCTTATTGACAAATCCATCTGAGGGTGGTACTATTTAAACCGACGCGTTAAGCAAATACTTTTCGCAGTCACACATGCGGCGGGATAGCTCAGATGGCTAGAGCGTCCGGTTCATACCCGGAAGGTCGTAGGTTCGATCCCTATTCCCGCTACCAATTGTGGGCGTTTAGCTCAGCTGGGAGAGCGTCTGCCTTACAAGCAGGATGTCATAGGTTCGAGCCCTATAACGCCCACCATTTTCATCGGTTCTCATTTCAGACCGGTGAATCAGAAAAATGCGGTCCGGTAGTTCAGTTGGTTAGAATGCCAGCCTGTCACGCTGGAGGTCGA
>JAHZHA010000013.1 GCA_019420525.1 Bacillota bacterium
TACCGTGATGTCATCTGCAGAGTCTCCCGTGCTGCGGAACACATCCCGGAATCGGAGCGCAAAAAGGTGTATCATTCCATCAATGAAGCGGTGAGAACCGACGGGGAAGACAGTCTGGGAAATGACTGGGTTACCTGCGCGGGCGCAGTCAACGTATCGGCACAGCATACGGAATCTCTCCAGGAGGAAAGCGGTGATTACTATGCCGGAATCGAACAGATTTTCGTCTGGGATCCCGATGTGATGATCTGCAACGAAGCGGCGACGAAAGATTATCTGCTGACGGATACCAAGTGGTCGGGACTGCGGGCTGTGCAGGAAAAGCAGGTGTACAACATTCCGGTAGGCGCCACCCGGTGGGGGCAGCGGGGAAGTCTGGAGACCTTCTTCGCCATGATCTGGCTAGGAGTGACGATCTATCCGGAATATTATGCGGATTTTGACCTGAAGCAGGAAGTCACGCAGTTTTACGATGAAATTCTGGGTCTTCAGATCGATGATTCCGCCTATGAAAAGATGCTGTCAGGTACAGGAATCCGAAATGCCAGCAGCGTGTCCGGGGGATGAGGTCCGGGAAAAGTATAGAATTATTTAAAAGCTAAACGCATCTGTTTTCTGACGGATGCGTTTTATTTTTTTCATATATGAGTTGGGGTTTAATATAAATTTTACCCTTCATTTCCCGGGAAAGACGGAAAACGGCTACAAGAAATATGCTGTTATGATAGAATTATTGTATCCGACATATAAGCGCGGAAATCGATAAGAAGACAGGGATGAAAATTGAAATGGAAATAAATGTAAATAAACAAAAAACGGAAGGATTCGTCCGGCCGGAGATCCGGATGATCGCCCTGGATCTGGACGGAACGACGCTGGACCGGAAGATGCGGGTTACGGAGCGAACGGTGCAGGCCATGGAAGAGGCCGCACGCAGAGGTGTCCAGGTGGTCATTTCCACGGGACGGACGTATCATACGCTTCCGGAGCAGCTGCAGGAGATCAGAGGGCTGGAGTACGCGGTGACGTCCAACGGAGCCATCATCAATAAACTGAAGACGGGAGAGATCGTCTACCGGAACTGTCTGCCCCGGGAAGCGGTGGAGCGGGCGGCCGGAATTTTCCGTCAGGAAGGCGTCGGCTCCTGCGGACAGGGCGTACGGGCGGGTTCCGGATGCGGACCGGTCAGTCTCGAAGTCTTTACCGGCGGAAATGCTTTCATGGAGCGGAGCGAGCTGGAGGACATCCGACAAAACGGTTCCACTTACCGCAATACCTTTTACGTTTCCACAACCCGGAAAGCGGCGGACGGAATTGTGGACTTTATGCTGGATCACCGGGAACAGATCGAAAATATCTGCCTCAATTTTCCGGATATATCGGCGAGACCGGCGTGGCGGGAACGGCTGAGCGCGCTGTCCGGCGTAACACTGACCACATCTCTGCCGCATAATATGGAAATCGGAGGGAAAAACACCAGCAAGGGAGAAGCTCTCCGCTTTCTGTCGGCACAGCTGGGGATCGCGGCGGAACAGCTGATGGCCTGCGGAGACAGTCCCAACGACGCCTCGATGATCCGGCTGGCGGGACTGGGGATCGTCATGGGAAATTCCCCGTCAGAGATGAAGCAGATGGCTGATTTTGTGACGGACAGCAATGAAGCCGACGGTGTGGCGAAAGCCATCGAACGGTTCGTTCTGGGGTGAAACAGTAAAGATGAAAAAGGAACTGGAATATTTTTACATAGGAGAATCTTACGGCGGAAATCAGGAATGGTTTCAGGACCACATGATGAATATCGGAGGCTGCGGCGCTGTGACGGCCTGCGACTGCTGCATTTTTCTCGCACGTGACCACGGGCTCACATTTCTCTATCCGGGAGATCCGGGCCATGTCACCCGCTGGGATTACCTGCGGTTTGCAGGAAAGATGAAACCGTATCTGAGGCCGCGCAAGGGCGGAATCAATACGCTAGATATGTTTCTGGAAGGATTCCGGGGCTATCTGCACGACGCGGCAGGCAGGAGCAAAGACCGGCCGCCTGTCGGCTTTGAGACGGTTCCGGGAGACGTTTCCTGCCGGCAGGCTGCGGAGGCTGTTGTGAGGCAGATCGGTGACCGGCTGCCGGTGCTCTGCCTTACCCTGCATCACAGCAATCCCGCAATGGAGGACTACGTGTGGCACTGGTTTCTGCTGACGGGATACGAGTGTCCCCGGATTTCCGGCGCAGCGCAGGATCTCATCCGGGAGACGCCGGAAAACTGCCTGCCGATGAAGGTCAAGGCTGTGACCTACGGCGAATACGAGTGGATCGATTTTGAGACGCTGTGGGATACCGGGTATGAGCAGAAAGGCGGACTGATTCTGCCGCGGGTGACGGCGAAAGAGGAAGCCGGCCGGACGGGGAAGATTCTCTGAGTGAGCTGTCTGCAGCAGCAGGTCTGCGCCGGAAGGAAAATGCATATATTCATAGTGAAACCATGACGCAGCAGCGGATGAAAAGGAGTGAACCATGAATATATACATCGTGAAGCCGGGAGATACGGTCAGCGGTATCGCGCAGGCGTCCGGCATATCCGAAGAGGAAATCGTCTATATCAATCAGATCGCTTATCCGTATCTTCTGGCGGTGGGGCAGGCTCTTCTGCTGCCCGGCAGAGCCGCCGGGGAACCTGTGGAAGCGGAAGTGCAGAGCGCAGACGGAGAAGGGGAAGGAGCAGGAGAGGGCAGAAGAACGGCTGTGATGGGAGGATATGCCTATCCTTTTATTGATGAAGTGACTCTGTCGGAGACGCTTTCCTATCTCACGTCCATTTCCGTATTCTCTTACGGATTCCGGCCGGACGGTACGCTGGTGCCGCCGCAGACGGATGACGGAAGAATGATCCGGAGAGCGCTTGACCGGGGTGTAAGGCCGATTCTGACGCTGACGCCTTTCGATGCGCAGGATCGTTTCAGCAGTATTCTCGTCACTTCGGTGCTCCATAATCCGCCGGCCCGGGAGAATCTGATACGGAATCTTCTCGCGATCATGCCGGAAAAACAGTTTGCCGGCGTGGATCTGGATTTTGAATTCGTCAGGGCATCCGACCGGGATCTCTACACGGCTTTTACCGCCGAACTGCGGGGCAGGATGAACGAGGCGGGTTATACCGTTTCCGTGGCGCTGGCTCCGAAGACATCCGATGAACAGGCGGGGCTTTTTTACGAAGGGATCGATTACGCGGGCCTGGGTGCGGCGGCCGACAGCGTGCTTCTGATGACGTACGAATGGGGATATGCCGGAAGTCCTCCGATGGCTGTGGCTCCGCTGGATCAGGTGCGGCGCGTGGCGGAATATGCCGTGTCCCGGATTCCGGCGGCGAAGATCTGCCTCGGGATTCCGAATTACGGATACGACTGGACGCTGCCTTTCAGTCAGGGAGCGCCCAGCGCCCGTACCATCGGAAATGTTGAAGCTGTACAGCAGGCGGCGGAAAAGGGAGCGGAAATCTTTTTCGACGAGACGGCACAGACGCCGTATTATTCCTATATCGAAGACGGCGTGACCCACGAAGTCTGGTTTGAAGATGTCCGGAGCATCGCGGCGAAATTCTCTCTGATCGAGGAATACGGGCTGAGCGGCGCCGGGTACTGGCAGCTGATGCGGCTTTTCCGGGCCAACTGGATTCTGGCGGAGGATACGTTCCGCATCTTTGGGCGGCAGTGACTGAGCCGCCCGGAGAAATCCGGCCTCCGATTCTTCTCCGACCTGCGGAGCCGTTCCGCGGCAGCTGCGCTGTCTTTCGTTCCGTCCGCTGTACGGCATTTTTTGCAGATGAATGTGATACCGGAACGCGTAAAAAACATAGCTTACGGGTATGAAAAGAGTTGTGAGAAAACTGTGTGAAAATGATATACTTTTATCGGAAATTCGGAGGAAAAAAACATGCTTGAAACGGGAACGCCCGCTCCTGACTTCACGCTGAAGGATCAGGACGGAAAAGATGTGAAGCTGTCGGATTACAGAGGAAAAAAAGTGGTCCTCTATTTTTACAGCAAAGATAATACTTCGGGCTGTTCGGCCCAGGCCTGCGGGTATAACGATCTGCTGGATGAGTTTGCGGAGGAAGGCGCGGAAGTGATCGGCATCAGCAAAGATTCCTGGGAATCTCACCGGCGCTTTGCGGACAAAAAGGGCCTGCGGTTTACGCTGCTGTCCGATCCCGGGCGGGAGGTAATCGCGCGGTATGATGTCCTGAAGGAGAAGAAGAGTGGAGGAAAGGTGACGGCAGCTACCGTACGTTCGTCGTATCTCATCGACGAGAACGGCGTGATCGTGGAAGCGCGGGGCAATGTCAGAGCGGCGGAAAATCCGGCGGACATGCTGGCGGCGTTGAGAGGCTGACGCGCCGATTCTTTTCTGCCGATTCTCTCCGCTACTTGCGGTCAATTCATTGATAAAAAAGTGACAGATTGGTATAATAAACGAAGAAAACATCGGAAAGGGGGCCGTTAAAATGAAGAAGAAAGAATATTCGCCGGAATCTGATTTCAATGTCAGTTATGACGGCAGATCTCTGGTGATTACGGCCTGCAGCGACAAGACATCCCGGGAGATTCTAGTACCGCCTCTCATCAACGGGCGGCCGGTGACAGAGATCGGTAACGGGGCTTTTACATTCTGCCATGAGCTCAGGAGGATCGTCCTTCCCGACACGGTTACATCTATCGACAATGCGGCGTTCCGCGGCTGCAGAAATCTGGTGGATGCCGTTTTGTCGAAGGAACTGCGTTCCATCGGCGCGCTGAGTTTCGCCGGCTGTTTGAAGCTCAGAAGGGTGACGCTGGGAAACTGCCTGGAGCGTTTTGAAATGAACTCATTCCGGGAGTGCCCGGAGCTGCGCGAAATCGTCATATGGCACAGAGAAAAAGGAGAATATATGTCTTTTGCCGTGTCTTCGGAAGAGGATGTGGCCATCTGGCTGTATCTGCGGGGTGTGCTGAGCGCCACGGCGCCGCACGGAGCGTATATGGACAAGTATGATGCGACGTTTCTCGAAATCAAAGGCGAGTATGACGTTTACAATATTGCGGTTTCGCGGCTGCGCAATCCGGTCGATCTCTCGCCGGAGCGCCGGCAGATCTACGAGAATGCTCTCAGCGGCGCGGTTCCGCAGATCATACGGCAGGACCGGGTGGATCAGCTCACCGCCATCGGAGAGCTGGGATGTATCAAAGAGGATGCGCTGGACGAATATATCCATACGGCAAGCCGCATCGGAGGCGGATGTATCGCTTATCTGCTGGAATACAAGCACAGAATCGGAAAGAGTACGGGATACGATTTTTCTCTTTAATGCAGAAAACGGGGAACAAATATGGCTGATGTGAAAACAATAAATGAAAAGAACCGGAAAGAAGACAAGAGTATTTCCGATGAGCGGGCGGAAGCCGTCAGAGCGGAGGCCGACCGGATCGCCTCGCAGATTCTGACGCTCACCCGGAACGGACTTTTTGTCTCTCTCCGTTTTCTCGATCTGGCGCTGTGCCAGTTCGAATATATCAATTCCGACAAGATCAGAGGAATTTCCACCACGGGGCAGCATATCATCTACAGCAGCCAGTATGTCATCGAGAATTACATGAAAGACCGTCAGGCGCTGTCGCGGGATTATCTGCACATGGTTCTTCACTGTGTCTTCCGCCACCCTTTCGTGTCGGAAAATCTCAACGAAGAATACTGGAATCTGGCGACGGACATCGCTGTAGAGACGATTATCGACGAGCTGGATCTCAGGCAGACCTCTGTGAAAAACTGCGATGAGGTGGGAGCCGAGGTGGCGCGCATCAAAAAGATGATGCGTCATGTCACGGCGGAACAGGTCTATCAGATGCTTCTGTCGGGAGCATTTTCCCAGAAAGACATCGAATACTGGGAAAAGCTGTTTTACCGGGACGATCACAGGGTCTGGTGGGAAATCGCCAGACAGATCGCGGAAGAACTGAAGCGGCGTCAGGAGGAAGAAAAGAAGGAAGAACCTCCAGAGAGCGACCGTGAGAATAAGGAATGTCCTCAGGATGAAGACGAAGGTCAGGAGGAGGAAAATGCAGAAGACGAAGGAGAAAATCCGGAAAAAGGTCAGGAAGGCGAAGCCTCTGAAGAAGATGGGGAAGAGTCTGAAGAAGACAGCGGCGATGCTGGAGAAGACGGCGGAGATTCCGGTGAAGAAGATCAGGAAGAAGAGGAAGGCTCTGAAGAATCAGAAGAGAACAGCGGCGATGATTCAGAAGAAGGTGAAGAAGGCGGAGACTCCGGTGAAGATGGAGAGAACCGTGAGGAAGGTGAAGATTCCGATGAATACGAAGAAGAATATTCCAGTACGCCGGGCCAGTCGATGGAGCGCGAGAATCCTGATGATATTGCCGATCCTGATTCTGACACGCAGGAAAGCGGAAACGACAGCGACGGAGAAGGAACCGGCGGAGGAAAGCCGGATGAAAAGAATCCGCAGCAGTCTGACGAAGAAGGTTCGTCCCGGAAAAACGACCAGTCAGGAGAAGGCTTAGAGGGGCAGGACGACCACCACAAGCCGGAGGGCAAAAATAACGGGGCCGATTCGCTGGAAGGACGCACGGATGAAGGCCGGAGGGACGATTCCATGGGCGACGATCCGTTTGGCGACGAACAGCACCAGAACAGCGGTGCCCTGAGCGACGGCGGAAGCAATTCCAAAGGCTCGGGACAGCAGGGGCAGCATTCCGCCGGAACGGGCGGAGGCGGCGACGGCTCTCAGTCCGCGTGGGAGCACGAATCCGGAGGCGCCAACCGCAGAGACGGCGGAGAAAAGAACGCGGAAGACCGCCGTCAGCTGTCGGGAGACGCAAATCCGGACACCGAGCAGGAGATGTCCCAAGGCGAGATTCCGAAGGAAGAAGCCGTTCCGACAGAGGCTTCAAAAGAAGGTGGAGATCAGGAAGAAAAAGAACCTTCCTACATGCACAGCGGCGAAGAGCAGGAAGAACTGAAGGACAAGTGGAAAGATCTCAGCGAGCGGATTCTGGTGGATCTGCAGACATCCTCCAAGGAATGGGGCGAGCGGTCCGATACGATGCTCCAGGGTGTCAAGAAGATCAACCGTGACAAATACGATTATTCCACGTTCCTGAGAAAGTTTGCCACCATGCGGGAAGATATCCAGATCAATCCGGAGGAGTTCGACTATGTCTACTATACTTTCGGAATGGAGCGCTACGGAAACATTCCGCTGATCGAACCGCTGGAATACAAAGAGGTGAAGAAGGTCAGAGATTTTGTCATCGCCATCGACACATCGGGTTCCTGTGCCGGAGAAGTCGTCCAGAAATTCCTGGACAAGACGTATTCTCTGTTTACACAGCAGGAAAACTTCTTTAAGAAGATCAATCTCCACATCATTCAGTGCGACGCGCAGATTCAGAGTGATGTGAAGATCACCTGCAAAGAGGAATTTGACGATTATGTGAGAGATCTGGAATTCAAAGGATTCGGAGGAACCGACTTCCGTCCGGTCTTCGAGTATGTCAATGAGATGATCGAGCGCAGAGAGTTCGACGATCTGAAAGGACTCATCTATTTTACGGACGGCAACGGCACATATCCGCAGAAACGTCCGCCTTATGAGACGGCCTTCGTCTTCGTTGATGACGATGAATTCGAATACGAGGTTCCGAGCTGGGCCATGAAGCTGGTTCTGGAGACCAGTGATATTATGCAGGAGGTACTGATATGAATATAAAAGAAGCAAAAGACGAAATCCAGCGTGCGATCACGTCGTATCTGATGAAAGACGAATTCGGCGAATATCGCATCAGCCGTGTCAGACAGAGACCGATCCTGCTGATCGGAGATCCGGGTATCGGAAAGACGGCCATCATGGAGCAGATCACTCAGGAACTGGGCATCGGCCTCGTCTCTTATTCCATGACGCATCACACCAGACAGAGCGCCATCGGTCTGCCGAAGATCGAAAAGAAGATGTACGACGGCCAC
Organism: Bacillota bacterium; assembly: GCA_019420525.1. Taxonomy (GTDB): domain Bacteria; phylum Bacillota; class Clostridia; order Peptostreptococcales; family Anaerovoracaceae; genus Alangreenwoodia. The sequence continues at coordinate 8,012 of JAHZHA010000013.1, forward strand.
GAGTATATGGTCTCCGAGTACACCATGAGCGAAATCATCTCATCTGTCTACGAATTCATGGAAAAGACGGGATTGAAAGAGGGAATCCTCTTCCTGGACGAAATCAACTGTGTGTCAGAGACTCTTGCTCCGGCCATGCTTCAGTTCCTCCAGTATAAGACTTTCGGAAAACACGAAGTTCCCGACGGCTGGATCATCGCCACCGCCGGAAACCCGCCGGAACACAATAAATCGGTAAGGGAATTCGATATCGTAACCCTCGACCGTGTGAAGAAAATCGTCGTGGAACCGGATTACGGCGTCTGGAAAGAATACGCGTACAAAAAAGGCATTCACGCGGCCATCACCACGTATCTCGATATCAAGAAGAACGATTTCTACCGCATCGAAAACACCATCGACGGCGCTCAGTTCATGACAGCCAGAGGCTGGGAAGACCTGTCCACCATGATCCGCCTCTACGAAGAGCAGGGATATACCGTTGATGAAAACCTCATCGGCCAGTATGTGCAGCATGACAAAGTGGCAAAGGAATTCGCCATTTATTACGACCTGTACAACAAATACAAGTCGGATTATCAGATCCAGAATATACTCAACGGCACGTATCCCGAGGAAATCCGGGAGAGAGCAGAGGCTGCCAGATTCGACGAGCGCCTGACTCTCATCGGTCTCCTGCTGGAAGCCGTCACGGAGAGAGTCAGAGAAGACATCGAAACGGAAGATTACGTGACCGAGCTGCACAAGCTCCTTCAGGAACTGAAGATCGTCTGTCAGAGAGCCGATCCGAAGAGAGAAAACATCGACACGATCCTGGGCAAATATATCGTGGCCCGCACGGCATCCTACCGGGAGGAAAAGCGGAGCACCGTTCTCTCCTCCGAGAGAGAGACGATTCTCAGAAAGGTAATTCTCTCTATCGAGGGCTACAAGAACGCTCTCATGAAAGAAGGAATCACAGGTCTGCAGGAGGGCTTCGAGTTTATCAAAGAGACCTTCGCCCGGACAGTTGCGGACATGAAACAGCATCTCTCGGATTCCCAGTTCGCGTTGGAAAATATGTTCCTCTTCATCGAAGATGTCTTCGGCAGCGGACAGGAGATGCTGGTGGTAGTCACCGAGCTCACCGTCAACTATTACTCCGCGAAGTTCATCAGCCGCTACGGCTGCGAGAAATACTTCGAGCACAACAAGGAACTTCTGGTCTACGAGAGACAGCAGGAACTCCTGTCGGAGATCATGCTTCTCAACGATGCAGACGAAATCGACCTGTCGATTCTGTAAGGAGACAGGGTACGGTCAGAAAAATCGAAACAAAGAGCACAAAACTCCCTTCACCGTTATTTACGGTGGGGGAGTTTTTTTGCAGCCTTTATGAGATTGACGGAAAACAGCCTTGATGATATAATGCAGGGTGTTTATATCAGTTTTGTTTTGTTTTGTTTGTAAATAATGCTAATATATTAAAAATGATATTATCGTTTTACATAAATAAATAATAATAAATAATAATAAATATATTATTTAGATTAAACAAATCTGGTAAAAACAGATCAGAAAGAATTTCATTCAGTACCAGTATCGGAGGTCATTATGAAAAAGAAAATTTGTCTATTACTCGTGTTAATTCTGACGATCTGTATGGTTACGGGCTGTTCGGGCGGAAAAGATCAGGATGCGGAGGGATCCTCTTCCGCAGAGTCGGCGTCAGTGGAAAAGAAAACCGTGGAGCTGACGGATCAGAACGGGCGGAAAGTCACCGTGGAGTATCCGGTGGAACGCATTGCCTGTATGCAGCACCATTCTCTTGATATCCTGACTCAGCTGGGTGCACAGGATAAAATCGTATGTACGGAAGATAAATGGATGAGCGATCTGGGAAGTTATATGACGGACGTATTCACGGGAATCGAAGAACTGCCGACTACGGGTACTCTGAGCGATCCTAATGTAGAAGCCATCGCGGCACTCAATCCGGATGTCGTCATCCTGGCGGCTCAGTGCAACGAGAGCGCTATCGCTCAGTTTGAGGAACTTGGAATTCCCGCTATCGTAGTGAGCCTGAGAGGCGAAGGCAAGCAGGCGGAAGCGCAGAATCCGAATCTCAGTGACGCGGATTCCGCATATACGGAAGGGCTGCAGTGGGCAGTAGAGACCCTGGGCATGCTCTCCGGCAAAGAAGAAAAAGCTCAGGAACTCTGGAACTTCGCCATGGAATCCCGCGACTACGTGGAAGAACAGCTCAGCGACGTAGCGTATTCCGAACGTGTAAAGGTATTTATCGCCAATGAGAACAATCAGACATACGGCGACGACAAGTACGTGGGCTGTATGCTGCTGAGAGCCGGCGGCATCAATGTGGCGGCAGAGGATATCTCGGGTTATAAGGAATACAGCCTGGAACAGCTGTACAACTGGGACCCGGAAATTATAATCGTTCAGGACCGTTACCCTGAAGTTTACGAACAGATCACCACCGACGAAAAATATAAAGAACTGACTGCCGTAAAGAACGGAAAAGTGATTCTGGCGCCTTACTGGACGAAGCCTTTCGGAAATCCGGACACCGATTCCGTGGCTCTGGGCGAACTGTGGATGGCACATCAGTTCTATCCGGACAAGATAAGCGCGGATTACGTGGAAGAGAGAGCCCAGGAATTCTACAGCACTTTCTACGGCGTTGACTTTACGGGAAGTGTCGAATAGAAATATGGAAAAGAATCTTTATAAACGCTTTTTTTTCATCGCGGTTCTCGTGGCACTGCCGGTGATCTTCATTCTCGTCTCCATGATGATGGGTTCTTACCATACATCGCCGGGAGAGATCTTCCGGATTTTTGCGGAAAAAATCACGGGAAAAGATATGGGAGTCGACGAAAAGACGGCGAACCTCTTCTGGACGATCCGGTTTCCGCGGGTGGTGGCGGCTTGTCTGGGCGGAGCCGGTCTCTCCCTTTCGGGAGCTGTATTCCAGTCGATGTTCAAGAATCCATTAGCTTCCCCTTATACTCTGGGCGTATCCAACGGAGCCGGATTCGGAGCGGCTCTCGGCATCGTCCTGTCTCTGGGCACCGTGGGCGTCCAGGGTCTGTCGGCCTGCTTCGGACTGGCGTCCATCGGCATCACATTTCTGCTGGCGTCGAGAAGCAAAAGCGGTTCCACCACGCTGATTCTGGCGGGCATGCTGGTCAGCGCTCTCTTTTCATCTCTGGTGGCTCTGCTGAAGTTTATGGCTGACCCTTTCGAAAAACTGCCTCAGATCGTCTTCTGGCTCATGGGCAGCTTCAGCGGCAGCAGTCAGGAAAAAGTACTGTATATCCTGCCGGTGTACGTCATCGCATTCGTGCTGATCTGGCTGTATCGCTGGAAGATCAATGTCATGAGCATGGGAGACCAGGAAGCCGCTTCCTACGGCGTCAATGTGAAGACTGACCGCCTTGTGGTCATCCTGGCGGCCAGCGTCCTGACGTCTATGGTGGTGAGCATTTCAGGCATCATCAGCTGGGTGGGAATCGTCGTTCCTCATCTGGCAAGAATGATCGTGGGGCCTGATTTCCGGAAGATCTGTCCGGTCAGCGTTTCTCTGGGAATCTGTTATCTCCTTCTGATCGACGGCTTCTGCCGGGCGGTCAGCACGGCGGAGATACCGATCGGCGTCGTCACAGGCATCATCGGCGCACCGCTGTTTATGTACTTTATCATGAAGAAAAAGGTGGATTGGTAATGAGATTAGAAGTAAAAGATATCTCGTTTGGGTACAGCGAGGAAAGAATGATCTTTCAGGATCTGACTTTTTCCTACGAGACGCCCCAGACCATGTGCATCCTGGGGTCTAACGGCACCGGAAAAAGCACGCTGCTGAAATGTCTCCTGGGCCAGAACCGAATCCATAAAGGCAGCATACAGATCGACGGAAAAGAAGTATCCCGCTACCGGCCCCGGGAACTGGCGCGGAAGGTGGCATACCTGCCTCAGTCGCACATGCCGTCGTTCTCCTTTCCGGTGATCGACGTGGTGATGATGGGCCGTACCTCAAGGATCGGATATTTCGCCAGCCCGGGAAAAGAAGACCGGCGCATCGCCGAAGAAAAACTGGAATATCTCAACATAGCCCATCTGTCGGAAAAGCCGTATACGGCCCTTTCGGGGGGCGAACGGCAGATGGTTATGATCGCTTCGGCCATGGCTCAGGAACCGGAGCTGATCATCCTGGACGAACCGACTTCCCATCTGGACTTCGGAAACCAGTTCCGGTTCGTCCGGCTGGTGGAAAAGCTGGGAGAACTGGGCATGGGCGTCCTGATGACGACACATTTTCCCGATCACGCTCTCTATCTGGACTGCGATACCGTAATCCTGAACAAAGGAGGAATCATCGCTTCCGGAAGAGCGAAAGATGTGATTAACGATGAAAATATGTCGACGATCTATCGTCTGAAGACACGTATCGTGGAAATCGACGGCAGAGAGATCTGTGTACCGTTTTAAAAGGTGCAGCGGTTTACGTCTGAGAATGAGAAAATGTAAAAAAAGAGACAGCGGAAACATCTGAAGACAGGCGTTTTCGCTGTTTTTGTGTACATTGATATTACAGATAAATCTTTTATCTTTCTATATAATTTTCAGAGTTATTCAATATTTATGATATAATTAAAATATTAAAAAGTTCTGTTTTCGGATTACAACAAGGGGGAGATGAAATGTTTAAATTTGGATTGCTGCATATCGCGCTGAATATCGGATTGCTGGTTCTGATCATCGTACTGCTATGTATGGGTATGGCGGCATTATGGAAATATCTGAGAAAATAGGGAGAGGACGAAAGGAATCGTAAAAGACAAAATATTAAGTCGTCTGCTGTTTCAGAAAAGAACGGAATATTTTTACAATCTAATAACAGAAGGGAGCAGAGATGAAGAAGACAAAGGCAGGTATTGTATTATATGGATTTCTGGCAGCTGTACTGATTATTGCGGCGGCAGCAGCATTGTTTTTTGGAATTCAAAAGATAGAAAATAAAGGCGCTGAAATGGGAGTTCTCAGAGATGATATCTATTATTTCAAATCAGGGAACGACTTTTATCTGTGGACAGAAGGAAAGGGAGCAGAGAAAATTCAGCAGCCTGAGAAAAAGAGGGCTGTACACATTTCTCAAGGTGTCATTTATCTGGAAGATGACGATGGGAAAGAGGGAAATCTTTATTTCCGTCCGGAGAGCGGCGGGGATGCAGATCCGGAGGGAAAGGAAATTCTTCTGATGGAAAATACGAATATGGAATATCTTATCTTTGATGAAAACGGCCAGAGTGATTATCTCATCGGCTGGGCATCCAAATATCGGGAAGAAAGAGTAAATACCACGTTAATCTGGAGATTATTATTTGACGAAGACCGAAGCGTTGTTACAGGTGTGGAATTGATCGATAAACTGCAGTAATATTTCTGTAAAAGGGGGACTTTAATTGGATAAATCAGAAAAAAGAGACAGAGGCCTGATGTGGAAACTATCGTGGGCAGCTCTTTTTGTGATTGCTGTGATAGCCGTGTATTTTCTCATCAGCGTCTGGTATGATGTATGCATCGATGGCCGTTCGTCGACGGGCATTTTTGATGACGGCGTTTACTATTTTGAAGCGGAAAATAATGTATATCGATGGACAGAAAGTGAAGGGAAGCGGAAAGATTCCGGAGCCGGTGCGGAAATACTGGAGAATATGAAGGAGCGCGATCTCCGGACGGCCGGGGCGAAGTATGGATTCTTTACTGTAGAGATGCAAGAAGGAACGGAGATTCCAGTATATAATCTGTACTGGCAGAAAGAACAGGACTCTCAGCGGATGCTCCTGCTGCAAAGCAGCGATGCCCGTACGGTTGTCAGCGATGAGAATTATCTGATGGTTCATACCGACCGGTATCAGGAAAAACGTCAGGGGAAGACTTCCTGCTATCAGATTCTATATGACGAAGATGAGAAATCTGTTACCGGACTGCGACTGATAGACGTGATTTATACTTTAAAGAAAAAATAACGGAAAACAGAAATATAGCCGTGATGTCGTTGCCGGCATCACGGCTATATTTTTTATTTGTCGGCGTTCTTTTTCGCACTGACCAGATTAAAGGAGACCGTACCTGCCAGAATTGCAATGATACCGATGAAGTGGTACCAGTAGAACGGTTCGCTGAGGAATATAGTTCCGGCCAGAACGCTGACGATGGTGCCCACGTTGTTGAACAGACCCACGTGAACCGCCGGAAGTGTTTTCAGGGCGTAGGCGGAAAGCAGAGATGTTACTAAAGAAGAGAGTACGCCAAGGAAGAATATGGTGATCAGAAATGTCACGTCAGTAAACGGGCTGAAGAAGACACTCAGCGTACCCGCAGTTCCATGGCGGGCTACAGCGATAATATTAAAGAATAGAAAGCCCATGATATTCATGGCGCAGGCGATGGTGAAAGGCGAGTAATCGGATGCAAGTCTGCGCACTAATACGTTATACAGAGCCAGCGCTACTGCGGAGATGAGTATCATCAAAAATCCTGTGAAGCTGTAATTACTGAGATGAAATCCATTCATCAGGTTGATGAAAATCACACCGGTGATGGACAGGATCATGAAAACCGCCTGAATGCCCCGTATTTTTTCTTTCAGAAGAATACCCGCGATGATCAGCGTAAGAATCGGTACTACTGCATAGATGATGCCGGCTTCCGAAGATGAGACCTGTGTCATTCCCAGAGTCTGGAAGAAAAAGAATACTACAGGATAGGCAATACCATAAGGTAGAATTTTTATGAAATCCCCCGGACGCATGGATACGCTGCCCCGACGGAAAAAAGAAAATATCAGGACAGACAGAGCTGCCAGCGTGAACCGGTGCGCCAGCAGATCGAAAGTGTCAGCACTTCGCAGCGCGATCTTAAGCGCGAGGAAAGAGAAACCTGTAATCAGTGCCTGAAATGTAATAGCCGTATAGGCTTTTGCTGTATTATTCATAAAAATGCCTCCTGAATTTTACTTTACTATCATTGTATTACATTTCTGTCTCTGCGTGGGGAAATGTCTGAAATTCGCAAAAGAAATATGAGATTTTCTAATGTGATGGTTCGGAAAAAGGCAAAAGAATATGGTAATATATAGCTGTAATTTTTGAAGAAGGAAGAAACCGGAAGGAGATATTTCGATGAAAAAAATACAGCGCATCATCCCGGCAGCCGTCTGTCTCGTCTGCCTCACCGTATTCACAGCGTTTCCACAGACAGCTTTGGCGGCAGGGACGGCGGATGCGGAGATCGTGATCTTTCACACGAATGATACTCACGGTTACCTCACCGGTGACGGAGAGAGCACAGTGGGTCTGGACAAAGTGGCTGCCCTGAAAAAGTCGGAGCCGGATTCTATTCTGGTGGACGCGGGAGATGCGACACAGGGGCTTCCCGTAGCATCGCTTACGAAAGGAAGCGACGTGATCCGGCTGATGAATCTGGCCGGTTACGATCTGATGGCAGCGGGAAATCACGAATTCGATTTCGGCACGGATCAATTTCTCTCAAATGCTGCAGCGGCCGAATTTCCCATTCTGGCTGCCAACATTTACAGGGACGGGCAGCTGCTTCTCTCCGGTGTGCAGGAGGGTAACAGCGGGGATCACGTGATTCTTGAGAGAAAAGGCGTCCGGATCGGATTTTTCGGACTGACGACTACGGAGACGGCGGTGGCTGTCAACCCGCTGTACGTTTCCGATCTGACTTTCCTGGATGAGGTGGAGACGGCGAAGGAGCAGATCGACGATCTGAAGGAAGAAGGAGCGGACGTCATCATCGCCGTCTGTCACATGGGAGAGGGCGGTTCTTTCTGCGACAGCACGCAGCTGGCGGAGGCGATGAAGGGGAGCTATCAGGATGAACTCGACGTCATCATCGACGGTCACAGCCATACCGTGGAAAACAGAGAAGTCAACGGGGTAACTATCGTTCAGACGGGCACCGGGCTGTCGGCAGTAGGACGGCTGGAACTGGAGATCAGCGGAGATGAAGTGACGGCTTCCGAACAGCTGCTGACGCCGTCGGATCTGGCGGGAATGACCGGGGACGAAGCGGTGGCACAGGCACTAAGCGCCATCGAAGCCTCTCAGGCTGACATGCTGAATCAGACAGTGGGAGAGACCAAAGCGACTCTGTGGGCCGGAACGGTAGGCGGAATTTCGGTTGCCAGAGCTGTGGAGACGAATTTCGGCGATTTTGCGGCCGACGCTTTCCGGGAGGCAGGCATCGCTTTTCTGAAGAATACTGGGAGGGATACGGATATCCCCGTCATAGCCGTGGAGAACGGCGGCGGAATCCGGGCTTCTCTCTATAACGGTGAGATTACGCTGGGCAATCTCATCAGCGCTTTTCCGTATTCCAACACGCTCTACATGAAAGAGATCACGCCGGCAATTCTTTACCAGATTATGGAAATTTCTGCAGGATCGATGGACGGACAGGACGGCGAGACGGGAATGCTCCTGCAGAAGGACGTATTCGGCGGATTTCTGCAGGTGTCCGGTTTTACTGTGGAATTCAATCCTGACGCTCCGAAGGGACAGCGTGTCGCATCCATCGCTGCGGAGGGCATGCAGCAGCCGTTGAGCCGCAGCGATACATCGTCGAAGCTGCTGCTGGTGAGCAACAACTATATCATGAGCGGCGGAAACGGTTATGACGTGCTGGCGCAGCTGCCGAAAGAAGGAGAAGCCGGCGGCGAGCTGGAGACGATCCAGGGTTATCTGGAGAAGTGCATCGCGGAAAATATGCTGGAAAACTACGCTGTTCCTGCCGGGCGCATCATCATAACAGGCGATGATTACGAACCGCACGATTACACGGCGTCTGTGCGGATTACGGATGAAAGCGGCGCAGCTGCCGCAGGCCGGAAGGTCTCTTACCGGGTGGACGGCGGAGCGTATCAGGAAGGTATCATCGATGAAGAGGGAATTCTCCGGGTGACGGTTTCCGACGGAGCTCACGGCATCCGTCTCAGCGACGGGCAGACTGACGTTTACGTGGACAATTACACGGGAATCGGGTTAACCGAAGACGGGATCCGGAACTTTCCGTCGCTGAAAATCGCGGAGGACAGCGGTGAGGCAGCGGAAGAACTGCCGTTTTCCGACGTGGCGGAGGACGCCTGGTATTACGATGCCGTTTCTTTTGTGGATGAAAAAGGGCTGATGCAGGGCAGCGGAGAGATGTTTTATCCGGAGCAGGATACCAGCCGGGCTATGGCCATCACGGTACTCTGGCGTCTGGCGGGATGTCCGGAAGCCGAAAGCGCTGCTCCTTATAAAGATACGGACGGAAGCGCGTATTACGCAGAAGCTCTTGATTGGGCCGCGGAAGAGGGGATTGCAGCGGGAATCACCCGGGACACATTCTGTCCGGAGAAACCTGTATCCAGAGAGCAGCTCGCCGTCTTCCTTTACCGTTTCGCCGGGAGTCAGTCGTACGATACGAGCGGCAGCGCGGATCTCAGCGGATTCCGGGATGCAGGCAGCGTCGATGCGTACGCGGTTTCAGCGGTGAAATGGGCGTGCGCCTGTGGTATTCTGAAGGGAACGGCAGAAGATATCCTGTCCCCCGATGCGACGGCTTCCAGAGTCCAGACTGCGGAGACCGTCATGAGAATGTGCCTGATCGGTTGATTGTAAAGAAAAAATACAGAGTCATATAAAATTGTCGGCCTTGAGATGTTACGGGCCGGCAATTTTTTTATGGAGCCGGGCTGCCTGAAGGATGAAGGAACGGGATGAAATTATTTTCTGAAGAACGGAAAAAATATGGCGGAATGCGAAACGCAGAGAGCCGCAGTTTCGTCTTTATTTATAGAAGAGGAAAAAGATCGACGGTGATGAGGGAGAAAGGGAGAACGCCATGAATGACAGGAAGCTTCTCAGGGATCTGAAAAAAAGAGCGCCGGACGCCCTGGAGAGGATTATGGAAAAGTACGGCGGATACGTCAGCATGATCGTGTTTTACACTATGGGAGCCGGCGCCTGCAGGGAAGACGGGGAGGAGACGGCGGCCGACGTATTTCTGTCGCTGTGGGAAAAGGCGGACCGTATCGGAGATGACGTCTGTCTGCGGAGCTATCTGGCGGCTATGGCACGGAACAGAGCCACAGACCGGCTGAGGAGCCGTCAGTACCGGGAAGGTCTCAACACCGGCTGCGGAGAAGCAGAGGAGTCTGAAAGAGTCGGAGGAGAGTACGTCGCGGAAGATCCTGCCGTAAAGGCGGAAGCAAACGATGTGCTCCTTCAGGCGCTGCGGAAACTGGACGAGACGGATCGGAATATTTTCTTCCGGTATTATTATCTCGGGGAAACGGCGGCAGCCGTGGCGGAAAAGACCGGAATGAAGGAAGCGACAGTCAGGACGCGCCTGGCCCGGGGCAGAAAAAAGCTGAAGCGGATTCTGAAAGAGGGGGAATATTTTGATGTTTAGAGGGAAAAAAATCCGGAAACGGCAGCAGTGTGAAAGAAGGATCGAGATGCTCACCGGCATTTCTGCAGAATCGGTACGTCAGCGGGTGAGGGCGGGACTGGCGGATGCCGGAGAAAACAGGACGGCGGAAGGGCGTGTCCCCGGAAGCAGACTGCGCCGCTCCGTCTGCATTGCGGCGGCCGTCATCGCTCTGGTCTCTCTCAGCGTCATGGCATTCGCAGGCATACTGGATTTCCGGACGCTGTTCTGGGAAGAAGGTGCAGGGGATGTGAGAGATACGGGAAGCCTGTCGGCGCTGGAAACGGAAGATGTCCGCTTTATCGTGGAGGATGCGGTATCCGACGATTCGATGATGTATCTCATTTATTCTCTGGAAAGTCTCAGCGAAGAGGGAAAACGGATCGTGGAGGAAGAGCCGATCTGGACGCTGATGAATATGATGGAGTGTTCTTACCGTGACAGCAGCGGCGAAGAAGAGAGCGAGAACGCGAACATCGGTGTTTTCTGTTCTCCGCTGGAAGAACTGAACGAAGGAGACAAGAGATATTTCCGTGTAAAGATTCCGCTGAAGGGAATAGAGAAAATCTCTTTCTGCATGGAAGAAGGCGGACAGAAGGCAGAAGTGCCGATGAGTCTCAATCCGGAAAGTATCCGTTTTGAATTATTCAGCGATGATGAGGCAGAAGCACGGATCTCAGAAAAGGAAGACGAGGTGGCGGCGGAGTCCGGACTGGCGGGCGACGGATGGATCCTGAAAGATATCGTGGTGACGAAATTATCCTTACGGGTGACGTGCCTCGTGAAAACAGGAACCGCCGGATACCGGCTTCCCTGGATCGAAATCGTCTATGCCGACGGATCGTCGCAGCCTGTGGCTGAAATACTCGGCGGCGCTTATTCCGGCGATCCGGAGAGAAGTGAAGACGGGGAAGAAAAGGGCTTTTACGAGATCAACGACTTCGGGACTTTCCGTCAGGTTCAGAATCCAGAGAGTATAAAGGCTGTACGCATTGCGGGAAAAGAGTATTATCCTGTTGCTGAGTGATGCCGCGGATTTGTGCAGAACGGCCGAAACATTTCTTTCCGGAGTTGCAGTATTCCGGCAGACAGGGGATTGTGCTAAAATAGGGAAAACGCAGAAAAGAAAAAACGGTTTATGGGAGGAACGTTATGCATTATGAGATGCCGGTAAAGGTATATGAAGAAGAAAATTGCGTATTGAATCACAGCGGACGGCTGGCAGCTCTGGGGAAGAAGGCGCTCATTGTGACGGGGCGCCGTTCCGCGAAAGTTAACGGATCGCTGAAGGATGTGACGGACGCTCTGGAAAAAGAAGGGACGAGATATGCCGTATTCGACGAGATCGAAGAAAATCCTTCGGTGGAGACGGTCATGAAGGGAAGAGACCTGGGACTGGCGGAATATGCGGATTTCGTCATCGGAATCGGAGGAGGATCGCCTCTTGACGCGGCAAAGGCCATCTCTTTTATGATGTGCCATAAAGACAGAGACGCTTCTTATCTGTACGAGGACGACGGAAACGACGACGCTCTTCCGGTGGCAGCCGTTCCCACCACCTGCGGTACAGGCTCCGAGGTGACGTCCATATCCGTGCTGACGCGTCACGACAAGGAAACGAAAGCCAGCATTCCGCACCGCATCTTCCCGGAAATCGCGCTGATCGATGCGAAATATCTGCGGAGCGCTTCCCAGAGCGTCATCCGGAATACGGCGGTAGACGCTCTGTGTCATCTCTGCGAAAGCTGGATCAACGTGAAAGCCGACGATTTCAGCCGTATGTTTGTAAGCGCTGGACTGAGAATCTGGAAGCGCGGCAGAGACATTCTGCTGGGAGAACGACAAGCGGAGACAGAGGATCTTCGCAGTCTGATGCGGGCTTCCACGCTGGCAGGTATGGCCATCTCTCACACCGGCACATCGCTGCCCCACGGACTGAGCTACGCGGTGACATATGAGACGGGAATGCCTCACGGAAGAGCGGCGGGCTATTTCCTGCCGGGTTTCCTGCGGGAAGCGAACCCCGGCGACGCTGATTATCTGGTGCGGGAAGCGGGATTCCGTGATATCAGTGAGCTTCAGGCATTTTACACTGCCGTCTGTCAGGAGGCTGCCGTCCCGGAAGAAATACTGGAAAAGACGGTTCAGAGTCTTCTGCAGAATCCGGCAAAACTGAAAAGCTGTCCGTATTCAGCGGATGAAGCGGTTCTGAGACGCATCGCCGGCATCTGATTGCGGAAAATACGGCGAATAAATCAGATAAATCGAAAAAAAAACCTTTTGCAGCGGTACGTTTTCACGCAGCTGCAAAAGGTTTTTATATTTAGAATCTATTTATTATTTACAGTTCTGACTTCTCTTATTTGGCCGCTGCAGCCTTAGCAGGCTTCGGCAGCTTCACGATCGCGTGAGTCGGACATTCTTTTGCGCAAAGACCGCAGTTCTTGCACTTTTCCGGATCGATGACCGCGTTGTTGTTTTCCACCTTGATGGCATCAAACTTGCAGACTTTTTCGCATTTCTTGCATCCGATACAGCCTGCCTGGCAGACTTTTCTCGTGACCGCACCCTTGTCTGTAGAACTGCAGGCTACATAAGTCAGATTGTGCTTCGGTACCATGGCGATGATATCGTTCGGGCATGCCTTTGCGCATGCCTTACAGCCCACACAGTTGTTTCTGTCTACCCAGGCTACCCCGTTGACGATGCCGATTGCGTCGAACTGACAGGCTTCCACACAGTCGCCGTAGCCCAGACATCCGTGCCCGCAGGCACCGGCGCCTCCGTAGAGAGACTTTACTGCTTTACAGGTAGGAATTCCCTGATAGTCGAAAATTTTATCTGTCTTATTATCGTATCCGCCGCACATGACGACTGCATATTCGCCTTCTGCGGAACCCGCGTCGACTCCCATGATCGCCGCCAGAGCGGAAGTTATGGACGGCCCGCCCACCGGGCACAGATTTACGTCAGCGCCGCTTTCCACGATAGCGCTGGCATAGTCCGAACAGCCAGCATATCCGCAGCCGCCGCAGTTGGCGCCCGGCAGAGCTTCTGTGAGTTGTTCCACTCTTTCATCTACAGGGACGAACATGATTTTCGCTGCTACGGTGAGGAGCACGCCTGCGACGATACCGACGACGCATACGATGAGAACAGGAATTAAATATGCCATAAGTTCATTACCTCCTAACCGAATATGCCTTCAACGACACCGCTGAATCCCATGAAGGATACGGAAAGTATGGAAGCGGCGATGAGAACAGAAGGTACACCTTTCAGCACTTCCGGAATATCCGCAGTTTCCATTTTTCCTCGGATTCCGGCAAATAACACCATGGCCAGAAGGAAGCCGACGCCGGCACCGAAAGAGTTGGCCAGAGATTCCAGGAAGCCGTAGCTGCTGTCGATATTATTTACCGTAACGCCCAGAACGGCGCAGTTTGTCGTGATCAGAGGGAGATATACGCCCAGCGATCTGTACAGAGGCGGCATGTATCTCTTCAGCGTCAGTTCCACCAGCTGTACCAGAGCGGCGATGACGAGAATAAATACTACTGTCTGCATATATCCGATGCCGAAGCGGTCCAGAAGGAATGTCTGAATCGGCCAGGTTGCCAGTGTAGCAAGCACCATTACGAATGTGACGGCGAGGGACATGCCGACAGCCGAGTCGAGCTTTTTGGATACGCCCAGGAACGGACAGATACCGAGGAACTGAGCGAGTACATAGTTATTGACGAGAATAACGCCCAGCATAATGCTGAAAATCGCTGCCATTATTTATCGCCTCCTTCCGTAGTCTGAGCTGCTGAGGCAGATGGGTCATTTTTAGGAGAAGCTTCATTGCTGAAAGTCTTCGCTTTCCAGACGTTGAGCGCCTCTTCCACTTTCTTCGCTCCGTCATTCTGCTCCGCTTTTTCCGCTTTTGGAGCCGCCTTGGAGTTGTCTGCTTTTTTCGCTTCCGGAGCTGTCTTGGCTGCTTCCGCCTTTTTCGCTTCTGCGGCAGCTTTCGCTGCTGCGATTTTAGCAGCCTGTGCTTCTAATTCAGCGATAGTTTCAGGATCTCCAGGGCAACCGGAACAGCTGAACTCTCTGTTGAGCTTTCCGCCGGTGATTTTGTTGACGATAGCCGTCAGAATACCGAAGACGAAGAAGCCGCCCGGAGCGAGGATGAAGATGCTCATCGGAGTGATGAGATTCGTGGTGATTTCAAATCCCAGAACTGTGCCTGCGCCGATGAATTCGCGGATGGCGCCCATGCAGAAGAGGGCGAGTGTGAAACCGAGACCCATGCCGATACCGTCGAGAGCGGAATCGAGGACGGAGTTCTTGCTGGCGAACATTTCGGCTCTTCCCAGGATGATACAGTTTACTACGATCAGAGGAATATATAATCCCAGCGAGGCGTTCAGACTCGGCAGATAAGCCTGCAGAAGGAACTGAACAACCGTTACGAATCCGGCGATTACTACGATGTAGCAAGGGATTCTGACTTTATCGGGGATGATATTCTTGAGCAGTGAGATGACGATATTTGCGCATATGAGAACCGCTGTGGTAGACAGGCCCATGCCTGCGCCGTTGATCGCCGATGTGGAAGTCGCAAGGAACGGACATGTTCCCAGCAACAGCACCAGCGTAGGATTTTCTTTGATCAGACCTCTGGTGAGTATGGTGAGCTTAGATTCTTTTTCCATTATTTTGAACCTCCCATCTCTTCATAAGCGGCCAGTGCATATTTCACGCAGCCGTAAATACCGTTGGAGGAAACCGTGGCTCCTGTGACTTCGTCCACCTGGCTGTCTTTCTTGATGTTGTCGACCTGGTCAAGCTGTGTGAGCGACTGGTACTGTGCCAGATAACCGCTGTCCATAGCTTTCGTGCCCAGTCCCGGCGTATCCGCATGATCTGTGACTTTGACACCGGTGATGGCGCCCTCCGCGTCGATTCCCACCATGACGGTGATGGTGCCGCCGAAAGATTTGTTCTGCGCTGTGACGACGACGCCCAGACCGCTGTCTTCCACGTAATATTCCGTAACGCCTTCCGGCAGGCTGCCTTCCGCCGCGGTAAAGGAACCGGCGCCCGGAAGAACTTCCATACGTGCGGCATCTGCCGTTTCTTTATTGATCTTTTCGATCTGCGGAGCGGTGACCTGATACGTCACTGCCAGCGCACCGGAGATGACGAGACAAATGACGAGCAGGATGACGGTAGGACCGATCATGCCGTCCCGGAAAGAAGTTTTCTTTGTATCATTACTCATTATTTATCGGCACCTCCTTCTGCAGCAGATCTCTTTGCGGCTTTTTTCGCAGCTTTGTCAGGATTTCCGTAGAGTCTTCTCTCAAAGAAACGGTCGATAAGCGGCGTCAGAATATTCATCAGGAGAATCGAGAACGATACACCTTCCGGATAAGAGCCGAAGAGTCGGATAATCATGGTGATGAGACCGCAGCCGATACCGAAGACAATCTTACCTGCGGTGGTGGAAGGAGTCGTCGCATAGTCGGTTGCCATGAAGAAAGCTCCCAGCATGACACCGCCGGCACAGATCTGCCAGAGCGGATCGACACCTGCCAGAAGTGAGATAACGGCGACAGTTCCCAGAAATGCTACAGGAGTGGAGATCGGAATGATCTTCATAACGATGAGGAACAGACCGCCGATGAGCAGTGCCAGAGCACAGACTTCACCCATAGAACCGCCTACCGTACCGAAGAAGAGCTGCTTTACCGAAAATGCTGCTTCCGCTTCGGCGGCGCCGCTTTCCGAAAATACACCCAGCGGTGTAGCGGAAGTTACAGCGTCTGCTGCGCTGAATACGCGTCCTTTTGTCGGATCAGCCCAGGTGGTCATATCCGTTGCAAAGGATACGAAAAGAACGATTCTCGCGGTGATGGCAGGGTTTGCGAAGTTCTGGCCCAGACCGCCGAAGAATTGTTTTACGATGACGATGGCCACGAAAGAACCGATCACTCCCTGCCAGTAAGGGAGTGTAACAGGTACGTTCATGGCGATCAGAAGACCGGTGAGCACCGCACTCATGTCTCCTGCGGTGTTCGGCTTTTTCATGATCTTCTCAAAAGCCCATTCGAAGAATACGGCGGATACGATGCATACCAGAGCCAGCATCAGAGCGCGGAAACCGAATATGTAGATCGAGGCGATCAGTGACGGCATCAGTGCCAGTATGACCAGAGACATGATCTTGGTCGTATTCATCGAATCGGTGATATGCGGATTTGATGTGACGAGCATATTTGCGTTTTTAGCTGTTTTCATATTAAAGACCGGCCTCCTTTACCATGCTCTTTGCGAGCGTATTTACAAACGCCAGAGGCTTTTTCGCCGGACAGACATAAGAACAGCTGCCGCAGCTCATACATTCCATGATCTTCAGGTCGCTGAGACGTTTTGCGTCCTTTGCCTCGTATGCTTTTGCGAATTCCTTCGGCATGAGACCCACAGGGCATCCTCTGTAGCATCTTCCGCAGTTGATGCACGGAGTCGGCTCGCTGAGGCGCGCCTGATTTTCGTCGAAGAAGAGAACGGCGCCTGTATTTTTCACGACGACACCGCCGTCGCTGTTCTGCGCCTTTCCCATCATCGGACCGCCGGCGATGATCTTCTTCGGCGGCGTCGTATAGCCCCCGCAGAATTCCGCCAGATCATAATACTTTGTACCTACCGGAACGACTACGTTTGCTGGATTTGCGATGGCATTGCCCGCTACTGTCACGGTTCTTTCTACTACCGGCATACCGGTTCTGAAATAGCGGCCAACAAACATAATCGTCGTGATATTGGAAAGGATACAGCCTACAGATGCCGGAAGCTGTCCCGCTTTCAGCGTCTTGCCTGCTGTTTCGTGAATGAGAACTCTTTCAGCTCCCTGCGGGTACGTGCTTCTGAGTTCCACCACTTCCGCGCCGCTGACGTCTTTCAGTCCGCTGCGGATCTTTTCGATGGCGTCAGGCTTATTGTTCTCGATGCCGACGTAGCATTTCGTCAGACCGAGATATTTCATCGTCAGCTGAATGCCGGATATGATATCTTCCGTATGTTCCAGCATGTTTCTGTGGTCAGACGTGATGTACGGTTCGCATTCCGCGCCATTGACGATCAGCGTATCACATTCGTCAAGATTAGGCGGGTTGAACTTTACGTGAGTCGGGAAGGATGCACCTCCCAGTCCTACCAGCCCGCTGTCTCTGACCGCTTTGATAAAATCGTCTTTCGTTTCGCAGTGCGGAGGCTGAAGCCCTTCCCACGGTTCCTGACGCCCGTCTGTCGTGATGACGACAAACGTATCTGTGCTGCCCAGCGCCGTACGGCTCTCCTCTATAGCTGTCACCTCGCCGGAAACGCTCGAGTGAATCGGTGCGCTCACGGGAGCGTCGATGTCGCCGATCAGTTGACCGACTTTGACCAGGTCGCCTTTTTTTACAAGAGGCTGACAGGACCTTCCGATGTGCTGTGACATAGAGATGCAGACTTTTTCAGGTACAGGAATGACAACAGATTCACAGCCGGCAGTATCTTTGTGATGACTGACATGAATGCTGTGCATGTGCTTGGAAAATAAACCCATATGTCTCTCTCCCTTTCATAAAATAATAATCAGTGCAGTCTGAACAGCATGATATTGCTTAATCAGCGCTGTATTCAGAATTATGCGCCCGCCGCGGATTTCAGAGGACCGTCTGTGACAGCCCATTGAAAAGACCCCGCCTGAGGCGCATCAAGTATACAACAAACTTCTTTGAAAATCAACAGAAATCGCCACAAAAGCAAGTGATTGCAATGTTTTTCAAAGATAATACTATATGTATGCAAAGTAAAAGTGTTATCTTTGCTAAGTATATAACAAATTACTTTGATAATAAAAATAAGCGACCTATAAAACCGTTGCCATTTCAAAGCGATAATGATAGAATCTTTAGTTACAGAGAACGGGAAGACGGCAGCCGGATGATCGTGCCGACCAGCCGTCGCGTTCCGTTTCCGGGAGCGGAGCAGATCCGCAGAATTTTCGGAAAAAACGGCAGAGACCGCAGCAGGACAGATTTGTTCCTTCTGACAGGTTAATTGCTGTCTTATATAAGTAGAAAATCGAATGAAAAAGAGAAATGGAGAGGTTCGGATATGGCCAGCAATAAAAAATATAAAGACGCATATTATCCCGTAAGAAACGTGACAGATATGAAAGATCTGATCGACAGCTGTGCGGAACTTTACGGTGATCGTCCCGCTTATCTCAAGAAAAATGTGCCGGGCGGAAAATTCGTTCCGGTAAGTTACCGCCAGCTGAAAGCTGATATCGACGCTTTCGGTACGGCGCTCATCGATCTGGGGCTGAAAGGCAAACATGTGGGCGTCATCGGTGAAACCCGCTATGAATGGATTGTAGGTCATCAGGGTGTCGTAAACGGTACAGGCGTCATCGTTCCTCTCGACAAGGATCTTCCTCAGTCGGAACTTACCAATCTCTGCGAGAGAGCAGATCTGTCGGCGATTATCTATTCAGGAAAAGTCGAAAAATCTGTTCTGAAAGCCATCGAAAATATCGGAACGATGGAGTATGTGATCAGCATGGATGCGGAACAGAGTGACGAAAACCGCCTCTCTTTCCACGAACTCCTGAATAAAGGAAGAAAGCTGGTAGCAGCCGGAGACCGCAGCTTTATCGATGCGAAAATCGATCCGGAAGCTATGAGCATTCTGCTTTTTACTTCAGGAACTACCGGACTTGCAAAAGGTGTTATGCTTTCCCACAAAAATATCGTGTCAAATGTCATGAATATGTCGATGTTCGTAAAAGTTTTGGAAGATGATGTAGCGCTTTCGATTCTTCCGATACATCATACATATGAATTCACAATTATCCATATGACGGTGCATTATCAGGGCGGTACCGTGGCGCTGTGCGAAGGCCTGAAATATATCATCAAAAATATGGCTGAATGCCGGGCTTCCATCATCATAGGTGTTCCTCTCGTGTTTGAGATGATGCATAAGAGGGTCTGGAAACAGGCGGAAAAGTCGGGAAAAGCGGCAAAACTCAGAAAAGCCATCGCTGTAGCCAAAAAGCTGGATCGCTTCAATATCAAATCTATGAGAAAGCTGTTCAAAGACGTCCACAACGCTTTCGGAGGCAATATGCGCCTGTTCATCTCCGGTGCGGCGGCTATCGATCCGGAGATTATGGAAGATTTCAACAGCATGGGAATCACCATGTTCCAGGGATACGGTATGACGGAGAACAGCCCGATCATCGCCGTGCACAGAGACAGATACTACGATGCCGCATCAGTCGGCCCGGCTATGCCGAATACGCTGATCCGCATTGAAAATCCGGATGAAGATGGCATCGGAGAAATCGTAACGAAGAGCGATTCCGTCATGTTGGGATATTACAAGAATCCGGAAGAGACTGCGAAAGTCCTGAAGGACGGCTGGCTCTATACAGGAGATTACGGCTATATCGATGACAGGGGATTCCTGTTTGTCACCGGAAGAAAAAAGAATGTCATCGTTACGAAAAACGGTAAGAATATCTTCCCGGAGGAAGTCGAGTATTATCTGGGAAAGAGCCAGTATATCAGCGAAGTCATCGTCGAAGGCGCTCCTCAGCCTGACGGAGAACTCATCGTAACGGCTCACATCGTTCCGGACAGGGAGACGATCAGCGAGCAGGTGGGAGATCTCGATGATGCGCAGATGAAAAAATTCTTCAAGAAGATCATCGATGACACGAACGAACAGATGCCTTCCTATAAAAGAGTAAAGCGTTTTGTGATCCGAAACGAGGAATTTGAAAAGACCAGCACGAAGAAGATAAAGAGATTTGGAACTCCGCTGGACAGTACGGGAGCGGAAAAGACCGACGCCAAATAAAGTACGGAAACCGCAGCGGGAGCCGACGAAAGACGGCTCCCGTTCACTATATTTTCGCAGGCGAGTTGAAATATATAGTTCTATAACGAATCAAACGATACGTAGAGTTTTTTATCTGTTGGCGGAATAAAATCCATAAAACACTGACGGAAGTGTGAGCACAAATATGGCACAGAGCAATGAGTTGTGATACAATATTAAATTATATACAATTTCCGGCGTGAATACGCCGGCTTTTGTACCGGTATTGCTTTTTCACTTAAAAGTGATGATGTGAAAGAAATATGCCGGCACCACATATCCGTTATTGATAAGGAAGAGAGAATGTAAGATAAGATGAAACAGACAGAAACGATTTTAGATATACAGAATCTGTGCGTGGAGTTCAGAACTGCAGAAGGCACGGTAAAAGCCGTCAATAATCTCAGCTATACGCTTCATAGAGGAGAAAAACTTGGAATAGTAGGTGAGAGCGGAAGCGGTAAGAGTGTATCTTCCCTGAGTATTATGGGTCTGATTCCGAATCCCCCGGGTGAAATTACGGCAGGAAGTATTCTGTATAAAGATAAAGATCTGGTCACAGCCTCAGAAAAAGAGATGCAGAAGATCAGAGGAAATGAAATCTCGATGATTTTCCAGGAACCGATGACATCTCTCAATCCCATTATCAAGTGTGGAAAACAGATCGCTGAATCTTTAAGGCTTCATCGCGGAATGGATAAAAAAACAGCGATGAACGAAGCTGTTCGCATGATGCATGCGGTAGGTATCGCAAATCCCGAAGTGAGAGCTTACGAATATCCTCATCAGATGTCAGGCGGTATGCGTCAGAGAGTGATGATAGCCATGGCTCTGGCATGCAGCCCGCAGATTTTGATCGCGGACGAGCCTACTACCGCCCTCGATGTAACGATTCAGGCTCAGATTCTCGATCTGATCCGAGAACTCAACGAAAATATGGAGACGTCTGTCCTGTTTATTACACATGACTTGGGTGTTGTCAGCGAACTGTGCGATACAGTTATCGTTATGTATGCCGGACAGATCGTGGAAAAAGCGCCTGTAGATGAGCTTTTCAATGACCCGAAGCATCCATATTCTCAGGGACTTCTGCATGCTATCCCTAAGATTACAAAAGAAAGAGAGCCACTGCTGACGATTGAAGGCGCGGTGCCAAATCCGACGGAACACATCGAAGGCTGTACATTCTGGCCGAGGTGTCCTCATGCGTCGGAAATCTGTAAAAAAGCCGATCCGGAGCTGAGACAACTGACAGAAGAACGCTCTGTGAAATGCTGGCTATATGCCGAGGATGCAGATGAAAAAAACGGGGAAGAGAAGGAGGCTTAAATTATGACAGAAAGTGCGCAGGAAACGCTGGTCAGAGCCGACCACGTGAAAGTATATTTTAAAGGCAAAAACAGAAAAGCGGGAAGCGTAAAAGCTGTCGATGATGTAAGCTTTGAAATCATGAAAGGCGAAACGTTCGGTGTCGTAGGGGAGAGCGGCTGCGGAAAGAGTACGCTGGGCAAGACACTGGTGCGTCTTCTGAAACCTACAGAAGGAAAGATTTTTCTGGAAGATCAGGAAATATCGGAACTGAAAGGTACGGAACTGAAACAGATGAGAAAACAGGCTCAGATCATATTTCAGGATCCGTCTGCCTGTCTCAATCCGAGAAGAACAGTGAAACAGATTCTCACCGAACCTTTTGAAATTCACGGGATGAAAGGTCGGATTGATGTAGATGCCCGCATCCTGGAACTGATGCAGCTGGTAGGCTTGGATACTTATCATCTGAGCCGCTACCCACATGAACTTTCCGGCGGACAGAAGCAGAGAATTGGTATCGCTCGGGCACTGGCTCTCAATCCAAAACTCGTCATCTGTGATGAGGCGGTTTCCGCTCTGGATGTATCTGTGCAGGCGCAGGTCCTGAATCTGCTGCAGGAGCTCAAAGAAAAACTGGGACTGACATATTTCTTCATCTCACATAATCTCAACGTGGTGTATCAGGTGAGCGACCGTGTTGCCGTCATGTATCTGGGCAGGATCGTGGAAATTGCCAGATACGACCAACTTTATGAAAAAAGATATCACCCGTATACAGAAGCTTTGCTTTCGGCTATTCCACAGACAGATCAGGAGAAAAGAGGCAAACGCATTCATCTGGAAGGTGAAGTTCCGAATCCTTCCAATCCGCCTGCAGGATGCCATTTTAATACGAGATGTCCGAAAGTCTGTGAACGCTGCAGGTCCGAAGTTCCTGAACTGCGTGAAATTCAGAAAGGTCATTTTGTGGCTTGCCATCTGTATGATTGAAATGGAGATATCGCCGGTATTCCGGCGTCTCAATATTTTATCAGGAGGAAATAATTAGGAGGAAAATCTGATGAAAAAGAAAATTTTAGCTCTGACTTTGTGTCTGGCGCTCGTTTTCACTCTCGGTGCATGCGGCGGTGGAACGAACGGCGGCTCAGCCGATTCTTCGGGATCGAACACGGTAGTCGTAGCCATGGGCAGCGGTTTTACTTCCCTCGACCCGGGATATGTCTACGAAAAGAATCCGCCTGTAGTGATCAATGCATGCTACGAAAACCTGTTCAAATTCTATTCAAATGACGGAGAAGCTGAACCATGTCTGGCGGATACGTATGAGTTTTCAGCAGACGGAATGACTCTGACAGTAAAGCTGAAGGATAATATCAAGTTTGCCAGTGGCAATGATATCACTTCTGCAGATGTATTGTTCAGCATCAACCGTACAAAGAATCTGAAGGGCAATCCTTCTTTCATCTGTGATACCATCGAAAGTATGGAAGCACCGGATGACAAGACGGTTATCTTCCACCTGACGCAGCCGGACAGCGGCATCTTATCCAAGCTGACATACTGCTCTCTGGCAATCTTAGACAGTAAAGTCGTAAAGGAAAACGGCGGAACTGACGCAGAAGACGCTTCCACTGCAGATAAGGCACAGGCTTATCTGGATACTACCAGTGCAGGCTCCGGTATGTATGTCATGACAAGTTATAAGCCGGATCAGGAAATTGTCCTGGAAAAGAACCCGAATTACTGGGGTGAAAGTACAAATGTTGACAAGTACATCATCAAAATTCAGCCTGATGCAAATACGCAGATGATGACGCTTTCCAGCGGGGACTTGGATGTGGCTTTAAATCTGACAGACGATACGATGGCTGAATTAGAAGGCAAGGATGGCATTAAATGCATTAACTCTGCCACTAAGACAGTCGGTTTTGTTCTGATGAATGCAAACGAATCTATTGGCGGACCGGTATCTAATCCTAAGGTTCAGCAGGCTATCCGCAAAGCTATCGATTATGCAGGTGTCCATGATGTCTGCGGCGAAGGTACGATTACTCCTTACAGTCTGATCCAGTCCGGATTTATGGGCAGTAAGGGCGAAAGATCTGACGATTACACAGATATCGAAGAAGCAAAAGCTCTTCTGGTAGAAGCAGGATATCCTGATGGATTCGATATCGATCTGACAGTCTGTGATCTGGATATGGAAGGTATTCTGCTGACTGACCTTGCTCAGAAAGTAAAGGAAGACCTCTCAGCGATCGGTATTAATGTAAATATCGTGACGCAGGCATGGGCTGCAGGTTATGGAGATGATTATCGTGATGGTAAGATTCCGTTTACTGTAATGTACTGGGCTACCGATTATAACGATCCGAATGTCCAGCTGGAATTCCTGCCGGGAGCTTCTGTAGGTACGAGAGCGGGATGGACGGAAGATATGAATCCGGAAATCGCTTCCTATTATGACAAGGTTATGGCAGCTACCGATACAGATGCACGTATCGCCGTTCTGGAAGAGCTTCAGGACAAGATGTATGAAGACGGTCCGTTCCTCTTTATCGCACAGGCTCCGGCTCATATCGCATATAATACGAGACTCGAAGGTGTAGCAGCTTCCGATCCGTATACTTTGGACTTGACTCAGATCAATATTAAATAAGCTTGATAAAATATTTTTGTGATATTAAAGTAAAATAATTTTCTGTACGCCGGCGGCCGGGGCGGAGAAATCCGGCCCGGCCGCCGGCTGAGAAAAATGAAGGCAGGTATTTCCGTGATCCGATATCTGCTGCAGACCGGATGACGGAAATATCTGCGCATAATCGAATATCAGAGCCGTATTCTGTCGCTGCGAAGAAAGAGAATACGGTGGATTTTACCTATGATAAGTTGAAACATTCCTGAAAATTGAAATGACAAATTATTTAGAGAGAGGTGTTGTATGGAACGGCTGAAATTTATAGGAAAGCGACTGGTATATCTGGTTATCATGCTGTTCGGCGTTGCAACGCTGGTTTTTATACTGACAAAGCTGGTTCCGGGGAATCCCGTAACCGCAAATCTGAGCCAGAGGGCTCTCAGCGATCCGGAGATAGTGGCTGCCTATGAAGCAAAATATGGTCTCGATCAGCCGATTATCGTGCAGTATTTTCTGTACATAAAAAGTCTGCTGCAGCTCGATCTGGGGACGTCGATCCGTACCAATAATCCGGTTTTGTCCGAGCTTGCCAGATGTTATCCGGCTACTATAGAGCTGGCTCTGTTCGCAATCATTCTTGCGGCGGTCTTCGGTATTCTGTTCGGAATCATTTCTGCGATCAAAAGAAACAGCATTGCAGATCAGGCTGTACGTGCCGTATCTGTTACAGGTGTCAGCATACCGAGTTTCTGGTTCGCACTTCTGGTATTATATTTATTCTATTATAAGTTAGGCATACTTCCGGGACCGGGCAGACTGAGCAATATTTATTCGCCGCCGGAAACTGTGACCGGTTTATATGTATTAGATAGTCTGTTAGAAGGTGATCCGGCAAAAGCCTTAGATGCGCTCAGCCATCTTATTCTTCCGGGAATTGTACTGGCAGCCTTCACGATGGGGTTGATTACTCGAACGACCCGTTCAAATCTGCTGGATGTTATGTCGACCGATTATATCCGGACCGCAAAGGCGAAAGGGCTGTCCAATACGGCGCTGATCATAAAACATGCGCTGGGAAATGCGATCATTCCGGTGCTGACAGTTATCGGCCTGGGATTCGGAAACCTGCTGGGCGGCATGGTTCTCGTGGAGACGATTTTTAACTGGCCGGGAGTAGGACAATTCGCGTATCAGTCGGTTATGTCAACAGATTATCCTTCGATCATCGGCGTTGCGCTTCTCATAGCTCTCAACTATATGGTAATCAATACGATAGTTGATATTTTGTATGGAATTATTGATCCGAGAGTGAGGTGCAGCTGATGAAACGTTCATTGAAAAAATTATTCCGCTCAAATTATTTATTCACCTTTGGTGTCATTATCTGCCTCTTTTGGATCATTATGGCAATTATCGCTCCTTTAGTGGCGCCTTACGATCCGGTGGCACAGGATCTGTCACAGAAGCTGATGGCGCCTTCCTCGGAGCACTGGTTCGGTACGGATAATTTCGGCCGTGATATTTTCAGCCGTGTGATCTATGGTGGAAGATATTCTCTGCTTGCCGGCTGTCTGACTGTCATTATCGCCGGCTGTATCGGAACCTTTTACGGAGCTGTGGCCGGTTACGTGGGAGGTAAAGTGGATACGATCATGATGCGTATTTCGGAGATGATTCTTTCTTTCCCTTCTCTGATCCTGGCGATGATCATCAACGCTATCATGGGTTCCAATCTCTTCAATACGATGTTTGCCCTGGTAATCGTAGCATGGCCGAATTACGCGAGACTCATGCGAAGTGTGGTGCTCAGCGTGAAAGAAAATGAATATATCGCCGCGGCAGAAGCGCTGGGGTCTTCCAGAATGCGGATTCTGACGAAAGAAATTATTCCCAACAGCGTCAGCTCCGTGCTGATTATGGCAACGACGGATATCGGAAATCAGATCCTGATGTTCTCAACGCTGAGCTTCCTGGGTCTGGGTTCTGCACCGCCGACGCCGGAATGGGGTATGATGGTATCCGACGGTGTCGACTACTTCAATAAATTCTGGGTAGCCGGCTTCCCTGGTCTGGCGATTTTTACCATGGCCGTAGGCGCCAATTTCATCGGCGACGGCTTGCGTGATCTGCTGGATCCGAAGCTGAGGAAAGAATTTTAAAAGTATTTTACATGCCGAAGGACAGAAGAGCCGCAGATTTTCCGTCTGCGGCTTTCGTGCAGAAAGAAAGGAAAATAAAAATGAAACAGAACAGAGCTGAGCGCGTCATAGAGGAAATGAAGAAAAAGGGCGTTTCGCAGATGCTGATTACAGATCCGATGTCGATCTATTATCTTACCGGCGTCTATATACAGCCTATGGAGCGGTTTTACGCTCTTCTATTGAAACAGAACGGAGAGCATGTATTCTTTCTGAATCATCTTTTCACCGTGCCAGGCGAAACGGGAATCCGGGAGGTGTGGTCATCTGATACAGATCCGGTAATGGAGAAAGTAGCCGAATATCTCGACCGCGATGAAGTTCTAGGTGTGGACAAGGATCTGAAGGCGCGCTTTCTGCTGCCTCTGATGGAGGGGAATGCCGCAGCGGGCTTCGTAAACGCTTCGGAGGCTGTGGACACCGCCAGAGGCGTCAAAGATGAGGAGGAGCAGGAAAAGATGCGCGTTTCTTCCGATATCAATGACAGAGCGATGGCGGAGTTCAAAAAACTGGTGCACAAGGGAGTGACGGAACGCGAAATCGCGGATCAGATGCTGAAGATTTATATCGCTCTGGGAGCCGACGGTTTCTCTTTCGAACCGCTGGTCGCTTTCGGAGCAAATGCGGCAGATCCTCATCATGCTCCGGACGACACTGTGCTGAAGCCGGGAGACTGTGTTCTGTTTGATGTTGGATGCAGAAAAGACGGTTACTGTTCCGATATGACGCGGACTTTCTATTTCAGAGAAGTCAGCGATGTACACCGCCATATCTATGATACGGTTCGCCGTGCAAATGAAGCGGCCATCGCGCGGATCAGACCGGGAATCCCTCTCTGCCAGCTGGATCTCACGGCACGCAACCTTATAGAGGAGGAAGGATACGGGCCGAATTTCAATCACAGACTGGGTCATTTCATCGGTTTGGGAGAGCATGAGTTCGGGGACGTGTCTTCGGTCAACGAACAGAAAGCGGAGCCGGGCATGATCTTCTCCATAGAGCCGGGCATCTACCTGGAAGGAGATACCGGAGTCCGGATCGAAGATCTGGTACTGGTGACAGAGGAAGGATGCGAGGTGCTGAATCACTATTCAAAAGATCTGGAAATTATCGGATGACGGAGGATCCGGGCCGTTCCGAAGGATTGTGAGAGGAACGCATCCTGACGGAGAGGAAAACGGTACGGAATGCAAGCAGAATACAGAGAGAGGTGAAAATTATGAATCCGACTGCAACACTGCACATGGCAAACGGCAAAAAAATCGTCATCGAGCTGCTGCCGGAGGCGGCTCCTAATACAGTGCGGAGTTTCATCTGGACAGCTTCCCGGGGGTTGATGGATCATCATGCGATCCAGCGTATCGTACCGGGAAACTGGGTGGACGTCACGTACGATTCTTTCGGAAAAAAAGAGGCACAGTATCTGATTCCCAACGAATTTGAACTGAATCCTGAAGTTGAACCGCTGGACTCTAAGCCCGGCATGGTAGCTATGGGTGGATATGGAGAAGCGGGAACGGCCGGCTGTGAATTTTTCTTTCCACTGCGAGAATGTCCGGAACACAAAGGCATTTATCCCGTATTCGGACGTGTTATCGAGGGAATGGACGAAATTTTCCGTCTGGAAAAGGTGAAGACGGAGCCGGTGAATTTTCCGATCGAAGGAGTAGAAGTCAACCGGCCTCTGGAGCCCGAAATCATCGAATGTGTGGAGCTGGAACTTCACGGTGTGACGTATCCGGAGCCGGTACGCGTGAAGGACCCGCAGATACCTCCCTGCTGGACACAGGAAATATAGGGGATGCGGAAAACATCATGAATTATATCATTGACATTTTGAATAGATGCGTCTAATATTAAATATAAGTTATATACAGATGAATAATAATTGATAGAGGCAGCGGATTCTGATGAGTATTTTCCCTGAGGCTGTGCCGGCCGGAGACGGGAACAGAAAGGCAGATCTGCCGAAACGGGCGCGGTGGGCACGTTGCGCCGAGTTGGGGCATGTTACGAACAGGACATGCACTCTCACTTTTCGAAGCGCCGTCAGGCGCGGTGATGAATAAAAAGTGGTGGAGCTATTGATGGAGAAAATACTTTCAGACAATAGGTGATGCCCTGTTGTCTGTTTTGTTTTTCCGGCCGTTTTTCCTTTGAACAGGATTCTCATAGCGGTCGATGATTCAGACGGATATATCTGGAGAGTTGTTGAAAAGGAGGAAAATCTAAAACATGCAACGTATTTCTAAACATCTCAAGTACTTGCTGGCGGTACTGGTGGTTTCTGTGGCGATTGTCATGGGGCTCACAGCCTGCGCGCCGGCAGAAGCCGGAACTGATTACGGTTCGAGCATGGTAGGTACGATCTGGGCACTGGTTCCGCCAGTTGTAGCCATTGCTCTCGCACTCATAACAAAAGAAGTTCATAGTTCTCTCTTCGCAGGTATCGTCGTAGGTGCGCTCTTCTACACGAAGTTCAATATTCTCGGCACTATCGACGT
Source organism: Bacillota bacterium (assembly GCA_019420525.1). Lineage (GTDB taxonomy): Bacteria > Bacillota > Clostridia > Peptostreptococcales > Anaerovoracaceae > Alangreenwoodia. The sequence goes on from JAHZHA010000013.1 coordinate 37,087, forward strand.
GGTTCTCAAGGACGGATTTATCGGAAGTCTGGCGGATGCGGGCAATGTGGGCATCATACTTTTCCTGGCGATTCTGGGAATTATGGTAGCTCTGATGAATGCTACAGGTGCGTCAAAGGCTTACGGTGATTGGGCACGCAGAAAAATCAAGACGCGGAACGGTTCTGTTCTGGCGACCTTTGCTTTGGGTGTCATCATCTTCATCGATGACTATTTCAACTGTCTCACCGTGGGCAGCGTTATGAGACCGATTACAGATACGCATAAAGTATCCCGTGCGAAGCTGGCTTATCTCATCGACGCCACTGCCGCTCCGATCTGTATGATCGCTCCGATCTCTTCCTGGGCGGCTGCAGTATCAGGTTTTGTAGAAGATTATAACGGTATCGAACTTTTTATCAAAGCGATTCCGTACAACTTCTATTCTCTGGCAACTATCGTGATGATCATCGCCATTACAGTGATGAAGTTCGATTACGGCCCGATGCGCGTGCATGAAAGAAATGCAATTTTACATGATGATATCTATACGACACCTGACAGACCGTATGCAGGTCTGGAAACAGAGGAGGAAGCTCCGGAAGGCAGAAAGAGCAGCGTATGGGATCTGATTTTGCCTATCATCGTTCTGATCATCGCATGCGTACTGGGCATGATCTACACCGGCGGTTTCTTCGACGGAGTCGGTTTCGTCGACGCATTTGCCAACAGTGATGCCACATATGGACTGCCTCTGGGCTCCGGCATTGCGATGATTATCATGATCATCTATTACATGGCCCGCAGGCTGATCACGTTCAGCGATGCTATGGCATGTGTACCGGAAGGCGTCAAGGCTATGGTTCCAGCCATTCTTATTCTGACCTTTGCATGGACGTTATGCAGTATCACGAGCCTTCTGGGTGCAGATGTGTTCGTGGCAGGCGTTATGGACAATGCAGCGGAAGGTCTCAAGATCATGCTTCCGGCGATCATCTTCGTCGTGGCGGCTTTCCTGGGCTTCTCCACAGGTACTTCCTGGGGTACTTTCGGAATTCTGATTCCGATCATCACAGGACTCTTCCCTGTAGACGATCCGATGCTCATCATCGGCATCTCCGCATGCTGCGCAGGCGCTGTCAGCGGAGACCACTGCTCGCCGATTTCGGATACCACGATTATGGCTTCCACAGGTGCTCAGTGTAATCACATCAATCACGTATCGACTCAGCTTCCGTATGCTCTCACAGTCGTAGCCGTTTCCTTTGTAGGCTACATTATCGCGGGCTTTACGAAGTCGGCCGTTATCTCTCTGCCGATTACGCTGGTTCTGATGGTCGTGGTTCTCTTCGCAATCCGATCAGTCGTAAAGAAAAACGATTTTGAACCGGAAAAATAGACGATCCGGAAGATCGGAAGAAAAACGGAACGGTACAGATGGGCGTATTGCCTGTATTTTTAGGATAATCTTAAGAATAAAGTAATAACATAATTAAATTTGAGATGCTCTTTTGCAGTAAAATTTTGCTGTAAAAGAGCATTTTTTATTTCAAAAGGAAAGGGGTATCATTGATTTATGTACAGGAAAGATATATATCAGAATGGAGAAAAAAGAGGAGTGCAGAGAAAAAAAGCATACAGAATTGTCATTTTCATTCTGTTTTTTGCGGTGGCAGCGGTAATTCTTCTGCATATATCAGACGGCTCAGCCGGACATCCGGCCGCTGATGGGGACGGCCAGGGTGTCAGTACATCAGCAGGAGCGGGAAAAGAAAGTCTGCAGTCGTCGGAGACAGATGCGGAATGGAATCTGACGCTGGTCAATAAATGGAACCCTCTGCCGGAAAACTATGCGGTTAATCTTGTGAAAATTGACGGCGGAGAGGAAGTCGATCAGCGCATTTATCAACCGCTTATGAAGATGCTGGAAGCTGCGAGAGAAAGCAATCTTGGGCAGCTTCCGAAAGTGGTGTCAGGTTATCGGACACAGGACAAACAACAGGAATTATACGATGAAAAAATACAGGAATATAGGAAGCAGGGGTATTCTGAAGAGGAATCGGCTGAACAGGCAGCACAGTGGGTAGCTGTTCCCGGGCACAGTGAACACCAGCTTGGCTTTGCCGTGGACATCAATGGGGAGATCTATGATATCTATCTCTGGCTGCAGGAAAACAGCTGGAAATATGGATTTATCTTCCGATATCCTGCGGATAAGACGGATATCACCGGAACAGCGGAAGAAGTCTGGCATTATCGTTATGTTGGAAAGAATGCCGCGGCTGAAATGCATGAAAAGGGCCTCTGCCTTGAGGAATATCTGGGAGAAATCGAACGGGAAAACTGATATTGGCAACCTCAGTCGCAGCGGAAGCGAAGGATGTCAGATGATGTAGATCAGAAGATTGAACAGACCTAACAGGAATCCGATGACAGCTCCCAGATTTACCACGGCTTGTAATTCTGTCCGGATGGCAGACAGGACTAGGTGTTCCAGTTCTTCACAGCTCATATCGCGAACCGTCTGCTGCGCGATGCCGCCGATGTCCAGCTTCCGCAGGAATGAGCCGGATTTTTTTTCTGCAAGTTCAGTATAAAATGCGACGAGTTGATCTTCAGGTAGGAGACCTGAATTGTCAAGAGTTGTGATACTTTCACTGAGTGTTTTATTCAGGAAATTCTCTTTTTCATCCTGAATGATATCACGGATGATTTCCTGCCCGTGCTCGTCGATGTATTGATCGACAGTTTTTTCGACTGCAATAGAAAGATTGGCTGTCAGGGAACCGCCCAGCATTTTGCCTAAAAATGAATCCGCCAGGGCATCCTTCATTTTTTCTGTAATAATCTCTGCGGCAATCTTTCCAAGATTCATGCCCTGTATTTTTTCGGTTGCTTTTTGGACTAACAGGTCTTCCAGCTTCCGGGTTGTATTTTTCAGGCGTTCTTCACCGGCGGTTTGAGTGAGGTATTCCCGGACAGTACGCTGATCACGGCGCAGTTCATCCAGAAAACCGGATATTGACTGACGGATGGATTCGGTCATATCTTCCGAGGTCAGATGCCGACGGAGAACTTCTTCTGTCAGAAGCTGTGTATTGATGATATCTTTCATAGAAGCGGCTATGCGCTCTTTTCCCCGGGGAATAACACCGGGTGTAAAAGGAATCCGTTTTCCCGCGATATATTTCGCTTCTCTGGGACGAAAAAGCATCCGGACAGCTAGCCAATTTGTAAAATATCCGATGATCATCCCGATCAGGGGGCCTGTAAGAAGTTTTAAAATCATAAGTTTCTCCTGTGTGTATCATATTGTATTTATATTTTTTGTGTACTGATGCAGTAACTGCCTTTATAAGTGCTGAATTTTGTAATACGCTGAACAGCATAGAGCAGCCAGCGGACGGCAGAGTAAAAAGTGCAGACAGTATTCCCGGCTTGTGATAAAATAACCGAAGCTGCAGTTTTCGGATCTGTAGGGATAGTGTTTTATACCCGCAGTCTGAAACTGTAAAACGATGCATTTATGATTTTAACATATTGTCAGGAGGTAAGTTATATGAGTTTTACACCTGATCCGGTGGCTTTCACAGTTTTTGGGCTCGACATACGCTGGTATGCAATTCTGATCTGCGCAGGGATTCTTCTGGCCGGTTTTATCGGTCTGAGGCGGGCGCCGTCTCATGGTATCAGTGCAGATGACGCTTTTGATATCATTCTCGTGTCGGTGCCGGTGGGGATTGTAGGAGCACGGCTGTGGTATGTTATTTTCAATATCGAGTATTATGATACTTTTTTCGATGTGATCAATATCAGGGCAGGAGGACTGGCTATTCACGGAGGTCTGATCTTCGGCTGCATCGCGGCAATTCTCATGTGCCGGAAAAAGAAATGTCATCCCCTGGATGTGATGGATTTCGCTTTTCCTTGTATCGCGCTGGCGCAGGCCATCGGTCGTTGGGGAAATTTCTTCAATCAGGAAGCTCACGGATCGGCCACCGATCTGCCCTGGGGAATCATGATCGACGGAGAGAAAGTTCATCCTACATTTTTATATGAATCTCTCTGGTGTCTGATCTTATTTTTCGTTCTTTCAGCAGTAGACAAGAGACGGAAGTTCAAAGGTCAGGCGGCTTTTTTATATGGTGTTCTCTATTCCGCAGAACGTTTCTTTGTGGAGCAGCTGCGCACCGACAGTCTGCTTACGGGACCGGCAGATCTCGTCTATCCGCTGATGGAAGCGGGATATGATCCCACGCAGGTAGAAGGCGTGATTCACATCGGGAATTTCCTGATTTATCCCTTCAAGACGGCGCAGTTCATCAGCCTGGCGGCCTTCCTTCTCTGTCTGGCGGCGCTGATCGTGCTGGGCAGAAGGTACAGAAAGAGGGAAAGACGGGGATTTTCAGAGGATGCACCTCATCTGAAAAACTTGTAATACGAAATACTGCGTGGTAAAATATAATTTACTGCGGGATTTTCCGGTGCCGGAGTCCGCAGCCGGGAACGGAAGCGGGAAAAGTCCGGAATTTGGAACGCAGCAGGAATCTGAAATAAAATATATGGTGATTTAAGGAGATGTAAAGATACATGAAACTGGGCATCGTTGGACTTCCAAATGTTGGAAAAAGTACATTATTTAATGCAATTACAAAAGCAGGGGCAGAGGCGGCGAATTATCCTTTCTGTACCATTGAACCAAACGTTGGCGTGGTCACCGTCCCGGACGAGAGGCTGAAGGTGCTCACCGAGATCTACAAGGCGAAAAAGACGATTTATACGACCATCGAGTTTTATGACATCGCCGGTCTGGTGAAGGGGGCTTCCAAAGGAGAAGGTCTGGGCAATAAGTTCCTGGGTCACATCCGGGAAGTAGCGGCCATCATACATGTGGTCAGATGTTTTGAGGACCCGAATGTCGTTCATGTTGACGGAAAGATAGATCCGCTTTCTGATATCGAAACCATCAATATGGAACTGATTCTGGCGGATATGGAAATGATCGAAAAAGCGATTCAGCGTACCACCAAAAATCTGAAAGGAGACAAGAGCCTGCAGAAGGATCTTGATCTGCTGAACCGTATCAATGACACACTGGCTCAGGGGCTGTCTGCCAGAACGTTGGATCTCGATGAAGAAGAGCAGCAGTTTGTCAAATCCCTTAATCTGCTGTCATACAAGCCGATCATCTACGTGGCCAACGTATCGGAAGAAGATGCGGCGGAAGAAAACAACGAATACGTGGAAAAGGTCCGCGAATTCGCTGCCACTGAGGGATCGGAGGTCATCGTAGTTTCGGCGCAGCTGGAAGCTGAGATTGCGGAACTGGACGGCGAGGAAAAGGAAGAATTTCTCAGGGATCTGGGAATCAGCGAGTCAGGACTCGATAAACTGGTGAAATCCTCTTACTCACTGCTCAATCTCATCTCTTACCTGACTGCCGGTGAGCCGGAAGTCAGAGCCTGGACCATTACAAGAGGTACAAAGGCGCCTCAGGCAGCCGGAAAGATTCACTCTGATTTCGAGAGAGGCTTTATCCGAGCCGAGACCATCAGTTACGATCAGCTGGTGGAATGTGGTGGAAACCTGGCAACCGCCAGAGAAAAAGGTCTCATTCGTTCGGAGGGAAAAGAGTATGTCGTAAAAGACGGTGATGTCATTCACTTCTTGTTCAATGTGTAAACGGGAGGTGGCTGAATGATCGGCACCATTTACAATACTACCATGATTCTTGCGGGCAGCGCTGCGGGTAGTCTGTTCCGCAGGGGTCTCAAAGAAAAATATAGGGTTATTCTGTTCGATGCCATGGGACTGGCAGCGACAGGCGTGGGCATTAACGCCATCGCTAAGAATATGCCTGACAGCGAATATCCGGTACTTTTTATCATCAGTCTGGCGCTGGGAAGTCTGATTGGCACAAAGCTAGACATCGATGGAGCCTTTAACCGTCTCACTTCAAAGTCAGGGGATGCAAATCTGGGGCAGGGGCTTTCCACGGCGATTCTCCTGTTCTGCATCGGAACTCTTTCCATTCTCGGACCGATACAGAGTGCCATCAACGGGGACAACACCTTTCTCTTTACGAACGGCACCCTGGATCTGGTGACATCTATGGTTCTGGCCTCCACCTACGGGATTGGAATCGCCCTGGCAGCTGTCGTGTTGTTCCTGTGGCAGGGAGGCATTTATCTGGCGGCGCTATATCTGCAGAATTTCATGTCAGATGCACTGATGACGGAGATTTCACTGGTCGGAGGATTTTTGATTTTCTGCTCCGGGCTGTCAATTCTCGAGGTCAAAGCGTTTAAAACGATGAATCTGCTGCCGTCGCTATTGGTGCCTGTTATCTTTTTTACAGTAAAAAGCTTTTTCTGAGAATAAAAATAACCCTGCTTCTCCAACGTGCGAAGCGGGGCTAAAGATGAAATTCTGTGAAAGGCGGAGCAGGGAGAATCCCGGCCCGCCTTTTGTGATTTTGAAATTATCTCTGTTTATCTGAAATCTGATCCCGAAAGCGAGATACATTTTTAGAAATCTCTTCTAACTCATCGGGCGAAAGTTCGGGAAGTCTTTCTATTTTGTCAAGAAAGGCTACCAGTGTATCTTTCTGGCGGAGCTGAATAATCTGGTTGTAGTAATTGACGATGATACCGGTGACGACGGAAATCACCAGCAGGGAATAGACAGTGATCAGAACAGACATGATCTTTCCGATTGCAGTAGTCATATTGATATCTCCGAAGCCGGTGGTGGAGATCACCTCGTAGCAGTACCAGAGTGCATCACGATAAGTGGTGATTGACGGTTCCGCGGCCTGGATGATGAGGGCGGCGAAAAGAAGAAAGAACAGGTACGTCAGAAGAATTTTGCTGGCTTTCGTCTGGACGAGCAGATTTTTAATGATGCGGAGTTTTTTCATAAGAGTTCCTCTTTTTGATTGGTGTCGCAACCGTGCGGAACGAGCCTCACGCCGACAGACCGGCAAAAGGTGTCTTCTGCCAGCGAATCGGTCGGCCAGTTCACTCTGACCACGGCGCCATTCCGGAACGCAAATAAAAAGGCTGAGAAACGGGAAGACTCCGGATTTCTCAGCTTTAGATGGTATCCCGTAGGGGAGTCGAACCCCTGTTGCTACCGTGAGAGGGTAGAGTCTTAACCACTTGACCAACGGGACAAATTTTTAATACCTTGATATTATATCCGCACGGAAGATGAATGTCAACGAATATTAAAGGAAAAGAATTTTTTTTGATTTTAATTTTTTTCGAGAAGCGAAAACGGCGGAATTCAAGGGTTTTCTGTCGTGAAAACTCCTGAGATGCGTATAAAATACTTTTTGGTGGAGGCTGCTTCTTGAAAAGTGGTTTGAAATGGAGTATAGTGGATGTATCTTAGTAAATAATGGAGGGGAGACGGAAAAATAACGTCCGGAATCGGAGAGAGCAGATGTTCAGCGGAACTTATCACCACAACATAGATTCGAAAGGGAGAATCATCATACCGTCAAAGTTCCGTGAAGAGCTGAGCGATGGCTTTGTTCTGACGAAAGGACTCGACGACTGCCTCTTTCTGTTTCCGATGTCAGAATGGATCATTTTCCGTAACAAGTTAAAAGCTGTACCTCTGACCAGCAAAGAAGGAAGAGCGTTTACACGTTATTTCTTCGCTAATGCGGTGGAGTGTGAGATGGATCGACAGGGGAGGCTCAATATTCCTTCGGAACTGCGGAAGCATGCTCATATAGATAAGGAAGTCGTTTCTATCGGAGTGGACAGCCGGGTGGAGATCTGGAGCAAGGCCGGCTGGCAGCTCTATAATGAAAGTCCTGAACTTGACAGTGATCTGATCGCTGAAAAGATGGAAAGTCTGGGGATTTAAAATAAAATGGAATTTTCGCATGTATCAGTGCTTTATAATGAAGCGATTGAAAATCTGAATATACGTCCCGACGGAATCTATGTGGATGGCACGCTGGGGGGAGGCGGCCATTCCGCAGGTATCTGCAGAAAACTGGGGGAAAACGGTCTGCTGATCGGCATCGACAGAGACAGAGATGCTCTCCGGGCTGCGGAGGAACGGCTGAAAGAATTCCGCTGCAGAAAGATTTTTGTACATGATAATTATTCCTCTGTCAAAAGGGTTATTGAAGAATGTGGGGTAGATCACATCGACGGCGGGCTGCTGGATCTCGGCGTGTCGTCGTATCAGCTCGATGCCAGAGAAAGGGGATTTTCCTATATGCAGCCGGCGCCTCTGGACATGCGTATGGATGCGGAAGATCCTTTTTCGGCATACGATGTGGTCAACGGATATGACAAGAAAGAACTTACCAGAATCATAAAATCGTACGGCGAAGAGAGATGGGCTTCCCGCATCAGCGATTTTATCGTGAAAGCGCGAAAAGAGCATCCTATCGAGACGACTGATCAGTTGGTGGAGATTATAAAATCGGCTGTTCCTGCGGCTGCCAGGAGGGAAGGACCTCATCCGGCCAAAAGGACGTTCCAGGCGATACGCATCGAAGTCAACGATGAACTTGGACAGCTTGAAAAAGCGGTCGATTCATTTATCGACGTGCTGGCGCCAAAAGGACGTCTGTGTATCATAACTTTCCATTCTCTGGAAGACCGGATCGTCAAAGAGAAATTTGCATACCGGGCAAATCCTTGTACATGTCCGAAAAATCTTCCCTGTGTATGCGGCAAAAAGCCGGAAATACGCAAAATTACAGGAAAGCCGGTTCTTCCGTCACAGGAGGAACTCGAGAACAATCCGCGTTCACGGAGTGCGAAGCTGCGGGTGGCGGAAAAAATATAATTATTTATTGTGAGAAGCAGGAAAAAATGATGGGGGGTTAGTGTAAAATGATAGCAGCTGATGAATGGCACAAGTATCAGGAGAGCTATGTAAAATACGGTATCGATCTCGAACCGGAAAAAGAACGCCCGAAGCGTGAACCTGTCAAAGAACCCATGCTCAGAGTCACCGCAAAAGAAAAGGGTCGAATTCTTCTGGTTATTGCAGCCATCGGTATCTGCTGCATAGTGATCATATTTTTACAGGCATGTGCTTCGAGTATAAATTACAGCATAAATACGCTGAACCAGGAAATTAATGTGCTCGAAGGAGATATAGACAATCTGCACGTTCAGCTGAATTCGGCAAGCGGACTCGACTATGTGGAGGAATATGCCACGGAACAGCTCGGCATGATTTATCCTGACAGCGGGCAGTATGTCTATACCGATGAACTGGCGAGCAGCTCTGAGATCGACTCGTATATCGCAGCGCTGACCCTGTCTCAGAAAGGAACTGCAGCGGCTGCGGAGGAGAAAAGCGTCTCTGCAGCGGCAAAACGTCTGCTGGCCGGACCTGCCGCTGCCGACGGTGCAGCATAATTGACAGGATGCTGCATAAAGTAATATAGCGGTTATTAAAGGCGCCTCATGACAGCAGAACATCAGGCGTCTTGTGCTTTATCCGGGAAAAACAGCAGAGGTATTGATATAAAAGAGGTATTTGAAAATGGCCAAGAAAAAAAAGATCTCCGCGATGACAAGTAAAAAAAGACTTATTTTCTTCTTTGCCGTGATTACAGTCATGTTCATCGTTCTGGCACTGCGGCTGGGACAGATCCAGATTATAAAAGCGGATGACTACTCTTCTCAGGCTCTCCGTCAGCAGACGAGAGACGTTCCTATCACCGCCAAAAGAGGAAATATCTACGATACGAATAATAAGCCGCTGGCGATCAATCAATCGATGAACACCATATGGGTGCGCCCATCTGACGTGAAAGCGGCAGAAGAAAAGAAATCGGGTTATGCAAAGGAGATGGCTTCCGTTCTTTCGGATATACTGGGAGATATGACGGAAGATGAAATTTATGAGATTATCACCGGAGATTCCTCGCTTCTGAAACTGGAAAAATATGTTGAGGATGAAAAGGTTGAGAAAATCCGTGAGGAAATCGCAAAAGGCGACGAAAGCCGGATCACCGGACTTCAGATTTCGGAAACGGTAAAGCGCTACTATCCGATGGGTGCTTTCGCTTCTCACGTCATCGGAAGCACAAATGATGACAATAACGGTATGTTCGGTATCGAGCTGTATTACGATCAGTATCTCAACGGTACGGATGGCCGATGGATTAAGAATGCTGACGCGTCCGGCAGAAATCTGACAAACGGCGTGGAAAAATATTATCCTGCTGAAAACGGATCGAATATCGTCATGACCATCGACGAAGTGATTCAGCATTATGTCGAGAGTGCGTTGGAACAGGTGACTCTCGATACAGATGCGGACCGCGCGATGGCTATTGTCATGGACCCGAAGACAGGAGACATTCTGGCCATGGGCTGTTATCCTGATTTCGACCTGAATGATCCGAGAACGCCGCTTCTCGAATCTGATCAGGAAGAACTGGAAGGACTCAGCGATGAGGAAAAAGTAGAATACTGGAATAATATGTGGAGAAATCCTCTGGTAAATGATACATATGAGCCCGGTTCTCCGTTTAAGCTGATTACGACAGCTATCGCTCTCGATGAAGGTGTCACCAGCATAAACGATAATTTCTACTGCAACGGATGGCTGAACGTGGCAGGGCAGAAACTGAAATGTCACAAGTATCCTGGAACACATGGAGCCGAAACGCTGGCCAAAGGCGTGGAAAATTCCTGTAACCCGGTATTTGTAACGCTTTCCCAGAGAATCGGAATCGATAAATTCTATGAACATCTCGACAGCTTTGGATTTACTGGAACTACCGGAATTGATTATCCAGGTGAGGCGACTTCGATTATTCAGTCCAAAGAGTCGGCTGGACCGGTAGGTCTTGCGACGATGTCGTATGGTCAGGGCATCGCCTGTACGCCGGTTCAGCTGATTACGGCACTGAGCTCTTTTGGAAACGGCGGAAAGATGATGCAGCCGAGACTCGTGAGAGCACTGGTGGACGATGACGGCAATACGATAGAAGAATATGAGCCTACTGTCGTGCGTCAGGTAGCATCAGAGCAGACAGCAAGTGAAATCTGCGTGATGATGGAAGGCGTCGTCAAGGACGGAGGAGGAAAGGCAGCTTATCTGCCGGGATACCGCGTCGGAGGAAAGACAGGTACGGCCCAGAAGGTAGTTGACGGCAAATATACGGAATATACATATTCTTCTTTCTTCGCCATGGCACCGATGGACGATCCGCAGGTAGCGGTTCTCGTAATCGTGGACTCTCCAAAAGGGGCACATTATGGAAATCTGACCGCAGGACCGGGTGTAAAGTCTATTCTACAGAATACTCTGAAATATCTGAAGGTTGAACCGATCTATGCCGACGGTGAAGCTCCGGAAGACGGCTCGGAAAAAGTAGAAGTGCCGGATCTGGTGGGAGATAATTATGCGTCTGCAGCTGAAACTCTGAGAAAACTGGGACTGACAGCGGTAGCTTGCCCTTCGGGTGATGAGAATTTTGAAATTGTCGATCAGTATCCGAAGGCCGGTGAGCAAATCACCGTGGGCAATTCCGTATGTCTGTACAGTCAGTGAGATGAGAAGAGAATAGAATAGTGCAATCCGCAGAAGAAGTGTGACAACAGGAAGTGAGAAACTATGTTCCGGCGACGGTCGGAAAAGGTATACCGAAGCATTGAGAAAATGTAATCCCGAATCGAGGTAAAATGAAATGAAACTTTCCGAATTACTGAAAAATACCGATATTGTGTGTGAAAAGAGTCAGGAGAATATCGAGATCACCGGCGTGAGTTATGATTCGAGACATACGCGCCCGGGAGACGTCTTTGTTTGTATCAGAGGATTTAAGAGCGACGGGCATGCATTTGCTGGCGCTGCACAGCAGGCGGGAGCAGCTGTTATCATCGCGGAAGAGGATCTGCCCGATATTGGGATTCCGGTAATCATCACGAGAGACGGAAGAAAGGCTCTCTCTGCGGTTTCTGCCAATTTCTTCGGACGTCCGTCCGACGAGATGTTGGTATTCGGTGTGACCGGCACGAACGGTAAGACGACGACGACTTATCTCATCAAGGCTATCGCCGATGAATGGGGAAAAGAGTGTGGTGTTCTGGGAACGATCGCATATCTCTACGGAGGACAGCGTTTTGAATCGGTCAATACGACGCCGGAATCTTTTGAACTGCAGCGCATGTTTGCCGATATGCACCGGAAGTACAACACCGATGTGTGTGCCATGGAAGTCTCCTCACATTCTCTGGCGCTTTCCCGCACGGATGATATTTCTTTCGATTACAGTGTCTTTACGAATCTCACGCCCGATCATATGGATTTTCATAAAGATTTTGAAGACTATTACAGCGCAAAGAAGAAACTTTTCCTGCAGACATCCGGATGCAGCGTGATCAACATCGACGATCCTTATGGCAGGCGCCTCTTCGACGAACTGAAAGCTGAAGGCCGGCCTGTAAAATCCTGCGGGGTGAAGACAGAAACGGCGGATTACAGAGCGCTGGTACACGAAAAATCGGTCACTGGCACGACGGCGGAGATTTTTAAGGACGGAATCAGCCAGGGAGAACTCCGGATCAATACGCCGGGAACTTTTTCGGTGGAGAATGCGGTAGGAGCTGCAGGTGCTGCTCTGGAAGCGGGCATTCCGTGGGAAGCCGTCAAGGCGGGAATCGAAAAGACGAGGGGCGTGGCGGGACGTTTTGAAAGTGTTCCGAACAGCAGAGGCATTCCTGTCATCGTGGATTACGCGCATACGCCGGACGCGCTGGAAAACGTCCTGAAAACAGCGCGGGAGTTTGCGGAAAACAGAATTATCACCGTATTCGGATGCGGCGGCGACCGTGACCGCACCAAACGGCCCCTGATGGGTGAAGCCGCAGGAAAGAATTCGGATTACTGCGTGGTCACCAGCGACAATCCGCGCACGGAAAATCCTTTCGATATCCTAGAGGATATCATCCCGGGCATCCAGTCTACCGGATGTGAATATATCGTCATCGAAAACAGAAGAAAGGCTATAAAAAAAGCGATTCAGTCGTACCAGCCGGGAGATGTCATCATTATCGCCGGAAAAGGACATGAAGATTATCAGATCATCGGCACGGTGAAGCAGCATTTTGACGACAGAGAGACAGCACAGCAGATTATCGAACAGGAGATCTGAACATGAAAGAGATTACAGCCGCCCAGGCGGCATCTTACGCCGGCGGAACGCTTTTCTGCGGTCCCGCCGGAAATACAGCCGTGACGGTGGAGCGGGATTCCAGACTGACGGGAGAGAAGAGTATTTTCGTCGGACTGAAGGGCGAAAAAAACGACGGAAACGATTTCGCGCCCGTCGCGTACGAAAACGGCTGCCGGATTTTTCTCCTCTCATCGGAGAAAGTGGCGCGTCACATGGCGGAAGAACATGACGATGCTTCCGTGATCCTGACAGAAGATACGCTGAAAGCCATGCAGCTTATGGCAAAGAATTATCTGGCGGACCTCCGGCTGATCCGGGTGGCGGTTACCGGAAGTGTGGGAAAGACCTCGACGAAGGATATGATGTACCGTATTTTTTCCTCGAAATATCGTACAGTATGTAATTTTGAAAACTTCAACAATCATATCGGGGTTCCGCTCACCGCTTTCCGGGTGGAAGGCGATACGCAGGCGGCGATATTTGAGATGGGAATGAATCACAGCGGCGAAATCCGGCTTCTGGCGGATATCGTGCGTCCCGAAACGGCGGCGATCACCAATGTGGGGACTTCCCATATCGGAAACCTGGGCAGCCGGGACAATATAATGAAAGCAAAGATGGAAATCACCGGTTTTATGGACAGCTCGTCGACACTGGTCTATAATGCGGATAACGATAAATTGTCGGAACTGAAGGGAAAACCTTTTACATTCCGGACGCTTCCCACGGGAACAGAGGTGGACGGAAGAGACAGCGTAAAGATTTCGGATGTCGTAAGCCTTGGGGAAAGAGGCATCCGATTCCGCCTTTCCTCCCGGGAAGAGTCCTGCGAATTCGAGTTGCCGCTTCCGGGAATTCACAATGCGCATAATGCTGCCGTCGCTGCTGCGTGCGGACTCGTTTACGGCATTTCTCTGAAAGAATCGGCGGAAGCTTTGACTTCGATTCAGAGCAGCGCTGTCCGTCTTAATATCACGGAAGCGCATGGCATTCAGGTGATCAATGACACTTACAATGCCAGTCCGGATTCCGTCCGGGCGGCTGTCGATGTGCTGAAAGAGAGAAACGCCGGACGCCGGGTAGCAGTTCTGGCAGATATGTTTGAACTGGGAGATGCTTCCGATGAGTACCACAGGAGCATCGGCGCATACGCGGCGGAAAAAGGAATCGATGTGTTGGTGGCCATCGGTTCGAATGCACGCCATATCGCTGCAGGGGCAGCGGAAAAGATGGGACACGACAGAGTCTTTTATTTTCCGGATTCAGAGAATTTTATGAAAAACGCACATGAAATCATCAGAAAGGGAGATGCAGTGCTCGTAAAGGGCTCGCACGGTATGGCTATGGACAGAGTAGCCGGTTTTCTGACGGAAACAGGAGAGTGGAATGGATTATAGTATTTTGATCACAATATTAGTCGCATTTATTATCACAGCGATTCTCGGACCGGTGATTATCCCGGTCCTCCGGAAAATCAAAGCGGGCCAGAGCATAAGGGAAGACGGTCCGAAAGCGCACCAGTCAAAGGCAGGTACGCCTACGATGGGAGGCCTGATGATCATCCTGGCGGTGATTATCACGTGTATATCCATGACAATTCGGCGGGGTGTGGATATACACGTGAAAATCAC
>JAHZHA010000014.1 GCA_019420525.1 Bacillota bacterium
TTTCTTTGCAGCTGCCGAAGGCTGCTGCATAAAACCGACTATGTCGGTTTGCTGTACGCCGCCGGCTCAAACGCTCTCAGCAGCGAACTTTTATATATTAGCATCATCCCGCTTCTGTGTCAACATCTTTTTTATATTTTTCCATAGGAATTATCTAGGTTAACAAAAGAAGCAAAGAGTTTTGTATTTATTTCAATACAAGGTCTCTGGATGGACTTTTATTATAACTCTGCTTTTTTGCCATGTCAATAAAAATAAATAGAAAAAGAGCATATCACGAAAAATGATATGCTCTCTGCATTCGAACAGGAAATCAGGCATGCCCCCGAAAAACCGAATTTAGAAAATCGTCTTCGGCGATTCT
The DNA here is from genome assembly GCA_019420525.1 of Bacillota bacterium. Taxonomy (GTDB): domain Bacteria; phylum Bacillota; class Clostridia; order Peptostreptococcales; family Anaerovoracaceae; genus Alangreenwoodia. The sequence goes on from JAHZHA010000014.1 coordinate 365, forward strand.
GCCAGATTCTTGTAAGTCTCGTATCTGCCTTTGGCATTTTCTTCCGCCATTTCGAACAGTTCTTCCGCTACATCAGGGAAAGCCGTCGTTAGCTGAGCATAACGTACTTCACCCATGAGGAAGTCACGGAAGCTTTCCGTCGGTTCTTTAGAATCCAGAATGAACGGATTCTGTCCTTCCTTCTTCAGATCCGGATTATATCTGTACAGATGCCAGTAGCCAGCTTTCACTGCATCTTTCATCACCTCCTGAGCCTTATTCATGCCCTTCTTGATTCCGTGGTTGATACACGGTGCGTAAGCGATGATGATAGACGGTCCATCATAGGCTTCAGCCTCTTTGATTGTCTTGAGGAACTGATTTCTGTCAGCGCCCATCGCTACCTGTGCTACATAAACATAACCGTAACTCATGGCGATCAGACCCAGATCCTTTTTCTTCGTTCTCTTACCAGAAGCCGCGAACATCGCAATCGCTGCTGCAGGTGTAGCCTTAGAAGACTGTCCGCCTGTATTTGAATATACTTCAGTATCGAAGACGAGAATATTTACATTTTCGCCGGAAGCCAGAACGTGGTCGAGACCGCCATATCCGATATCATACGCCCATCCGTCACCGCCGAACATCCAGATACTTCTCTTCGCAATATAATCTCTTCTGTTCAGAACTTCCGTGATGAGTTCTGCTTCTTCTCCTGATGCAGAAGCTCCTTCAAGAGCTGTAATGAGAACATCCGTTGCATCACGATTTGTTTCTCTGTCGTCAAATGTATCAAGATATGTTGCAATAGCTGCTTTTATCTCAGCTGAGACGTTCATAGATGCCAGCTTTTCCACACATTCTTTCACCTTTGCTCTGATCTGTTTTGTTGCAACTGCCATTCCCAGACCAAATTCTGCATTGTCTTCAAACAGAGAATTGCCCCATGCAGGACCTCTGCCTTTGCTGTCCGTCGTATACGGAGACGATGGATAGGAAGCGCCCCAGATAGAAGAACAACCTGTAGCATTGGCAATCATCATGGAATCACCGAAAAGCTGGGTGATGACCTTGGCATAAGGCGTTTCTCCACAGCCTGCACAGGCACCGGAGAATTCGAGATAAGGTGTCCTGAACTGGCTGTTTTTCACGTTATCTGCAGGAATTCCCAATGATTCCTTACTCTTTTCAGCAGCGTATTCCCAATTTTCAATCTGATCATACTGGGAAGCGATTGGCTGCATCACCAGAGACTTCACTTTCGTCGGGCAGACATCTTCACACACGCCGCAGCCCAGACAATCGAGAGGTGCTACCTGCATTCTGAACTCATATTCTTCCAGACCTTTGCCTTTTGTTGGAACTGTTTCAAATCCTGCTGGTTTGGAATCCAGCTCGTTCTTCTTTACGAGAATCGGACGGATTGCAGCATGAGGGCAGACAAAAGCACACTGGTTGCACTGAATACAGGTATCTTTGTTCCACTGAGGTACATTCGTGGCTACGCCTCTCTTTTCATAAGCTGCCGTTCCTGGTGGGAGAATGCCGTTGATATCAGCTTCAAATGCACTGACTGGCAGAGCATCACCTTCTTGTCTTGAAATCGGACGGAGAATATTCTTGATGAAGTCAGGTTCCTGCTTTTCCGCAACAGAAGTATCTTCTGCATCAGCCCAGGAAGCAGGAATTTCGATTTTTTCGAAAGCTGTCGCTCCCATATCAACCGCTTTATAGTTCATTTCAACGATATCTTCGCCCATGAACCCATAGTTCTTTACAATAGATTCCTTGAGGTGAGCGATGGCTTCGTCGATAGGAATTACCTTAGTAAGAGCAAAGAAAGCGGTCTGCATGATCATGTTGATTCTGTTGCCCAGACCGATTTCCTCACCGATCTTCACTGCATTGATCGTGTAGAAGTTAATATCGTTCTCTGCGAGATATCTCTTCATTGCACCCGGAAGATGTTCTTCCAGTTCATCTTTATTCCACAAGCAGTTGAGTAAGAACGTACCACCCTTTCTGAGGTTCTTCAGCATGTCATACTGATTTACATATGCAGGATTGTGACATGCCACAAAGTCGGCTGTGGAAATGAGATATGTGGACTGGATCTTATTCTTTCCGAATCTCAGGTGAGAGATCGTAATACCGCCGGACTTTTTGGAGTCATAGCTGAAATAGCCCTGTGCGTACATATCTGTATTGTCGCCGATAATTTTGATAGCGCTCTTGTTTGCACCTACCGTTCCGTCTGAGCCAAGACCCCAGAACATGCAGCGGATCGTACCTTCCGGCTCTGTAGAAACGCCTTCTACGGAAGGAAGTGATTTATTTGTCACATCATCGATGATGCCGATGGTAAAATCTTCAACCGGCTGGTCGGATTCAAGATTCTTGTAAACCGCCATAATCTGTCCCGGATTTGTATCCTTGGAAGCGAGGCCGTATCTTCCTCCGATGATAACCTCAGGAGCGCCCGGCTTTCCGTAGAGAACACTCTTAACGTCCAGATAAAGAGGTTCGCCTGCTGAGCCCGGTTCCTTCGTTCTGTCGAGAACTGCCAGTTTTTTGCAGGTTTCAGGAAGAACGGAGAGGAAGTGCTTTGCAGAAAACGGTCTATAGAGTCTTACCTTGATGAGACCCACTTTTTTGCCTTCTTTTACTAAAGCATTGACGGTCTCTTCTGCCGTTTCGCAGACGGAGCCCATCGCCACGATGACGTATTCCGCATCCGGAGCACCGACGTAGTCAAATGGCTTATAATGTCTGCCCGTCTCTTTCGCAAGTTCGTCCATGTAGTATTCCACGATGTCAGGAATCGCTTCATAGTGCTTGTTCTGCGCTTCTCTTCCCTGGAAGTAGACATCCGGGTTCTGCGCTGTACCGATCGTCTTCGGATGTTCCGGCGTAAGAGCTCTGTGTCTGAATTCGTTTACGGCATCCATATCGATGAGTTTTTTGTAAACATCGTAATCGATCAGTTCCACTTTCTGTATTTCGTGTGACGTTCTGAATCCGTCGAAAAAGTGGATAAATGGCGCTCTTGCTTTCAATGTGGAAAGATGCGCGACGCTTGCCAAGTCGATAACCTCCTGAACGGAAGCCGACGCCAGCATCGCAAAACCTGTCTGTCTCGTCGCCATTACGTCAGAATGGTCACCGAAAATACTGAGAGCCTGGGTGGAAATCGCTCTTGCAGATACGTGAAATACTGTCGGCAGGAGTTCTCCCGCGATTTTATACATATTAGGAATCATAAGCAGGAGACCCTGAGAAGCCGTATAAGTGGTAGTCAGAGCGCCCGAAGCCAGGGAACCGTGAACGGCGCCTGCTGCTCCGCCCTCGGACTGCATTTCAACGACCTTTACCTTCTGACCGAAGATATTTTCTTTTCCGTTGGCAGACCACTCATCTGTAACTTCCGCCATAACAGATGAAGGTGTGATAGGATAGATTGCAGCGACTTCCGTAAAAGCATAAGATACGTGTGCGGCCGCTGTATTACCGTCCATTGTTTTCATCGTTTTCTGTGACATATTGTTCTCCTTTAAATCTTTATTCGTATCAATTTTTTCAGTCTTATCGAAATAAAGGCTGAGACCCTGAAGGTTCAGGGTGTATTTAAACATGATAAAACAAGATTTGAATCAAGTCAATTTTGTTCGACAAGTATACAATATTCAACTCATTGTTCATATCATTAATTTTTATTTCAATTAATAATTCGTCCGATGATATTTTCTTTCTTTATAAATCCCATGTGCCCAGAAATCCCTTCACCGGAGCAGCAAGTCTATCGTTTCAGCAGTCATCGAAGCGATGTCCCGCAGGCTCTCCGAGAAGATATTCAGTCTCGGAATCACGGGGAATGACGCGCCTCTTTCTTTTGACGCAGCGCAGATCTCCCCGAAAAGGCGAAATCTGTCCACCGGTTTATGAGAAAGGATTTCCATCCGGCAGACACTGCAGTCCGTGATGAGAGGGAAGGATGCGCCTTTCCGGTCTTTCAGACTATATTCTCCCTCACGGCAGTAAAATTTTTTATCCGTTTTCGTGCAGGAATGTTCCGCTCTGGAAAAACCGATGACACAGTGTTCGGTATACATGACGGGAATATGGCCGGATACGGTAATTTCCGGAAAGAATTCTCCGTTATCCGGCTCTTCTCCGGAAAGTATCTCCTTTACCTCTTCGTCCGACAGCTCATCCGATATCACGCCCCTGTGTATTCCAAGTCTCAGCAACTCCAGCACAGAAGCCGAATTGTACAAATGCAGATTTTCGCCTGCGGCCAGAGGCACCCCTGTACGCTCAAAAAGAATAATCTGCCCCCGGTTGGCCGCGGATATCCCTTCGATGTGTCCCTGTTCAAAAAATCCGGCGAGTTTTAAGGCATCCGACTGCAGGCGCCGTTCATCGAACCCCTTCGTGATCGCCGGCAGATAAGGGATGACGCAAAGTGACGGATCGTCGTCCGTAATCTCAAAAATTCTCCGCGGATCTGACAGGAGGGTGCGATACGGCATGCAGATATCGAATTTAATATTTCCCGACCGTTCCGTTAACCGCTGTATTCTCTTCAGAACAGAGGGAAGTCTGTCTGCGTTTTCCTCTGTCTCATAAAAATATAGAGAGATACGCGGCACCGCTCTTTCCTTTAAAACTTCGTCATCGAAAACCCGTTCCCTCAGGATATGCGGTATTTTTTTCATGTCGCCGTTTCCGTCTGTCTCTTCTATCTTTCCAGTTTCCCGGTGTGCCATTTCACTCCGCCGCTTCATCTTCTCTAGACGCTCTTCTGTCAGTAACTCAAGGCCTTGTCGCCGCAGTGCATTCAGCATGGATGCCGGAATCATCGGCGTGCCGCCGATTTCCACGCGGCAGCTGTTCAGAAAATAAGGCGTACCTCCCGTTTTCATCAGCTGCTTTTTTATCGTTTTTTCGTCGGGGATTCTCTTCTCGGCGCGTTCCAGAACTTCTTCCGACTGCAGATAGACCGCCGATCGTTCCGGAAAGTCTCTCTGCTCCAGCCGGTAAAGGGGAGAAGACAGTTCCAGACGTGCGGGTCTGCCTTCTTCCGCTGTCAGAATCATGTCCACAGGAATTCTCCCCGGTATATTCCGGTACGATTCTTCCGCTTCTCTCATCAGAGCTCTGTCGGTGATGCGGTAAATCCCGGCGCCAGGACGTATTTTTCCGTGCAGATCGCCGATGGTGACTCTTTTGCCTGCCGGTGCGGTCTTCAGCATGTTCCCGCGGTCGTTGAGGTAAGTGACGACATTTCCGCAGGAATCGTCTCCGTTTCTTATCTCGATTCCGTCTCCTACGGAAAGCGCTTCTGTCAGAACCGCGCTGATGTGTCCCCGCGCTGCATCGTAAGAACGGACTTTCCCGATATACAATCCCTGATGTTTCGGAATCTTCCGCGACATCAGAAAACTTCCGCTCTCTCCCCGGAGATAAGCGTCCGTCATTCCTCCTCTGTTGAAGACTGCCATCAGCCTGCGCCGGTCCGCATCAGCAACTCTCTGCGGTTTTCCCTCTGCAGCAGAGTCAAGATACTTGCGATAAACGGATGTCACTTCAGCCACATACTGAGGTGATTTCATCCTGCCTTCGATTTTAAGAGAGTCCACACCGGCATCGATGAGTCGGGGCAGACTGTCGGCCAGACACATATCGGCAGGACTGAGAAGAAAATTTCCATCTGCAGCCGTAAGAGACTCCCCATTCCGGTTCAGTTCATACGGCAGCCGGCAGGGCTGGGCACAAGTACCCCTGTTTCCGCTACGTCCCCCAATAACATAGCTGAGACGGCACTGTCCAGAATATGCGATACAGATCGCTCCATGAACAAAAATCTCCGTCTCTACTGGCGAATTACGACATATCACTTCGATTTCTTTCAGGGAAAGTTCACGGGCGAGAATCACTCTGCGGAAGCCGGAGCGGAAAGCTTCTTCTGCTCCTCTTCTGTCATAGACAGTTCCCTGTGTGCTCAGATGAAATGTCATGTCGGGAATTCGTTCCATGAGTTCGGCACCGAGTCCTCTGTCCTGCAGAATAAGGGCATCCGCTCCGATATCTCTGCATTTTTCAGCAAAAAGCACGGCTTCTCTCATCTCGCTTTCGCGGATCAGCGTATTCAGTGCCACATGTACGCGCACACCGTGCCGGTGAGCAAATCTCACAGCTTCTTCCAGCGTCTCATCTGTAAAATTGTCTGCGTTGATTCTCGCGTTGAAAGAGGATCCGCTGAGATAGACCGCATCGGCTCCGTTGGCGACGGCGGCTTTCAGCTGTTCGTATCCTCCCGCCGGGACGAGGAGTTCCGGTATCTTCTTCTTCTTTTTTTCTCTCATAATTCAACCGCCATCTTTCTGATGTCTCCGGGTAGAAAAGCGCTTGCGAAGCGTCACCGGAGTACATCACGCCGCAAAAAAGGCGCAGCCGTCCGCCACGCCCTGTACCTGCCTATTTTTCTTCCGTTTTTTTCGTTTTTTTCGTCTTTTCTCTGCGTTCTTTTTCCGGAATGACGAAATATGTTTCGAGAAGGCGTGCCGCCATGTATTTCGCAGCATCTGCTTTCATCGCCAGAGACAAAATCAGAATAAAGATTTCCATTCTCTGATCGTCAGCGATATCCGTCTCTTCCAGGCATTTTTTTATGGTATCGATATCTGCGTCGACAGTTTCCGCCAGTTTTTTTACATATTCTTCGTTGATAGCGCAGGCCGTATTATAGAGAATCGACGGATCGATATGATCTTCAAAATCCGACTTTCTGTTTTCCACCAGCGGTTTCATCAGAACTTCGATCTCTTCGATCTTGAAGATGCCTTTGAGATAAATAATCATCGCCGTCATCAGGATATGAGCTTTGGTGTATTTTTTTCCCTCCGGCCGGGGAATCAGTTCGTTTTTCGTGTAATTATTTATCATCGCTTTCGTGATGATATTTTTTCCTCCGGACAGATCGAGCTTTTCAAACTGAGTTTTAAAAAACATTTCCGCCTGATCGATATAAAGATCGAGATCCGGAATTTTGTCTTCCGGGATCAGCGCGGATTCATCCAGTTTCCTGAACTGAGTCTTTATATATTCTTCGTATCTCATATTACTCCCTTTCCGATGATATCTGTTTTGCCACGTTTCAAGCAATTAGATTATATGGTTATTTAAACCATATGTCAATGCACGCCGTACCATAAAAAAAGAGACGTTTTTCTCTCTCCGATTCACTTTATTTTCGGCGGACGTTCCCCATAATACTGATAATAGCATGTTTCTATCCTGCCATTGTACAGTTTGCGCCTCCGGTCCGGCTCTCTTGGTTTTATATAATTTTCCAATTCTTTGTCCGCAGTAATCACATACGCTGAAAGAGTGGGATCCTTTTGAAGCAGTGATCTGAGATGATGATAAAGAGGTATAAGTTCCTCTTTTTCTCCGATGCGCTCGCCATAAGGAGGATTGCATATAATAATGGAATATTTATCCGATATTGAAAGTTTCTGGAAAGGACGCACGAAAAATTCGATGCAGTCATCTACCCCGGCCTCTTCAGCGTTTGCTCTGGCGGCAGACACTGCTTTCTTGCTGATATCGGAAGCCTGTATCCTGATTTTTCTGTCGTAATCGATGGCTTCATACGCCATTTTCCGCTCTTCCATATTTCCGGTGAAATGCATTCCCATTTCTGCGAAGCGAACTCGCGGCCCAGTCCCGGCGCGATATTTCTCATAAGCATTGCAGCTTCCACGGCAATAGTTCCAGAACCGCAAAAAGGATCTATGAGAAGACGCTCCGGATTCCAGAAGCTGAGCTGCACCATAGCCGCGGCCAGCGTTTCTTTGATAGGGGCCGCCACGTTTTCCACCCGGTACCCTCGCTTATGAAGCCCGGCACCGCTGGTATCAATCGTGAGAGTAGCCCTGTCCTTGAGTATCGTCACTTTTATCGTATATTCTGCTCCCGTCTCGGGAAAAGTATCCATCATGTAGATGCTGCCAAGACGATCGACAACCGCTTTTTTTACTGTTTTCTGACATGCCGGTTGGCTGCGGAGCTGCGACTTCACCGTAGTGCAGTTCACGGTAAATTTTCCGTCAGGAGGGATCCACTCCTCCCAGTGAAGAGCTTTCGTCTGCTGAAACAGATCTTCTGAAGTCCGGGCGTCGAATTCTCCCATTTTGACAAGAACTCTGTCCGCGCAGCGCAAAAACAGGTTCGAGCGGACGATTCCTCTTTCATCGGCGAGATATGTGATCTTTGCGTCTTCCGATCTGAGAATTTTATATCCCAGTTTTTCTATTTCACGCTTTACGACGGCTTCCAGACCAAAAGTCGCCGTAGCGATCAGTTCTATTTTCGACAAGTTTTTCCTCCCTGTACCTCTCCGAATACGATTTCTGCCAGAGCTTTGCCGACTCCGCTGTTTTCATTCGTATCCGTGATGTAATCAGCCGCTTCTTTCAGTTCCTGTACCGCATTTGCCACAGCGACACCCACGCCTGCATAACGGATCATACCGATGTCATTTTTATTGTCGCCGAAGCTGATGATCTCTTCCGGGCGTATTCCCTTACTCTCGGCATATGTGGCAAGTGCTATGCTTTTATCGACTCCCGGTGCGGAAATTTCGTAATTATCGCTGAAGGAACTCGTAATAGCAATATCGTCTCTGTCTTCAAAACACCGGAGAAACCTGTCACCGTCCCGCGGATCGGAAAAGCGTACGCTTATCTTGTATACCGGATCCCTGACCGCATCCGCTGCAGGGTCATCTGTCTGCAGCATTGGAAAGCGTTCGTCTTCCGGTAATTTTTCATTCATAATGCGAAAACTTCTGAGTTCCTGCGGCATTTTTCTCGAATAAAAAGTGTCTTTCGAGTAAAAATGGTAATACATATTCATCTCATCGAGAATGTGGAAAACTTCTCGGCATGTCTCCGGATTCATCGGAGTTCCGAACAATTCCCTCCCGTCTCTCCACTCCATGGTGATGGCACCGTTAGAAGTGATCAGCGGCGTATCCAGATCGAGAAATTTTGCGTAGGGACGCGCGGAACCGAACAGCCTCCCCGTACAGAGCATAAATTCTATCCCTGCTTCTCTGACCCGACGGATCATTTCCAGATTGTAATCTGGAATTAGGAATTCGCTGTTGATCAGCGTCGCGTCGATATCGCTGACGATCAGTTTATACACTGGTCCTCCTTTCGTTTTTTCATTTATCCGCAGAAAAAAGGCTGCCTTTCTCCGGCAGCCCTCGTTTTTTCTCTTTTCTACTCCATCATTTTATTATCCATGCGTTTGGATGAAATAGCGCTCATATGAGAAAGGGCCATTCCCGTTCCTACCGCTACACACTGTTTCGGCTCTTCCGCGATGCTGACAGGAATTTTCGTCTTGTCCTCGATCCTCTTGTCAATACCGTACATCAGAGCGCCTCCTCCCGTGATCATAATTCCGGAATTGCTGATGTCCGCAGCTACTTCAGGCGGAGTCCTCTCCAGCACGGAATGAACAGCTTCACAGATAACGGTGAGAGGTTCGTTAAGCGCATCATACATTTCTTCCGACGTGACGGTAACAGATACCGGAAGTCCGGTAACCATATCGCGGCCTCTGCATTCCATGGTAACAGACTCTTCCCTCGGAAATGCCGTTCCGATATTCATCTTCAGGGCTTCTGCTGTACGTTCACCGATAAAGATCTTATGTTCGCGACGCATATACTTTATGATAGCATCATCGAACTTGTCCCCGGCAATCTTTACAGACGCATTTGCCACGATGCCGCCCAGAGAAATGACTGCGATATCTGTGGTGCCGCCTCCGATATCGATAACCATTACGCCGTCCGGTCTCGTGATATCCAGACCCGCGCCAATGGCAGCCGCGATAGGCTCCTCCATCAGATAAACTTCTTTGCCGCCCGCCATCTCAGCCGCTTCGCTGACAGCGCGCTTCTCCACTTCCGTCACGCCGCTTGGAACGCAAACCATAATTCTCGGCTTAAAAAATCTTCCTGATCCGCATGTTTTTCGTATGAAATATTTCAGCATGCGTTCCGTGATGTCATAATCTGAAATGACACCGTCTTTCAGCGGCCTCACCGCAATAATGTTGCTCGGCGTTCTGCCCAGCATGAGACGGGCTTCTTCTCCCACCGCCAGGATCTCGTTCGTATCTTTATTAAGAGCGACGACGGAAGGCTCATTGAGGACGATGCCTTTTCCCTGTATATAGATCAGCACATTTGCTGTACCCAGATCGATTCCAACTTCTGATGTAAATGCCATTTTATTCTCCTTTGACTGAATCCCGTATCCTGTTTTTATCATACCCCGTTCGCGATTATGTAATCTGCCATCTGATAGGTTTCATCCCGTTTTCAAGAAGAAATTCATTCGCTTTTGAAAAATGACCACAGCCGAAAAATCCGTTGTAAGCGGACAGCGGGCTCGGATGCGGCGCTGTCAGGATGAGATGTGACGGATTGGTCAGCAGCGAAGCTTTCGCCTTCGCATTGCCTCCCCACAGCAGAAATACCATCGGTTTTTCTCTCTCGTTGAGATGGCGGATCACCGTGTCGGTAAAAGTCTCCCATCCTTTTCCTCTGTGTGAATTGGCCTGTCCCTCCCGGACGGTAAGTACCGTGTTGAGGAGCAACACACCCTGATCGGCCCACTGAGTCAAACACCCGTGGGGTGGCACGGTGCAGTTCATGTCATCTGCCAATTCCTTGAAAATATTTCGCAGAGAAGGAGGCGGCGCTATACCTTTCCGTACGGAAAAACACATACCATGCGCCTGGCCGGGGCCGTGATACGGATCCTGCCCCAGGATGACCACTTTTACATTCTCGTACGGTGTCGCTTTCAATGCATTAAATATATCATACATCGAAGGATAAATGACTCTCGAAGAGTATTCTTTTTTTAAAAATTCTCTTAAATTTAGATAATATTCTTTTTCGAACTCGCCTTCAAGAATCCGATCCCAATCATTTCCAATATTTACCATTTCCTATTTTCACCGTCTATGCCAGCCGCGCTTCGATGAGTTCTGCGATCTCCGCAGCCAGATTCTCGATTTTATCTGTATCGCTGCCTTCCAGCATAACGCGTACCAGAGGTTCGGTACCGGAAGGACGGATGAGAACACGTCCCTCTCCCGCCATTTTCTTTTCTGCCGCTTCGATCGCTGCACGTACTTCGGCATCGTTCATATAATTGTACTTATTTTCATTTTTAACCTTCGCATTCTTAAGTACCTGAGGATAGATCGTCATCTCAGCCGCCAGCTCAGACAGCGGTCTGCCGGAACGGACGCAGGCTCTCAACAGCTGAAGCGCTGCAATCATACCGTCACCTGTAGTAGAATGCTGAAGAAATATGATATGTCCTGACTGTTCTCCTCCGATGACACATCCCGTCTTTCTCATACTCTCCAGTACATACCGGTCGCCTACGGCAGTGATGTCGACTTTCATTCCCAGTTCCTCCGCACGCTTATGGAAACCGAGATTGCTCATGACGGTTACTGTAACCGTATCGTTCTTCAGCGTTCCTTCCTCCTGGAGAAGTTTTGCGCAAATGCTGATCACACGGTCGCCGTCCACCGGAGTCCCCGTTTCATCCACCGCGATGAGGCGGTCTGCATCGCCGTCAAAAGCCAGACCTATGTCCGCCTTTTCTTCGATCACTTTCCTGCATAGTTTTTCCGTGTGGGTTGAACCGCATCCATCATTGATATTGATACCGTCCGGCTCATTGCAGATGACTGTGACATCGGCGCCCAAAGCAGCAAAAACGTCTTCCGCAATCGCAGACGCTGCTCCGTTGGCGCAGTCCAGGACCAGTTTCATTCCGTCGAGACGTACACCTGCTGTGGATCGTACGAATTCTCCATAAATCTCCGCCGCAGGTTTTTCACCGTGACGGATGCGTCCAAGTCCGGAGCCGGACGGCCCGGCCGGAATCTCCTTTTTGCCGGAGACCATGGCCTCGATCTCATCCTCCAGCGCGTCATCGAGTTTGAAACCTTCCGAATTAAAAAATTTAATGCCGTTGTACTCATACGGATTATGAGAGGCTGAAATCACCACTCCTGCATCCGCATGAAGCTTCCTTACCAGATAAGCGACGCCCGGCGTAGGCAACACACCTGCTTTAATGACGTCACCTCCCATGGATAAAATTCCCGCCGAAATTGCATCCTCCAGCATATCTCCGGAGATCCGGGTATCTTTTGCGATGAGAATCAGAGGTCTTTTTCCGGGTTCTGTCAGTACGCAGGCTCCCGCTTTTCCCAGCGCCATGGCGAGTTCCGGCGTCAACTCCGTATTTGCCACGCCTCTTACACCATCTGTTCCAAATAATCTTGCCATTTTCAGTATGCCCTCCAGTATAAAATGTCTTTGGCCTATTCTTCGATCAGTTTCACTTTCACCGACGGAGTCTCCACCGTGATATTTAAATCTTCCAGTGCTTCGCCGATATCAATCGTCAGTTCTCTTTCCTCGAATTCATCTGCATTCAATTCCTGACAGTCAAGGATAAGACGGAATGCCGATGCACTTACATCTGAGATATCTTCTTCTGAGTAAATCGTAAAGGATACAGTCTCCTCATCAAATTCCACTGCCATACCCTCCGGAATATTTTCCGTGATGATATCGGAAACGTCAACTTTAATCGTTTTAGACGGCCATTTCTGTACTTTGATAACAGCCGATATTTTTTCCTGCTTTGAAGCCAGTCTCACACCTTCAGGAAGGACGGGTGTCAGAGAAATTTCGGTACGTTCTGTGATATCTGTAATGTCAACAGGTTGTGTCGCAATCTCGGACACACTGTCGATCAGATCATCGGAACACGAAATCTGAACAGAATCCGGAGCATCGACAGAAACGCGGTATCCCGCCGTCGCCGTACCGGTAGTCTGTACGTTCAGCGGCACCGATTTTGTCGAATACATCTGGACTGTAATATCAGCTTTTTCCGCCGACAACGTCACGCCTTTCACTTCTTTTCCCAGTTTGTCCACGGGTTTCAGACGGACATTTATCGTCTTCTTTTTACTAGTCACATTTGAAATGTCGACCACTGCCCGGAGAGATTTCACTGAACTCACAGCGGACGAAGCTCCCGTGACAGTAATGTCCTCTGGTTCCACCCCAAGAAAAACTGGTTCTTTATTCGCCGGACTTTCCCCTTCAAACTGCACGTCGACAGTTTTCTCAGAGGAAACGAGAGATTCCACCGTAATCTTTATCTGCGAAGGTTTTGTTCCGACGACTTTTACATTATCCGGAGCATGCACTTCCACTTGAACATAGTGATCCCCTTTCGTGTACTCTGAGACATCGACGGCCGCCGCCAGATCGTCGGAATCCAGATCCAGCAGATCAGCTCTCTTCCCCTGGAGTGTCACCTTTACCGTCGCAGCTTCTTCCGTATCTGCAACCACCAGACCGTCTTCCTCCAGTGCATCTTCATTCAGATACTCTACAGGAATATTACTGTATGTCATCTTTATTGTGGGATTTTCATTTTCAATCACGAAAACCCAGAGTCCTACAGCTATGGCAATCGACAGAAACATCGTAAAATATTTTTTCCGGTTATCCGGGGATTTTCGTTTGTTGTCACTGCTCTCCACTTTTTCAGGAAGGAGCGTTCCGTTATTTTTCTCCATCATTTTTTCCTCCTGAATAGATTGAGGAAGGTACCGGAAGATGTTTCTGCATCAAGCCCGGAAAGATATGCGCCGTAAAGAAGCTTTTCCACAGACCGCACATCGAGAAAACGGGACAATTTTCCCTCTGAGGCGGAAGATATGATTCCTGTCTCCTCCGAAACGATAATCACGAGCGAATCGGAAACTTCCGTAATTCCAATGCCCGCGCGATGACGCGTTCCCAGCGTTTTCTCCAGATTTTTGCTCTGCGTCAGAGGAAGAACGCAACCGGCCGCATAGACTCTTTCTTCGCGGATGATCACCGCTCCGTCGTGCAGCGCGGAACCTTCGTAAAATATGGTTTCGAGAAGGGCCGCGCTGACATCTGCATCTACCACCGTTCCGGTGCCAGCAATGTCTCCCAGAGCGATTTCCCGTTCGATGACGATCAGCGCCCCGACTTTATTTGATGAAAAATATTCGACTGCAGAACAGATCTGAGAGATCATATCTTTTACTTCGCGTTTATCTCTGTCCCCGCTGACGAAGAATTTGGAGAAAAGTTTGCCGCGTCCGAGATATTCCAGAACTCTTCGCAGTTCCGGATAAAATATTATGACGATAGCCATCAATCCGTAATTCAGACCGTTATAGAGAATAAAATGTACGGTGTAAAGTTTAAAGATGCTGGATAAAAGCATGATAACGATGAGAAAAAGCAGACCTTTTACCAGCTGCCTGGCTCTCGTCTGACTTATGAACCACATCGTCTTATATATTGCAAAGGCGACTATGGCGATATCCACGATATCCATGATGCGGACTCCTGATACCACACTGAACGCCGTGTTTAAAAAATTTTCTAACACATCAATCTCCTGAAAAAAGAGCGCTGCTGCGCTCCGCTGCTGTTATACTATTCATTTCATTATATGAATTTTACACGCTTTTTTCAATATATTGCACACAATAAATTACATATTTAATACGTAAATTTCATACGCGATAATCTCCGGGACGGAACCCGAATCCGGACAGCCGAAATCCCGCATTTTTCACATTGCCGATCGGTTTCGCCGCCTTGAAGCGTGAAAAGAAAAAGCAGGACGTCTTCGCGACGCCCTGCTGCGAAAATGCCGGAAATTTTCCGTCATCCGAATATAATCTTTAATGCGATTTTTTTATCCGCCCTGGAGCGGAACTGTGTTTTAGTATCTCGGTTCGAGGATTCCGTATGTATCATCCTCACGTTTATATACAACTGCCACCCGGTCTGTCGCTGAATTCATAAATACGAAAAAGCTGTGGTTGAGCAATTCCATCTGCAGAATGGCTTCGTCCGCATCCATCGGAGACAAATCGAAAGTCTTAGATTTGACCGGCGTCATAGCGATATCTTCCTCATCCGTCTCAGGAACGGCATCGAAGAGGATCTCTCTGTTTTGCTTATATTTCTTCTGGATCTTTTTCTTGTGTCTGGTAATCTGAGAAGCCAGACGGTCGACTACTTTATCCAGGCATACATTCATGTCGTTGTCCGTGTACTCCGCACGGAACATAACACCCTTGAGAGTGATCATCGCTTCCATCATCTGTCTTTTCTTCTTGTAACCCATAGTTACATTTACGACAATATCGTCCGAGAAGAATTTGGCCAGTTTCTGAAATTTCTTTTCGATCAGAGCTGTCTGCTTTTCATTTGCCGTAAATCCCTTGCAGGTAATGTTAACTCTCATATGGTTACCTCCTTTTTCAGTTGTATATTATTATTATTCGACGTCGCTGCTGAGTTCCTTTTTTTATTTCAAAAAAAATACAGTTATTTCACTTTTTTTACATTATCTCACTCTCAAAGTTATTCACATTCAACGGAAAAATCTCTCATGTGGATAACTTGTCTTTCTGTGGATAAATCTGTGAACAACTGAAATCAGCCGATCTCGTGCTGTGGATAAAGCGAGCCATTTTCTGAAGAAGAACAGATGTTTCAAATCTTCTGTAACCATTGAAAACACTAGGTTTTATTCGTTTTGTATTATCATGTATATTTCTGTAAAAAACGCATTCCCCGCGTATTCTGCGGTTTTACGCACCTGTGGATAACTCTGTGTAAAACTGTGAACAACTTCCGAAAGCCATGTTGAAAAACAAAACGATGCGCCGGCATCCGATAATTCGAACATCATTTCGCAAAAAAGAAAAACGGACAAGAGATATGCCCGCCTGACCTGGTCTTTGCCCCCACACTCGCCTGTGAACATGTGTTTTTTCAGTATTTTTCACAGGTCTTACTTCTAAGCCGCGCCATGCTCACGAACCGCGAAAGATTCGCTTACGTGGATCCCTTTGCCCGCGACTGGCCTGGATTTTCAACCACAGACACGGGCATATCTCTTGTCCGTTTTTTATTTAATTTATTTCTGCGGCGATTCCCACACATCCCTCGCATCGTCTGACATCTCTCTGCTTCCTGCCGCCGCTGGCAGTTCCCGCTGATTAATCCCTGATGCCAGCGAAGCAACTGTCACGTCTGCTGCACCTGCCGATTTCAGCTTCTCGCTGCAGCGTTCTGCTGTCGTCCCCGTGGTGTAAATATCGTCGATGAGAAATACTCTTTTACCGGGCAGAATTCTGCGGCCGGCATCGCTGACTTCAAAGGCTCCGTCCAGATTCCGCTTCCGTTCCCGCAGGCCCAGTTTATTCATGGGCGCCGTAGGACGTATCCGGAAAAGACAATCGGTACGGCAGGGTATCCCGGTTCGTTGGCTGAGATATCTTCCGAGAAGAGCCGCCTGATTATATCCTCTTTCGCGTTCTTTTGCCGCATACATTGGAACAGGAATAATTATATCAAATTCCAGCCCTTCAGCCATGATTTTGTCGAAAATTATTTCGGATAATTTTCGGGCGAGGTAACTCTTTCCTCTGTATTTAAAATCGCGGATCATCTTCCGTTCGGTCTCCCGGTACTGCATGCAGGTGACACCCCGGTCAAAGCTTCTCTTTCGGTTTATGCACTCCCCGCACAGATCTGCAGGATACCAGTCCTCCAGCAGCTTGCCGCAGCTTCTGCACAGCCGTCCGTTGGCCCAGGCGATCTCCTGAAGGCACCGGGAACACAGAGAATACAGTCTGCCCCGTGGAATCGGTTTTCCGCAGGCGATACAGTAGATATCAGGAGGAAATATGATATCTGCCAGCTTTTCCGCTGCAGCTTCTATCCGCTTCCATCTTCTGTCAGTCGGAAATTTTTTGCCGAACTGCTCGGTCTTCAGCGGCGGGTGTCTTTCGTTTTCTTTCATAATTCTGCAGCGTTCTCTCCTCTCAGAGATTTTCAAGAATCAGAAATTTTCTCAGTTTTTCTGCAAGCCCTGAGTAACGGCCATCGATGCGGTTATTGTCCACCATGGCGCGCATCATCCGCTCGTCGCCTACCAGGACGACAGCCTTTTTCCCTCTCGTAACGCCGGTATACAGCAGATTGCGATTGGCCAGCATCATCGGAAAATGAGCCATCGGCATGACGACCACGGGAAACTCGCTTCCCTGGCTTTTGTGTACCGTCATGGCATAAGCCAGTTCCAGTTCATCCGTCTGACGGAATTCATATTCCACTAATTTAACTTCATCGAATACGACCGATATTTTGCCCTCTTCACTGTCGATGCCGGAAATAAAACCGATGTCTCCGTTATATATTCCTTCTCCATCCAGGAAATTGTCAGTTCGCTTCCATTCCAGACGGTAATTGTTTTTAATCTGCATCACCTTATCGCCTACACGGAAAATCCTGTTCTGCAGCTCTTTTTCTGCCTTTTCAGGAGAAGGTGGATTCAGTACGGCCTGGAGTTCTCTGTTCAGATTAAAAATGCCGAGGTTTCCTTTTCTCACCGGAGTGAGAACCTGAATATCCCGGACACGGTCACAGCTGCTGTAATATGCGGGAAGCCTCCTGCTGCAAAGTTCGCTGATAGTGCTGACGACAGCCGCTTCACTGTTTCTGCGCAGCATGAAAAAATCGGTATCCGGATCGTTACAGTACGGATACTCTCCCCGGTTGATCCTGTGGGCATTGACGACGATCATGCTCTCTCCTGCCTGACGGAAGATCTCGGTCAGACGTACTGTATGTATGATCTCACTGGCTATGATATCGCGCAGAACGCTGCCTGCGCCCACAGGCGGCAGCTGATCGGCGTCTCCTACCAGAATGAGCCGCGTGCCGCTGACGACAGCCTCCGTCAGAGCATCCATCAGGAGTATATCAACCATCGACATCTCATCAATGATGATCACATCTTCTTCCAGAGGATCTTCTTCATTTTTTCCGAAATTCATGCTGTCGCTCTCTTCAGAATAGTAGTATTCTAACAGCCGATGAATCGTAACGGCAGTCCTTCCGGAAGTCTCCGAAATTCTCTTTGCCGCCCGGCCGGTGGGCGCAGCGATAGCCACACTGAATCCACACGTTTCAAATACATCGAGTATCGTATTGATAATCGTCGTCTTTCCCGTTCCCGGTCCTCCGGTGATGACACAGACTCCGTTTTCCGCGCAGCTCTTCACTGCCTCATACTGATTTTCCGACAGCTGTATTCCCGTAGAATTTTCCGACATCCGGATCAGTCCGTCGACGTCTTTTTTTACGGGCCTGACTTCAGCCTGATGAAAAGCGAACAGGCGGCGAGCCACGTTATTTTCCGCCTCATAATAAGCGGTAAGATAGACGGATCTGCTTCCGGAGCTCTCATCTATGCGCACATAACCGTCGACAGTCAGCTGTTCCGTCATATCCTGGATATCCGAAACCGGGACGGAAAGCATCTGAGCCGCTTCCTCGCAGAATTTCCCGAAAGGAACGTAAGTATGACCTCCTGAAGCATAACGCCCCAGCAGATAGCGGATACCGCTGGTGAGCCGGTATTCGCTGTCCCTTTCGATGCCGAGCTTTTCCGCTATCTCGTCCGCCTGTCGGAAGCCGATGCCGCGGATTTCGGTTATCA
Organism: Bacillota bacterium; assembly: GCA_019420525.1. Lineage (GTDB taxonomy): Bacteria > Bacillota > Clostridia > Peptostreptococcales > Anaerovoracaceae > Alangreenwoodia. The sequence goes on from JAHZHA010000014.1 coordinate 19,039, forward strand.
GCCGGTAGGGGTTTTCCGTCACAGCCCGCACGGTATCTGCTCCGTAGATTTTATACATCCTCATGGCATAAGATGCGTTTATACCGTATCCCGCAAAAAATAAAGAAACTTCCGCGAACTCTCTGTGGGCCCGGTAGCCTTCGATGATTCCTTTCGCTTTAGCTTCCCCGATGCCCTCCACTTCGGTCAACCGCTGAGGCTCCTTTTCTATGATATTCAGCGTATCCTTTCCGAATTTTTTTACGATGGCTTCCGCCATCTTGGGTCCGATCCCGCGAATAACGCCGGAAGCCAGAAATTCTCTGATGCCGGCTTCATTTTCCGGAACTTCTTCCGTACAGTCGAAAAAAGAGAACTGTTCACCGTACGACGGATGTGTCTTCCATTCACCGCGGAAAAGAAATGTCATTCCGGATTTCGCCGTAGGTATGTTTCCTACAGCGATAAACTGTTCCATCTCCTCATCGTTCTCGATGACAGCCACGGTATAATAGTTTTCTTCGTTGCGGAATATGATCTCCGCCAGTCTCCCGCGCTTTTCCAGCATGAACGCTGACCTCCGTTTCCCTTTATTCCTTTCTCCGTCTGCCGCTTATCTGCGGAATGTTGGCTTATACACACGCCTGTTTTCCAGGGTCCAGACTTTTTCTGAAAATTCGCCCGGAGGTACAGACGCGACGGCTTCTTCCATGTCGAAAAGCCGCGCATCGAAAATATCCAGATAGTGAAGAAGCTCCGCTTCCGGAAACATCGGGCGCTTCGGGCTGCCGAACTCGGGTTCATAATGGTGTGTCAGAATCATGTGCTCCAGCATGACGGCCTTTTCTTCGTCGAGCTCCAGTTCCTCTGCCAGCCGGTCGATCATCTTGACTCCCTGGGCGATATGTCCCAGCATCTGACCTTCAAAGGAGTATCCCGGAGAAATTCCCCACCGGTTCGATAAAATCTCGTTGATCTTCTCCATATCGTGAATCACGACGCCTGTGACCACCCAGTCCGGGTCGAGGTTTTTATATACTTCGCATGCCTTTTTCCCCATGGCCAGCATACGCTTCATATGAAACAGAAGGCCCGACATCAGCGCATGATGATTTTTCGATGCCGCCGGATAATACATCAGCTTTTCCCGGTTGCGTTCCATGAGCACGGTACAGACCGTCTTCAGCTGAGGATCGCGTATCTGAGCGACTTCACTCATGATGTAATCATACATATCGCTGCCTTTTTCCGGCGCTGTGCGTATGAATTCTTCGATATCGAAATCATCTGTCTCCGAAGCCTGACGGAACTTCGACACTTTCAGCTGCTGCTTGCCCTGCCATTCCGTCACGGACGCCCGGACTTTGATGACCGCATTTTCCCCGTAGCTCTCCAGTTCCGCGATTTCCGCTTCGGAGGCATCCCATTTTTTTGCGCTGACATCTCCCGTTTTGTCGCCGAGAATCATATCGATATATTTTTTCTGATTAGATCCTACGCGCACCGCCATGGATTTCATCAGAAAAAAATCATCAAAATCACTGCCGGTTACGAGACTGTCCACGTAATTTTTTTTCAATTCATCTCACCTCTTCCGAATTGTTCTCGAATCTATTTTACCATATTTTTACAATTATTTCAATGAAATCGCGAAACCGGGAAAACCGAAACATGTTTTTTCCCAATCTTCCGATTAACGATTTTTATTTTTCATCTAACAGTATATAATAAACTGATGTCGGTTTAAAATCCACTATATTTGAAAACATAAGGAGAAAAGCACATGAGCAAATCAGATTTCATCCGAGCCGCGGCCGTTTCCCCGGCTCTGAAAGTTGCAAATACTTCTTACAATACAGAACAGATCATCGACTGCGCACGGAGAGCCGCCGACAGCGGAGCTGCCGTGATTCTCTTTCCTGAACTGGCGATTTCCGCCTGCACCTGCGGAGATCTCTTCTGCCAGCAGCATCTTTACGAAGGGAACCTGGAAGGACTTTCCAGCATCATCGAAGCCTCCGCCTCTCTGGATGCGGTCCTTATCACGGGCTTTTATCTGCGGCTCAGCGACCGCCTCTTCAACTGTGCCGCTGTCATTCAGCACGGAAAACTCCTGGGCATCGTTCCGAAAATGATGACGGACAGAGGCGGCAGCTCCCCGGAGAGCAGATGGTTTACCCCGGGGCTCCGGACTTCTTCGGAAATCCGCTCTGTCCGGCTCTTCGGAAAAGACGTGCCTTTCGGCAGACTCATCTTTTCAGATGAAGAAACAGGAATCACTTTCGGTGTGGAGATCGGACGGGAAGCCGGATTTCCCCTGTCTCCGGGAGCACAGCTCTGCCTTGCCGGCGCACAGATCGTCTTCCATCCCTGTGCAGAACCGGAAACCGCGGGAGCTTCAGATGCACGCTGCAGACTGGCGTCGCATATCAGCCAGATCTGTCGCTCAGGTTTTGTCTCAGCTTCCTGCGGCGCAGGCGAATCCACTACAGATGCCGTCTACAGCGGACAATGTATCATCGCGGAAAACGGATCCATTCTCGCAGAAAGCGAAAGTCTGACGCGGGATTCCCGTATGATCTTCAGCGAAATTGATATTCAGAATATCCGTTTCGAACGCGCCCGCAATCCGCTTCCCGAAGAATACACCGGTTCCGGCGGCTTCGTACGGATCAGTACCGATCCGCTGCGCACCATAGACATGAAAAAAGACACGCTATTCCGCAGATATCCTGAAAATCCGTTTCTCCCGTCAGATCCGGCAGCAGCGGAAAAATACTGCGAGGAGATCTTCCGCATCCAGACTTCAGCTCTCGCAAAGCGGCTGGAGCACGCTCACGCAAAGACGGCTGTCGTCGGCATTTCCGGCGGTCTCGACTCGACTCTCGCTCTTTTAGTGTGCGCGGAGACTTTCCGGATGCTCGGCCGCAGTGCAAAAGGCATCATCGCTGTCACGATGCCGGGCTTCGGCACTACAGATCACACATATAACAATGCACTGTCGATTATGAAGCTTCTGGGCACCGACGTGAGAGAAATCTCTATCGCTGATGCCGTAACGGATCATTTTAAGGCTATCGGCCACGACATCTCCGTTCACGACGTAACTTACGAAAATTCTCAGGCTCGCGAACGTACGCAGATTCTCATGGACATCGCCAACGAATCGGGCGGAATGGTCATCGGTACAGGCGACCTCTCGGAAGCCGCTCTGGGCTGGTGTACTTACAACGGCGACCATATGGCAATGTATAATGTCAACGCCAGTGTGACAAAAACTCTCGTAAAAGGAGTCGTAGCCTGGGTAGCCGACCACAAAGCATCCGACAGGCAGGAAGACGCGGATTTCAGTTCCGATAACGCCGCGCTGCGCAGAGCTCTTCACGATATCATCGATACGCCGATTTCTCCGGAACTCCTGCCGCCTGACAAAGACGGAAAAATCGTCCAGAAGACGGAAGAACGCGTGGGACCGTACATTCTGCACGAATTTTTCCTGTATCATACGCTGTCCCGCGGCACATCTCCGGAAAAGCTTCTCTTCCTGGCCGAACAGACTTTCTCAGGAAAATTCGACCGTCCATATATCAGAAAGTGGATGAGAGAGTTTTACCGCAGATTTTTCCAGCAGCAGTACAAGAGAAGCTGTTCGCCTGACGGTCCGAAAACGGGAATTTTATCGCTGTCTCCTCGCGGAGGCCTGACTATGCCCAGTGATGCAGATGTCTCTTCCTGGCTCACCGAAACAGACCATCTGGAATAGATCGCTATACTTCAGAGACAAAAAATAAAGAAACCGGCCGCAATCGGCCGGTTTTGTTTTGAAAAGAATCCGAAGAACAGTCCTCTGCCTTTTACTTGCCGGATTCCGGAGAATCCTGAAGTGTTTTCAGTGCCGCTTCAAACCGGCGGATCCCTTCGTCGATCTCCGCTTCTGTGACATTGAGCGGCGGCAGGAAACGAACCACTTCATGGCCTGCAGCAGCGAGAAGAAGTTTCTGATGCACCGCTTCTCCGATAACAGCACTCTTAAATCCTTCTCTCATTTTTACGCCCGTCAGAAGTCCTACGCCACGTATCTCTTCGATGATATCGTACTTTTCTTTCAGTTCACCGAGCTTAGTGAAAAGATACTGGCTCATTTCCTCTACATGTGAAAGCAGATCTTCATCGACCAGCACCTTCATAACAGCATTGCCGCAGGCACATGCCAGAGGATTTCCTCCAAAGGTGCATCCGTGATCTCCGGGAACGAAGAATTCTGCCGCCTTTTCCGAAGCGAGAACGGCTCCGATAGGAAATCCGCCGCCCAGGGCTTTGGCCGCGGTACAGATATCCGGTGTGACGCACAGTTTCTGGAATGTGAAAAGCCTGCCGGAACGTCCCATTCCGCACTGCACTTCGTCAAAGATCAGCAGAGCATCATACCGGTCACACAGCTGTCTCGCTTTTTCCAGAAAACTCTTCTCTGCCGGAATGATACCGCTTTCCCCCTGTACCGGTTCGAGGATCACGCCGCAGACATCTTCGTCCATGACAGCCTCCAGAGACGATATGTCATTGAAATCAGCCTCATATATTTCTCCCAGAAGAGGACGAAAATCTTTTCTGTATTTCTCCTGTCCGGTGACGGAAAGAGCGCCGAGACTTCTGCCGTGAAACGATTCTTTCATACAGATGATTTTCGATTTGCTCACCCCGCCTTTCGCTTTTCCGTATTTGCGGGCGATCTTCAGCGCTGTCTCATTTGCCTCCGTTCCGCTGTTATTGAAAAAGACCCGGTCCATTCCGGTAGCTGCACACAGACGGTCCGCCAGTTCAATCATAGGAGGATTCCAGTAGAGATTCGAAATATGAATGAGCTTCTGTGATTGTTCCCGGATAGCTTCCACGATCTGAGGCGCGGCATGTCCCAGACAGTTGACAGCGATTCCGGATACGAAATCGAGGTATTCTTCACCGTTCACATCGGTCACCCAGGGACCGCGTCCTTCCGTAAAATTGAGATCAAACCGGCTGTATGTATTCATTACGTGATTTTCGGTCATTTTATCTTTCCTTTCTCTTCCCGCCTCTTCCGCCGCACGCTGTGTACTGAAGCTGTTCTGTGACGGAGCGGATTTTCTGCGATATATTTTCCGCTGAATCGGAATATTTATGCGTATAATTATACATTCATATTAATATTTATTCAATCTATCTTTCCAAAAAAACAAAAATCTCCCTGTCTGTCCGTTTTCCCCGCATATTCCGCCGCCATCTTCCGCTTCTGCCGCCGAATGCATTGAAAAACGAGGGTTCCTGGAAGTCGTCACCGACTTCCAGGCTGCCCCCGTCTCAGATGCTCTCATGCGTACCGCCTCCGTCTTGCTCCAGATGCGAGTCTCCTTTCCGTCAGACGACCAGAAGTTTTTTTGTCAGAGCCACCATCTCCGGCCCTTTTGAGTTTATGATCTCGATTTTCAGAGAATTATCGGCGTCCGCCAGCAGATCTTTTTCCGCCAGCCGGCGTCTGATTTCACGGGCCACCCCTTCGCTTCCGTCATACAGAACGGCCTGCGGTCCTGCAGCTTTCTGGATCAGTTCCGCGATAAAAGGATAATGCGTACAGCCCAGAACCACAGCGTCCGCAGGTCTGCCTCCCAGCCGGGCAAATTTTTCTTTCAGATATTCTTTCAGTTCAGGCGAATCCATCCTGTCCTTTTCCACAAAATCCACGATACTCGGACATGGCATGGAAATGATCTCCGCTCTGTCACGGAAACAGTCCATGAGTTTTTCAAATTTCGGCCGCCGCAGTGTAATAGGAGTCGCCATAACGACGATTTTTCCGCCTTCATGATTTTCGGCTGCGGGTTTAATAGCCGGTTCAATTCCCACGATGGGAAGCTGCGGATAACGGCTCCGGAGTTTTCTCACCGCCACAGAGGTTGCCGTATTGCATGCAACTACGATTCCTTTCGCTCCCTGCGACAGGAGATACTCGAAAATATTCTCTGTCAGCTGAAAGACTTCCTCGTCTGGCCGTTCTCCGTACGGAGCATTCGCAGAATCTCCGTAATAGATGTAATTTTCGTTGGGCATGAGAGAAACCATCTTTCTCAGCACGCTGATTCCGCCTACGCCGGAATCGAAGACTCCGACCGGCGCGTTTTTGTCAGAATGATGCATTTTCAGTTCCTCCGCCTCGTTTTTTCATTTCTGTTTTTACGCCGTTCTTTCCGGTACGATTTCAATCCAGTATCCGTCCGGATCGGTGATAAAATAAATTCCCGCTTCGTCATTTTCAAACTCGATAATCCCCATATCCTTGTGTTTTGCGTGAAATTCATCATACCGGTCTGTCACAAAAGCCAGATGAAATTCACATTCTCCCAGATCATAAGGCTCCGTTCTCCCGTGAAGCTGTGTCAGTTCGAGAATGAAATCAGACGTATCGTTCCCCACAAAGACGATCTTTGCGTTGGATAATTCTTTTTCCCGTACCGGCTTTAGTCCCAGCGCATCATCGTAAAACCGGAGACTTTTTTCGAGATCCAGAACATTAAAATTAAAATGAGCAAATCGGATCATGTTTATTCCCTTTCTTTTCTCAGAAAAAGCAGCCCCCAACAGCTGCATACCGATCTTATTTCCCGGTAAATTCCACAACAGCAAACGGATTTCCGTCTTTCTCCGAATTCAACGATACCGTATACACGCTGTTTTTTGAGAACACTTCCGGCACGATGACATCGTCTAGTACCGCTGAACGTTTGTACTCTGCTCTCATCTGCCCAATTTCAAAGCCGTCCGGCAGACATTCTGACGCTATGAGTACATACTGTCCGTTATTTACATGATTATTCGTATCCAGATGATGTTTCATGATGACGACAGGAGTTTCTCTGTTTCCCTCGCCTTCCATTTTTATCTTCCGTGGTGCGTATTCCATGTCGAGTTTCTCGGAAAACTCATAAGCTTCGTACTCAGAAGCCGGTACCCGTACGGCTTTTCCGTTTTTCGTATCTGTATAGACCCAGACGGAATTAGCCCAGGCGACTCTCCTGCCTTCCCCATCCGTCATGAGAAAATTCCTGTCTCCGAAGACATTCCGGAAATTATAAGGCCAGGTGGAAATCGTCACGTTCTCTCCAAAAGATGGATATCGTTCCACCACGATCTGCCAGGAGGACAAAAACCAAGCCCGGTTTTCCTGATCGAGAATGCGGAAATCTCTTCCTACCGCTTCTGAGTTAAAGATACTTGCATCCTGAAAATAATCGAGAAGGGACAGCATCGTCAGACGATTGTCCGCCCCTACCTCACTGTAACGTATTCTGCTTTTAAATGAATATCTCATATATCCAAATTTCACACTTTCTTATGCTTCATCGATCATTCTTTCGATGGAAGCTTTCGGCTGAGCGCCGATCGTTTTATGAACGATTTTTCCATTCTTCATGACGACGACCATCGGTATACTCATCACCTGGAATCTTTTCGCCAGATCAGGCTGCTCGTCCACATTGACCTTACACACTTTGATATCTGAACGCTCGGCAGCGATTTCTTCGACGGCAGGCGCGATCATTCTGCAGGGACCACACCACGCAGCCCAAAAATCGATGAGAACTTTCTTGTCTTTTTCGCAGTTCATTACTTCCTGTTCAAAACTTTCTGCTGTTAAATTGATAACGTTCATTCTAAAACCACCTTTCTCCTCTTCATCAGTTTTTCATTTATAAACCTATTCATTTTTCAATAGCTTCACGATAATAATTCCCATTTCGCAAAAAAATAACACAAGATCATCAGGGAAACCGCAGAATAAACTCTGCTCCGCACAGCAGCACGGCTTTCAGAATGTTTTATTCCGTTCTATTATACACGCTTTTGTCTCCGATGGAATCTCAATTTTTTTGCTTCTTCTGCGGGCTGTACCGGTATACGGAAAAAAGTGGCGCATGTAGTCAAAATATAGGCAGGCGCCGCGTACAGGACATCTGTCCCGCTCGCGGCGCCCGTTCTGTCTGATCTGTTTGCAGCATTCCGGACTGCGGACGGTATCACCATGCGTCAGAATGTCACGGTCGTGCTTCCTCTCTTCCCATGCTGTCTATCTGCACAGAGAAAACTGGTCTTCTGTGAAGAGAGTCTCATCCATCTTTTTCGGTCCGCCTTCCGGAATGATCAGGTCGAGATCACACTGATCGACGATCTGCGTCTTAATATCGATGCCCGGTGCGACCTCTTCGAGAATCATTCCCTCCTGTGTCCTCCGGATCACACAACGCTCCGTAATGAAGAGCAGACTACCTCCCTTTTTCAGGAATTCCGACGCGACGAAAGAGATTTTGCGGCACTTGTCGATAAATTTTTTATACTTTCCTTCTTTTATAATCCGTATCTTTCCATCTTTGACTTCCGTCTCGATACCTACCGCGGTAAAGGTACCCATGAAGATGACTTTCTTTGACATCGTAGAAATATCTGTGAATCCGCCGATGCCCGAAATTTTGCCGTTTAGGTGACTCGTATTGAGATTTCCTTCACGATCGGCTTCACTGAGTCCGAAAACTCCCACATCCAGATTTCCTCCGTCAAAAAACGAGAAGTGTTCCCCATGATCGCAGAACGCCTCCGCGTTCCAGTGACATCCGAAATCACGTCCTGCTCCCGGTACGCCGCCGATGACTCCCGTCTCAGAAATCATCGTAATGTCATCCTGTGCCCCTTCTTCCGCCAGAATGGAAGGTACAAAAGTAGGCATTCCGATACCGAAATTGACTTTATCGCCTTTTTTCAGTTCCATAGCTGCCCTGCGTGCTATGACTTTCACGTGATTCAGCGGAAGGCTGACGTTCTCCTGTGAAAGTTCCACTACTTCTTCTCCTGTAAAGGCGGGATTGTAATTGAGATTATTTCTGCGGTCAAAATTCTGAGGAATGTCACCGGGATGTTCCGCAACGACGATATAGTCAATATACATTCCCGGCACTTTTACCATTCTCGGATGAATCTCGTGAAGCGGCACGATTTTTTCCACCTGACAGATGACCGTTCCGCCACTGGCTTTGACCGCTTGAGCCACCGACAGAAGTTCCAGGTCGATAGCCTCCCTCTCGCAGCTGATATTGCCGTGTTCGTCTGCCAGCGTTCCTCTCAGCAGCGCTACATCCATACCCGGAGACTTGTAAAACAGATATTCCTCTCCCAGAAAATCGGGAACATATTCCACGAGATTTTCGCCGTTTTCCATCGTCACGCGGTTCAGCTTGCCTCCGTCATAGCGGGGATCCATGAATGTTCCCAGGCCGATTTTCGACATGACGCCCGGCATGCCTCTGCCCACCTCCTGGAAGAGCTGCATCAGCGGTCCCAGAGGAAACATATATCCCTGAACCTTATTGTCCTCCACCATGCGGCATAACTTCGGGCAGACACTAAGATAAGAGGAAATAGACCGGGTCAGCATTCCCTCATGACACCAGCCGTGCTCCCCCGTATCGATAAAATTTCCCATTCCGGCAGCCCTCAGGCTCGTGATATTTGCCGGATGGCCTTCTTTCAGAAACCGGCGCTCTGCCGCATCTACGATCTCATTCGGAAAACTGACGAGTCCGTCTGCGGCGAAGACGACTACATCTCCGTCCTGGATGAGTTCCGCCGCTTCCTCAGCACTGATTATTACAGCCATATCTCTTCTCCTTGTATTCTTCTCGTCTGATAAAATACGACGCAAATGTCAGAACCGACCGTTTTCAGCAAATAAAACATCTCACATCCTACATCTGACAATACTTTTCCCCGGATAAACCCGTGAGACGCATAAGCTGAACCCCTGTCCGACTGTCGCTGTCTGCAAAAACTCATATAAATCAGTATAACACGTACATTCGCCCGCTTTAAACATCTTTTTTCTTCCCGGCGCTTCTTTCTGTTTCCACTCTTTCCTGCCTTCTGGCAATGGAAAGCAAAAACCGCTGCAGTTTTTTCTTCTTCTTTCATTTTCGCTGTGATATGATAACCTGGACAATAACGCCGGTTTCGTCCGGCGGGAATAACGAAAAACGAGAGGACAGGATCACAAATGACAAAGAAAGATGCATCTGCCGCATACCGGCTCATCATTATCGGAGGCGGTGCAGCCGGTCTGTACGCGGGCGCCGTTTCCCAATTTCTCTGCCCAGATCTTCCAGAAGGGCAGCGGGGAATTATTCTGGAACGCAGACCGGAACCAGGAAAAAAACTGATGATCTCAGGCGCAGGTCAGTGCAATCTGACACACGGCGGCTCTGTAAAGGATTTTCCACCGCACTATCACGAAGCCGGAAAAAAAATCCGCACTCTGCTGTACGCTCATTCAAACAGCCAGGTTTCCGCAAATTTTGCCCGTATGGGCGTCAGAACATTCGAAAGAGAGGACGGCAAGATCTTCCCTAAGACGCTTTCCGCCCGCAAAGTCAGAGATGCCCTGATCTCCCGATGCGAGAAAAACGGTTTTCCGATTCTCACCGGAGCAGAATGTACCGGTCTGACACCGTTTTTCCGATTCCGGACGGATTGCAGCTTTGAAGAGAACCGCGCACTGCCATACTCTTCTTCTGGAGACGATTTCTCTGACATTCCTGCAGCGCGGCAGGATAGCATTGCCGCCCGCTGGAAAGTCGTCTGCGGTCGCCGTGAATACCGTGCGCACAGTGTTCTCATAACCACTGGCGGGGCTTCCGTTCCCGAAACAGGTTCCGACGGGACTTTCCTTCGCATTCTGGAGAATCTGGGCATTCCGTCTGTTCCGCTCACTCCGGCGCTCACTCCGGTATTCGTTCAGCAATATCCCTTCCGCAGTCTGTCAGGCATTTCCTTTTCCGATGCGCATATCACCGTATTGGGCAGGGATGGCAAAAAAAAGATAGACCGGAGAGGGCCACTGCTTTTAACGCATGAGGCATTCTCCGGCCCCTGTGTGATCGATAGCAGCCGGTACATCGAAACTGGAGACAGTCTGATTGTCAGCTGGAACGCTGACCTTCCGGCCAGCGTTCTCCTGCACCGTCTGACAGACGCTGCATCAAAATCAAAGATTTCCGCCTCTTCACATCTGGCCGGAATTCTCAAAGAGGCGGGATTTCCGGTTCCACAGCGTTTTCTGGACTTACAGCTTCTGCGCTGTGGGACAGATCCGACCAGAAAGGCCGCGCAAATCGGGAAAAAAACATGGTCCGCCATTCTCCGGACTCTGACGGAAGATGTCTATTCCGTCAGCGGAAAAGGAGGTTTTTCCTCTGCCATGGCTACCAGAGGTGGAGTCTCTCTCGATGCAGTCGATCTGAAAACCATGGAATCCAAGCGGTATCCGGGACTGTATTTCGCTGGAGAAGTTCTCGATGTAGATGGCGATACCGGGGGATATAATCTGCAGTTCGCTTTTTCTTCCGCAGCCTGTGCGGTAAAAAGCATATTTTTACACGGGCAGACTCTCTGAGTAGATTTATATATCCGGGTTTTCTGTCGTCTGATCTCTTTTGGGCATAACGCTCATATATGCCGGACGTATGATTTTGTCCGTCGTAACAAGCTCTTCAATCCGGTGAGCGCTCCATCCCACGATTCTCGCTATGGCGAAAATAGCTGTATAAAGTTCTTTCGGAATATCCAGCATCTCATATACAAAGCCGCTGTAGAAATCCACATTGGGACTGACACTGACAGTAGGATTGATCTCCGAGATCAGCGCAGGAGCAAGTTCCTCGATGAGATTGAAAAACCGCATATCTTCCTCCCTGCCCTTGGCAGCGGCCAGTTTTTCAACGTACTGCTTGAAGATCCGTTCTCTCGGATCGGATATCGTATAGATTGCATGACCCATGCCGTAGATGAGTCCTTTTCTGTCGAATGCCTCTCCGCGAAGAATTTTTCTCAGATACGACTCAACCTCTTCTCTGTCATTTATATCCGATACATGACTGCGTATATCTTCCACCATATCCGTAACCTTGATATTTGCGCCGCCGTGTTTCGGTCCTTTCAGAGAAGACATAGCGGCTGCGATAGTGGAGTATGTATCAGAGCCAGTGGATGTGACAACCCTGGTGGTAAATGTGGAATTGTTTCCGCCGCCGTGTTCCATGTGGAGGATCAGCGCGGTATCCAGCACTTTTGCTTCGATGTGAGAAAACTGCTGATCCGGACGCAGCATCATCAGAAGATTTTCCGCGGTGGACAATTCCGGTTTCGGTCGGTGTATATACATGCTGGCATCATTTTCATAATGGTTATAAGCGTGGTAAGAATAAACAGCCAGAACAGGAAACTGAGCGATAAGCTGAATGCACTGACGCAGAACATTGCTCAGCCCGCCTCCCGATACTTTTGAATCATATGACGCCAGCGTAAGAATACTTTTTGTCATCATATTCATG
>JAHZHA010000015.1 GCA_019420525.1 Bacillota bacterium
AGCGCCGAAGATACTTGGCGGGAGACTGCCCGGGAAAATAGGACATTGCCGGTTTAGAAAAAGGACTGCTCTGATGAAACAGACGGGCAGTCCCTTATGGCCCCATGGTCAAGCGGTTAAGACATCGCCCTTTCACGGCGGTAACCCGGGTTCGATTCCCGGTGGGGTCACCAGCAAACCCGTAAACTTCATGTTTACGGGTTTTTTCTTTTTTGCAGAATAGAATGGTTATAGAGATGCTGCTATCTAAGTATTTGAAAATAATCGGAAATTTGACACATAATCAAATGACAGTGAAAAAAAACCATTTTATAATTATACAGGAAGGTATAATTATAAAACAGTTTTTCTTTTGTTATCGTCTGAAACGGAAAATATCATTTGATTTTTACTCTTTCGGACTGCGGGAAGAAGAGGGCAGATTATCTGAGCAGCAGGAATCTGACGGGATTTTTTCTTCTTCCGGTTCGCGATTGTCCAGAGCATAACGGCAGCACTGAATGACGAGTTTATTTACCGATATATTATTCTTCTGCGCCAGGATTTCAAGTTCTTTCAGCATGTCTTCCGGTAATCTGAATGTCTTGGTGATCATGTCGACGCGCTTGATCTGAAACACGAATATGCCCCCTTTATCTGTGAATTTACGTTCATGGATCATGAATGTGATCTGACAATTATAATTCTAACTGCTATTTTTCGGCAATTATATACGCGGAAAAATCATGCATATTGCATTAAAAAATATCTTATACATTTCCTCTCTCTTTTATTTCTATTTATCTTTGCCACATATGGGAAAATGATCCATGGGAAATTGATTTTGTCGTCAGACTGAGTTACACTGTGCATGACAGGATCTAACACGACGTCGGATGATCGATTTCCCAAAAGGTGCTGCGTGAAATAGAAGGAGGAATATAATAATGCTTTTTGTTGAATATCCGAAATGTACGACATGCAAGAAAGCAAAGAAATGGCTTGAGGAGAACGGTTTTCAATTCGATGACCGGGATATTAAGACGGACCGGCCTTCAGAAGAAGAACTGAGGAGATGGCACAAGGAAAGCGGGTTGCCTCTCCGCAGATTTTTCAATACCAGTGGGCAGATTTATCGTGAAATGAAATTGAAAGACCGCCTGCCTGACATGACGGAGGACGAACAGTATGAGCTACTGGCCAGTGACGGTATGCTGGTAAAACGGCCGATTATCGTGAAAGACGGGGATGTACTGGTCGGGTTCAAAGAGGCGGAATGGAGTGAAAAGCTGAAATAGATGGTTCAGAACGGGAAGGAATGTCGAAATGAGGAGGAGGTATTCATGATACACGGTGAAAATCGTTTCGACAGAAATGAGCTGATTTTTGGACGGGAAGGTGTATCGGTGCTTCTGGAAAAGCGTGTGGCTGTGTTCGGTATCGGCGGTGTGGGAGGTCATGCAGCAGAAGCGCTGGTGCGCAGCGGCATCGGTGCTGTGGATCTCATCGACGGAGATTGTGTCAGTGTTTCAAATATCAATCGTCAGATTATTGCGGCGGAAAGTACGGTGGGTATGGCGAAGGTGGATGCAGCGGAAGTTCGTTTTCTCGATATAAATCCCAATCTGAAAATCAGGAAATTTAAGATTTTTTTCGATGAGGAAAGTGAAGATCAGATCGATTTTTCTGTTTATGATTATGTGGTTGATGCTATCGATACGGTTTCTTCCAAGCTGCTCCTCATAGAACGTGCCTGCAGTGCAGGAATTCCCGTGATCAGTGCCATGGGAGCGGGAAATAAGCTGGATCCTTCACAGCTCCGGGCGGCAGATCTTTCCGAGACGTCTGTCTGCCCTCTGGCGAAAGTGATGAGAAAGGAGTTGCGCCGCAGGGGAATCGAACACATTCGTGTCGTTTACTCAAAAGAACCGCCGGTGGATTCATCAAAAGGACGGAGGACGGTGGGAAGTACTGCTTTCGTTCCTCCTGCCGCAGGTCTTCTGATGGCCAGTGAAGTAGTGCGTGATCTTCTGAAACGCCGCTGATTGTAATTTTCTGAAATCTGCACCATTTCTGTCGATTTCTGCCGATAATCTGCATAGCAGCATCCCTCCATAATCGAAAAGCATATATTTTCAATCTTGACGTCAATGACGAAAAATGTTATTTTATATATGTGGTTAGTCTATACTAATCACATGCATTTTATCTATGGGTTAGTTCTGAATAACTTTGTCTGTGTATCCGGAGGAGAACGGGAGAAAGCGGATCGTTCTCTGATACAGGATATCTGTATTCCGGATGGGGTATGAAAATGTTCTGAAAGGAGGGGCTCATGAGTGTCGTTATCATTGGCGGAAATGAATGTATGGTGTGCAAGTATCAGGAGACCTGCAGAAAGCATGGATGCCGTGCCAAAGTGTACGTGAAGGAGAAGGGCGGCTTTTCCAAGAGAATGGGTGTCCCGGACCTGATGATTCTGTTTACTAATACGGTTTCTCATAAAATGGTTACCAGTGCTGTGAATGAAGCGAAAAAGAATAAGATTCCTATCGCAAGATCGCATTCCAGCAGTATATCGGCGTTAAACGATGTATTGTCGCGTTACTGTTCGACGGCCATGACCTGAGATTGACAATAATATGGGCATGTGGAAAAACCGGAAGACGTTGATGAACGGAGAAGGAGATGACCGGGAAAAAATGGAATGGAAGACCTAGATGTATTTTTGGGAGGTGGACGTGTTTACATGACAAGTCTTTTGTCAACGGCTATCGTAGGTCTGGTGGTAGTCGGAATGGTCGTTTTTGCAGTCAGAACAATTCGCAAAGACCGTAGAGAAGGAAAATCCTGTGCGGGATGCGGTGGACACTGCAGCGGCTGTACTGCCTGCAGCGATTTTCTTTATCATGCACCGGATTCGTCACACCGTGAAGAGGAGTTCAGCAGAACAGATACAGATAGAATTTTGTGAAAGGTTGCTGAGATCTGATTTTTTTTAGATGGCGGTATTAAACGGCAGAATCGCATAATTCGCTGGGGTCGTGAGGCTTCAGCGATTTTTTGCATACTCCATTCGATCCGAAGAAAATGCACAGATCTCAGCGGGGAAAATTAATTTTCTCAAACGGTATGAGAGCGGAAACAGAATTTTTTAGATTTATATTGACGCGGCGGCGGAAATCGTTTATACTGTCATAAGGTTAGCAAAAGCTAACTAATTTTTATCCCTTTGAGTTAGCTTTCACTAATGACGTTATGTCGTTCGATTCAGTGTGATTGGAGTGGAAAGAGGATGACTTTAAAAGAAGCTGTTGCAGGAACAGAATATATGATAAAAGCGATTCAGACAGAGGATGAAGAGATGGATGCCTTTTTGTTTTCTCTGGGATGTTATACAGGGGCACCGATTACGGTCGTGTCTCATCTGAAAGGCGGATGCGTGGTTTCTATTAAAGACGGAAGATATAATATCGATAATCAGCTGGCGGACGCTATCATCGTGTGATGGCGTCTGCACAATGTGATATATTTTTTTGCCCGTTGGTTAGCTTGAGCTAATTACAGGAATACATAAAACTATAAATAAGATCTTAGGAGGAAGCGTTATGAGAATTGCGTTAGCAGGCAACCCGAATTCGGGAAAAACCACCATGTATAACGCCTTGACAGGCCGGAATGAAAAAGTCGGCAACTGGGCCGGAGTTACAGTGGAAAAGAAAGAATATCCGATCAAAAAGACATATCACGCCGGAAAAGAGCAGTTGATTGCCGTCGATTTGCCCGGTGCGTATTCCATGTCTCCGTTTACCAGTGAGGAGAGTATTACAAGCTCTTATGTGAAAAAGGAAAATCCTGACGTTATCGTCAATATCGTGGATTCCACCAATTTGAGCCGAAGCTTATTCTTCACCACTCAGCTGCTGGAACTGGGGATTCCTGTCGTGGTGGCGCTGAATAAGAGCGATATCAATAAAAAGAAAGACAATAAAATCGACGCGGAAAAACTTTCTGAAAAACTGGGATGCTCTGTTATCGAAACGGTTTCCACTTCGGCGGAAGGTCTGGAGGAGGTGATTGCACAGGCGGCTGCACAGGCTGGTGCGGTACAGACGGCGCCTTTTCATCAGGGCGATATCGATTTGACAGATAAAAAATCGGTGGAAGCCGCAGACCGCAGGCGTTTTGATTTTGTCAATGGGGTTGTCAGGGAAGTGGAAACACGTAAGGTTTTGACAAAAGAAAAAAATCTCAGCGATAAAATCGACAGGATACTGACAAATAAATGGCTGGGTATTCCGATTTTTGCCGTCGTGATGTTTCTGGTATTCCAGATTTCCCAGACTTACCTGGGTACCTGGATCGCCGAAGGTGCGGAGCTTTCGGACGGAACGGTTATTCCCGGACTGGTTACTTTGCTGGAAGCGTTTCAGGGCTGGGTAGGAGGACTTCTGGAAGGCGCGAACCCGCTTCTCTCTGCGCTGCTTGTTGACGGTGTGATCGGCGGTGTGATCGCAGTCGTGGGATTCCTGCCTCTGGTCATGGTGATGTATTTTCTCATCGCAATCCTGGAGGACTGCGGATATATGTCTCGCGTTGCAGTTGTACTGGATCCGATTTTTAAAAAAGTGGGCCTTTCCGGGAAATCCGTCATTCCGTTTGTCATCACGGTGGGCTGCGCGGTTCCCGGCATTATGGCGAGCCGTACCATCCGCAACGAGCGTGAACGCAGAGCGACGGCTATGCTCTCTCCGTTTATGCCTTGCGGTGCAAAGATTCCTGTCATCGCACTTTTCGCTGGAGCCTTTTTTGATAATTCAGGCTGGGTCAGCGCCGCCATGTATCTTACCGGTATCGTACTGATTTTCTTCGGCGCTTTACTGGTAAACAAAATTGCCGGCTACAAGAACAGGAAATCTTTCTTTATCATCGAACTGCCGGAATATAAGGCGCCGTCCCTCTGGTTTGCGTTCAAAGCGATGTGCAGCCGGGGATGGGCATATATCGTAAAGGCGGCTACCATTATCCTCCTGTGCAACACCGCGGTACAGATCATGCAGACCTTTGACTGGAGCTTTGGGGTTGCCGAAACAGCGGATGCCTCCATTCTCGCTTCTATTGCAGGTCCGTTTGCATATCTCCTGGTACCGATTGTAGGTGTTCTCTCCTGGCAGCTGGCGGCGGCCGCTGTTACGGGATTTATCGCCAAGGAAAATGTCGTGGGAACTCTTGCCGTCTGCTTTGTGGGCCTCGAAAATCTGATCGACACGGATGAACTGGCTCTCATGGAGGGCGCAGGCGCACAGGCGGCAGGTATCATCGCCATTACAAAAGTTGCAGCTCTCGCATATCTGATGTTCAATCTTTACACGCCTCCTTGCTTTGCGGCCATCGGCGCCATGAACTCCGAAATGAAGAGCCGCAAATGGGTCTGGGGCGGAATCGGCCTGCAGCTCGGCGTAGGTTACACCGTAGGCTATCTGGTTTATACGATCGGAACGCTGGTTACCGCTCCGGCAACCCTTAATGCGGGAGCAGCCATTGCGGGACTCGCAGTGGTTTTAGTCTTCGCGGCTGTCATCGTCGGAATGATCCGCAACACAAATGCAAAACTCAAGATGGAATATGCTTTGAATAATAATTCGAAAGCATATGCGGTAAGCAAATCATGATAGAAAATATTATCATCGTCATCATTCTCACAGCTATTGTGGGAGGAATTCTGATCTATCTGTATAAAGCAAGAAAGAGAGGAGAAAATTGTATCGGATGCCCGTATGCGAAGCAGTGTGCTTCAAAAGAAACCTGCGGGAGTGGAGATCATCCGGAGAGATACAGGAGATAGGAAAAATACAGGAAATAAAAGGAAATGATGAGGGGGTGCGGAAGTAAAACCGCATCTCCTCATTTTTATAATCGCGTACGGAAAACCGCCTGTCTCTGGAAATACCGGCAGGCGATTCCCTTCCAGGAAATCATGTTATCGCTTTTTTCTGACTGTCTATGATCTGCATGGCCACTTCCCGCTTTGTGATGCAGAGGTCCATGGCCTTTTTTTCGATGTAACGGTGGGCTTCCGGTTCATCCATTTTCATCTTGTCGATCAGTATCCATTTGGCTTTGTTGACCAGGCGGATTTCTGCCATCTTTTCCTCGATGGAAAGTGTTTTCTTTTCGAACATCCGGAGGCGCTCCCGGGCGCTGACCAGCCAGTCGAGCGCGGTAAGAACGGCTGGTTTCGATGTCGGTTTCGTCAGGAGAAAAACGCCGTGGGGCATTATTTTGTCCGATATTTCATCTCTGAGTTCTGCTCTCACCAGAAAGAGGACGACGGTGCCCGGAAGGCGGGCGGAGTCAATGGCGAAGCGGATGCCGGCATCATCGGGGAGCGGGGAATTGATGATGATGAAGTCAAACGCATATTCGGATGCGGACTGTCTTGCAGCGCTTATGCCGGAAACCGTCCGGACTTTGCTGTATTTGGATTCCGGGAGCAGAGAAGAAATCGCTGTGTTGAATTTCTGTGCAGCCGAAATGAGAAGGACGCTGTATGTCCTTTTTTCGAGACTCATGGGTCAGCCCCTCCTTTTGTTATCGTTGCGGCACCGGCATTATCTGCAGTAAATGTTCAGAATCGCGGCGGGAATGTGATGGGCGATGAAATCGCTGGAAGCCGAGATCCTGCGGGCAGATGTCAGATCTTCGGGAAGCCTGCGGAAATCTTTCAGGGTAGAGGCATCCGCAGTGTAGAGATTGATGTCGGCCGGTTCGGGAAGTGTCAGACCGTTTTTGATTCCGTACAGACCTGCATAGATGACGAGAGCAAAGGCGAGATACGGATTGACGGAGGGGTCAGGTGAGCGCAGTTCTGCGCGCCGGTATTCCCCTGCGGCGGCGGGAACGCGCACGAGCTGAGATCTGTTTTCCCGTGACCAGGACACGTAAACGGGAGCTTTGTGGCTGCCGAAGCGGGCGTAGGAATTTTCCGTAGGATTGAGGAAAGCGGTCATTTCCGGAGTCTTTTCCAGAATCCCTGCGATGGCGGGCCTGAGCGGATCAGAATCGTCGCCGGCTTTAACCGAAAAGTTGATGTGGAATCCGTTACCTGGCTGATTTTCCAGAGGTTTCGCGCTGAAGTCAGCCCAGAGTCCGTTCTGACGCGATACGGTCTTTACGACGGTCTGCAGCGTCATGGCATTGTCGGCTGCGGCAAGAGCATCTGAATAACGGATATCGACTTCGTTTTGGCCAGGGCCTTCTTCATGATGAGAACTCTCCGGACGAATTCCCATCTGTTCCAGCGTCAGGCAGATTTCCCGGCGGATGTTCTCGCCCCTGTCATCGGGAGCGATATCCATATATCCCGCGTCGTCGTGGGGAATTTTTACAGGACGTCCTGTTTCATCCAGACGGAAAAGATAGAATTCCTGTTCCGCACTGAATGTGAAGCGGAAGCCGGATTCTCTGGCGTCACGGACGGCTTTTTTCAGCAGACCCCTGGTGTCACATTCAAAAGGAGTTCCGTCGGGGTGGAAGATGCTGCAGAACATGCGGACGACTCTTCCATGCTCCGGTCTCCAGGGAAGAGGCATCAGAGTGTCGGGTTCCGGGCGGAGCAGAAGATCTGAGTGGGTTTCATCGCCGAAGCCTTCAATGGAGGAAGCGTCAAAGGCGATGCCGTCTTCAAAAGCACGGGGAATTTCTTCCGGCATGACAGATATGTTTTTCTGTCTGCCGAATACGTCGCAGAATGCCAGACGTATGAATTTTACATCTTCTTCGAGGATATACTGCATTACCTCTTCCTTTGAATATTTCATGGCATTTACCTACTTTCTGTCAATTGGCCACGTACAGCTGCCGGTAAGGATTCCGGCTGTCAGGTGTGACTACGGTAAACGGGGCGGACAGCACTTCTTCGGTATCGAGACCGAACAGGCTACAGAATTCAGAGACGTATTCCCGGAGTTCTTCCATGTCTTCCTCACCGGCTGCATGGGCCGTCACCTGATCGGGAAATTTTACGCCTTTGCAGTTGGAGCGGAGAAACATTTTTCCGCCGTGCATACCCGTGCAGGGAAAATGTCCTACGATTTTCTCGTCGGGTACTCCGAGACCGAGCACGACGATGACGCCGCCGGCCTGGTATTCACCGAGAAAACTCCCCGCCGCTCCGCCGATTACCATGACCGGCATTTTTTCGCCGTAGGCTTTCATGTGAATGCCGGCACGGTATCCGGCATTTCCTCTCACGAAAATGCGCCCGCCGCGCATGGCATAGCCGGCCGCATCGCCGATGCTTCCGCAGACGACGATTTTTCCTTCGTTCATCGTGTCGCCCACCGCATCCTGTGCGTTTGCCCGGACGGTGATGGAGGCGCCGTTGAGGTAGGCTCCCAGCGCATTGCCGGGAACGCCCTCGATGGTGATATCTTTGCCGGACATGCCTGCCGCGATAAAACGCTGCCCGCAGCAGCCGGCAAGTGTGAAGTCGCGGCAGTCCTGGCGGAGCCGGTCATTGAGTTCTCTGTAATCAAGGTTTGTAACGTCGATCAACATAATATTATCATACCTCCCAGTTTTTTGCGGATATCTTTGATGGAAATCATTCTCCGGCATGAGATATTCCCAGAATTTCCAATTCCTTTTCTGACATTCCTATGCCCCGCAGCATCAGGCGGTTGCCGCGGAGCGCCTCGATGGAGTTGATGCCCATGCCGCCCATCATTTCCTTTATTTCGTGGCGCCACGCGTTCATCAGATTGACGAGGCGACGGCTTCCTTCTTCCGGATCGAGGCGCTTTACCAGATCGGGCCGTTGAGTGGCGATGCCCCAGTTGCATTTCCCGCAGTGGCAGGAGCGACAGAGATGGCAGCCCAGTGCCAGCAGCGCAGCAGTGGCGATATAGCAGGCATCGGCACCCAGAGCCACGGCTTTTACTACGTCGGCTGCGGAGCGGATGGAACCTCCGGCTACGAGAGATACGTTATTCCTGATACCTTCGTCCCGGAGTCTCTGATCGACTGCGGCCAGAGCCAGTTCCAGCGGAATGCCCACATTGTCCCGGATGCGGGTCGGCGCCGCTCCCGTTCCGCCCCGGAAGCCGTCGATGGCGATGATGTCGGCTCCGCTTCTCGCGATTCCGCTGGCAACCGCTGCGATGTTGTGAACGGCGGCGACTTTGACGATCACCGGCTTTTCGTAATGCGTGGCCTCTTTCAGGGAAAATACCAGCTGGCGCAGATCTTCGATGGAGTAGATATCATGATGCGGAGCCGGAGAGATGGCGTCGGAACCTTCCGGAATCATCCGGGTCCGGGAGATGTCTCCCACGATTTTTGCACCGGGCAGGTGTCCGCCGATTCCAGGTTTTGCACCCTGTCCCATTTTGATTTCGATGGCGGATCCGGCATTGAGATAGTCCTCATGAACACCGAAACGGCCGGAGGCAACCTGAACGACGGTATTTTTTCCGTAGCGGTAGAAATCCTCGTGGAGTCCGCCTTCTCCGGTATTGTAAAGAATTCCCAGCTCTTCGGCGGCGCGGGCGAGGGATGCATGAGCGTTGTAGCTGATGGAGCCGTAACTCATGGCGGAAAACATGACAGGCATGGAGAGATCGATCTGCGGAGGAAGTTCACATATCAGTCTGCCTTCCGCGTCCCGCTGTATTTTTTCCGGTTTTTTTCCGAGAAAGACGCGGGTTTCCATAGGTTCTCTCAGGGGATCGATGGAAGGATTCGTCACTTGCGATGCATTGATGAGAATTCTGTCCCAGTACACCGGCATCGGCTTTGGATTTCCCATGGAAGAAAGCAGCACACCGCCGCTTTCCGCCTGTTTATAGATCTCCCGGATTGTATCGTCAGGCCAGTTAGCGTTTTCTCTGAGCGTACATTCGCTTTTTACGATCTTCAGAGCCCTGGTCGGGCAGAGAGCAACGCATCTCTGGCAGTTTACGCATTTCGTCTCGTCCACGGAGAAAAGACCTTTTTCCTCGTCGTAGATATGTACTCCGTTGGCGCACTGTACTTCGCATATTCTGCAGTTTATACAGCGACTTCCGTTGCGGATTACTTCAAATTCAGGATAGATATATTCTATATTCATCAGTATGCACCGTCCTTTACCTCGATGATGACGGGTTCGCCGCCGCCGGGCGCCCAGATATTTTCCGCATCGCGTTCCATGGCCCGGATGGCGGATTCTTCACTGGCGATAAAAACTCTGTCGTCTTTTTCCCCTACGACCATGGAACGGAGCTTCAGCCGGTCATTGAGCGCCATCAGTCCGCCGGTATAACCCAGGACGATGGAAAACGGACCGGTGATCAGAAGACTCGGAAAGATCGTACGGAGATAGGTGTGTTTTTTTCTGTCCACGGGATCGGTCTTGTCTTTTATACTGCTCCAGAAGGGCGCCGCCGTCACGCTGGCCGCTTCTCCAAGCGTAAGCCCCTGTCTTCGTACGAGATAGTCCATGATATATGTGATGACTTCGGTGTCCGTCTGAAGTGTGCATTTATATCCGAACATCTCGATAAAGCGGCGGTTGGCATCGTAGGATGAGATTTCGCCGTTGTGGACGACGGAATAATCGAGGAGTGAAAACGGATGCGCTCCTCCCCACCAGCCCGGCGTGTTTGTCGGATAACGTCCGTGAGCCGTCCAGGAATATCCCTGATATTCTTCCAGTCGGTAGAAGACGCCGACATCTTCCGGAAAACCGACAGCTTTGAAAGTTCCCATATTTTTCCCGCTGGAAAATACGTAGGCTCCCTTGATCTCAGAGTTGATTTTCATGACGGTGCGGGCAACGAATTCCTTTTCATCCAGCTGAGACGAGGCGAGAGCCGATTTCAGCGGATCGACAAAATATCTCCAGATGATGGGTTCGTCGATAATCGAAGGAATCTTGCGGGTCGGAATGATTTCCGACTGTATGATCTCAAACCTTTCTTTCAGAAAGACTTCACAGTTTTTTCTGGTAGCGCGCTGGTCGTAAAAAAGATGAAGTGCATAGAAATCTTTGTATTCGGGATAAATACCGTATCCTGCGAAGCCTCCTCCCAGCCCGTTGGACCGGTCGTGCATCGGCTTCATCGCGCCGGTGATCATGTCTCCCGACATCCTGTTTCCTTCTCTTGAAATGACTGCGGCGATGGCGCATCCGGAAGGTATGCGCACCTGACCTTCTATTTTCATATCGGTTCCTTTCTGTATCAGAGAAATATGCGGAAAACAAAAAGGCGTTCATTTCAGCACAGAATTCTGTCATACTGTGTTGAAATGAACGCCTTTGCTCATTTAATAGTAATATACACCTCAGCGCCCCGCTCTGTCAAGAAAGAAATGAGCGGAGACGGAATCGTCCGGAGGCATTCCAAAAAAAACAAAAAAAGGGTTGACAGAACGGTTTCTCCGGGTGTATAAATCTGGGTGTAAAGGCAAAGGCGTCTTTGAGTGTGCAGGCTCAAAGGCGCTGTTTTTGTTTATTGGAAAATATCCGGCCCGCCAGGGAGCCGGAGGAGTTGAAAGAGACAAGTCAGATATATCCCGAATGTGAATGAAAAGGTTGAGCAAAGGCAAAGGCGTCTTTTGTGCTTCGATGCATGAAAGGCGTCTTTTTCATTTTGCGGTGCATATCGGATATCGGTCAGAGCCCGGAAAAGCGCCTGAAAGCAGGACCGGCAGAAAAAGGAGGAAGAAGAATGAAGATGATACCGGAATATTTCGGATGTATGGTGTTTGATGACAGAGTGATGAAGGCGAATCTGTCATCGGAAGTCTATGAATCTCTGAGAAAGACTATCGAAGAGGGGACGGAACTGGATATCAGCGTCGCCAATTCGGTGGCGGCGGCGATGAAAGACTGGGCAGCCGCAAAAGGGGCGACGCATTTTACCCACTGGTTTCAGCCGCTTACCGGAATCACGGCGGAGAAACATGACAGTTTCATCTCACCGTCTCCCGACGGAGGCGTCATCATGGAATTTTCCGGGAAAGAACTCATAAAAGGTGAGCCGGATGCGTCGTCCTTTCCGAGCGGAGGCCTGCGGGCCACGTTTGAGGCCAGAGGTTACACCGCCTGGGATCCTACATCATACGCTTTTATAAAGGGGAAGACGCTTTGCATTCCGACTGCATTCTGCTCCTACGGGGGGCATGCGCTGGACAAGAAGACGCCGCTGCTCCGCTCTATGGAGGCGCTCAACCGTCAGGCGCTCAGGATTCTGCATCTGTTCGGCAACGATACGGTAAAATGTGTCCGTCCGTCGGTTGGACCGGAGCAGGAATATTTCCTCATCACAAAGGAGATGTACGACCGGCGTCCCGACCTGCGCCTTACCGGCCGGACGCTGTTCGGCGCAAAATCTCCGAAAGGACAGGAGATGGACGATCATTATTTCGGCGTCATCCGGCCGAGAGTGGCGGCTTTCATGGAAGAACTCGACGAAGAATTATGGAAGCTGGGAATTTACGCGAAGACAGAACACAATGAGGTGGCTCCGGCCCAGCACGAGCTTGCCCCGATTTACACGACGACAAATGCTGCCACCGATCACAATCAGCTGACGATGGAAATCATGCAGAAGGTGGCTTCGAAGCACGGCCTCGTATGCCTGCTGCACGAAAAGCCGTTCGACGGGGTCAACGGAAGCGGAAAACACAACAACTGGTCGCTGGCTTCGGACACGGGGCAGAATCTCCTCTCGCCGGGTGAGACACCGTACGAAAACGCGCAGTTTCTTCTGTTCCTCTGCGCTGTGATCAAAGCGGTGGACGATTATCAGGATCTGCTGCGAATTTCCGCCGCCACAGCGGGAAACGATCACCGGCTCGGTGCGAACGAAGCGCCTCCTGCCGTCGTTTCCGTCTTTCTGGGCGATGAGCTGAACGGCGTTCTGGAAGCCATCGAAAATGATACGGCATATCAGGGCGCTGAAAAGACGCAGATGAGACTGGGCGTCGATGTACTGCCGAAATTCCGGCGCGATACGACGGACCGCAACAGGACGTCGCCTTTCGCTTTCACGGGCAACAAATTCGAATTTCGCATGGTAGGCTCTTCCGACAGCATCGCCTGCGCGAATATCATGCTCAACAGTGCGGTGGCGGAGAGTCTCAGAATCTATGCAGACCGTCTGGAAGGAGCAGAAGATTTTGAATCTGCGCTTCACAGCCTGATCTGCGAGACGATCCGGGATCACAAGAAGATTATTTTCAACGGTAACGGCTATGATGACAGCTGGATCGAAGAGGCGGAAAAGAGAGGACTGATGAATCTGCGCACGACGCCGGATGCGGTGCCTCATCTTCTCGACAAAAAGAATGCAGATATGCTGATCCGTCACGGCATATATACTGAAGAAGAGATCAGATCGCGCTATGAGATCACCCTGGATAATTACTGCAAGACGATCATCATCGAAGCAGGCACCATGGTGCGCATGGCAAGAACGCAGATCGCCCCGGCTGTAGAAGCCTATGCGGCTGACGTGGCGGAGGCGGCGGCATCCAAGAAAAAAGTCGATGCCGAACTTCCGTGCAGCTATGAGACAAATCTCGTGAAAAAGCTCTCTGCTCTGACGGATCTCATCGCATCTCGGGCCGATATACTGGAAAACGACGTGGAGTCCGCCCGGATTCAGGAAGATATCGGTGTTCAGTCCGGAGAAATACGCGACCGCGTTCTGCCGGATATGAGCGCACTCAGGGAAGCCTGCGACGAGGCAGAGACGCTTACCGCGAAAAAATACTGGCCGTATCCGTCTTATGCGGATCTTCTGTTCAGCGTTCGATAAGGAGGTAGACAGGATGCATTTCACCAAGATGCAGGGACTCGGGAACGATTATCTGTATGTATACGGAGAAGTTCCCGAGAACATTCGGGATATTTCCGTCAGGTTGTCCGACCGTCATTTCGGTGCAGGATCAGACGGGATGATTTATATTTCGCCGTCGGATAAGGGAGATTTTAAAATGCGGATTTTCAATGCGGACGGCAGTGAAGCGAAGATGTGCGGGAACGGAATTCGGTGTGTGGGAAAATATGTTTACGAAAAAGGATACACCGACAAGACGCGCCTGCAGATCGAAACCCTGTCCGGCATGCGGGATCTGAATCTGCAGCTGGCCGGAGGGAAGGTCCGCAGCGTAACGGTGGGAATGGGCAGAGTGTTTGTGGGAAATGACATCACGCTGAATGCGGAAGGGACGACGGTGACCTGCACTCCTGTTTCGGTAGGAAATCCTCACGCAGTCGTTTTTACCGGCTGTGCAGAAGATGCCCCTTTGACCACCCTCGGTCCGGCCATCGAACATCACAGAAAATTTCCCGACGGCGTCAATGTGGAATTCGTTCAGGTCATTTCGGAGAATGAGATCCGCATGAGAGTGTGGGAACGCGGCAGCGGCGTCACCATGGCCTGCGGAACGGGAGCCTGCGCCAGCGTCATGGCGGCAGTTTCCAAGGGATTCTGCGACTGCAGCGTTCCGGTCTCCGTGCATCTGGACGGAGGAATTCTGAAGATACAGGCGGAGCCGGACGGTATCGTGACGATGACGGGACCGGCAGAAATCGTTTATGAAGGAGAGGTTTCCATATGATCACACCGAATATGCATTATGCAGAGCTGAAAGATTCCTATCTGTTTTATAACATCGCCCAGAAGACGAAAGCGTATCTCGAAAAAAATCCGGAGAAACATCTCTACCGGATGGGCATCGGAGATGTCTCGCTGCCGCTGTGTGATGCCGTCATCCGCGCTCTGCACGAAGCGGTGGACGATCAGGCGTATGCAGACCGCTTTCACGGATATATGCCGGAATGCGGAGCTCCGTTCCTCAGAGAGCAGATTGCATCCTATTACGGGGAGAAGGGGATACGCATTTCCCCGGACGAGGTGTTTATCTCCAGCGGCGCCAGCGACGAGCTGGGAGATATCCTGGATCTCTTCGACAGGGAGAGCAGCGCTCTCGTCATCGAGCCGGCCTATCCCGCTTATGTAGACGCCAATATCATGGCGGGAAGAAAAATCGTACGTCTGAATTCCGGAGAGGAAAACGGCTTTCTCCCTTCGCCGGAAGACGGAGCGGACGCCGATATTTTCTACATCTGCTCCCCGAATAATCCCACCGGCGCGGTGTTCAGCCGCAGTCAGCTGCAGGAATGGGTGGACTTCGCCAACAGCAGAGGAGCCGTCATCCTGTTTGACGCGGCGTACGAGGCCTTTATTCAGGATGAGACTCTGCCCCGCAGCATCTTCGAACTGAAAGGTGCGGAAACGTGCGCCATAGAGATCTGCTCCCTGTCGAAGACGGCGGGCTTCACCGGAACGAGACTCGGATATACTGTGATTCCGAAAACGCTGGAGCGCAGAGGGATGAATCTCAACGAAATGTGGGTCCGCAACCGCACGACGAAGACCAACGGCGTCTCCTATATCATTCAGAGAGGAGCGGCAGCCGTATTTACGCCGGAGGGGCAGGAGCAGATCCGTGAAAATATAGCGGTGTACAGGAAAAATGCAAAAGTGTTGACCGACGCACTGGATCAGCTGGGCATCCGCTATTTCGGAGGAAAAAACGCGCCGTACGTGTGGATGAAGTGCCCGGATGGAATGGGAAGCTGGGAGTTTTTTGACTATCTGCTGAATGAAATTCAGGTCATCGGCACGCCGGGAGCCGGATTTGGATCCTGTGGCGAAGGATATTTCCGTTTTTCTTCTTTCGGAAGTCCGGAAGACACGGAGGAAGCGGCGCGGCGGCTGGCGGAACTGCTGGGGAAGCAGGCGTGACCGGCCTCTGTCGCGGCAGAGCGGAATGACCGTCTGAAAAGAGAAGGGACAGAAAGACAAGACGGATTAGGGAAAGATAAGAAGATAAAGAGAAAAAAGACAAGAAGATAAAAGATTGAAATGAGAAGAGAAAGAAGTGTGAAAGATGCGTGACTACGGGAAAGAATTCGAGGACCGGGTGGAATTTATCAGATCGGTGATTGCGGAGAGCGGCGCAGAGGGAATCGTATACGGCAACAGCGGAGGAAAAGATTCCGCCCTGACCGGCATTCTCTGCAAGGCCGCCTGCGACAACACGGTGGGCATCATCCTTCCCTGCACTGCGGAGCGCAATTACGGCCAGGATACAGAAGATGCGCTGACGGTAGCGGAAGAATACGGAATCGAGACGCGCACGGTGGATCTGACTCCCGTAAAAGAAGCTGAGATCCGGGCGCTGGAAGGTGTGACGGGACTGAATGACGCGGCGCTTGCCAATATGGCGCCGCGTCTCAGGATGCTCACTCTGTACGCGGTTGCGGCGGCGGAAAACCGGCTGGTGGCCGGCACGGGCAACCTGAGTGAGGCCTATGTGGGATATTTCACGAAATGGGGCGACGGAGCTCACGATTTTAATCCCATCGCAGATCTGACGGTTACAGAAATATACGAATTTCTGAGATATCTGAACGTGCCGCCGTGTGTCATCGAAAAAGCGCCGTCTGCAGCGCTGTTCGACGGACAGACGGACGAAACCGAGATGGGAATCACATATGCGGAACTGGACGCCTATATTTCAGGAAAGCCGATTCCGGAGGACAGGAAAAAAATCGCGGACCGCATGCATCGCGGCAGCGAGCATAAGAGAAGCGGAATCCGCCGCTTTTCCGGCAGCCCGGATGGGAAGCAGGCTGCGCGGTAAACGGCAGAGGAGGAGACATTTGCTTTTACATGAGCAGCTGTATGTTTTTTCCGTCTCCGGAAATGAGGCCGTCTTTTTTCATATTTTTCAGCTCTCTCGTCATCGCGCTGCGGTCGACACATAGATAGTCGGCAAGCGTAGTCATACTGTAGGGGAGCAGCAGGTCTTTACTCCCCGCTGCAGCGGACAGCTGATAAAAATAGTTGATCAGTTTTTCCCGGATCGTTCTCTGACTCAGTACATTCACCCGGGCGCTGAGCGTGTTTGTCTTCTTTGACATCAGTTCCAGCAGATTGGAGACGAGGGCACTGTGGCAGCTGCACGCATTTCCGCACTGCTGCTGAATGTGTTCATTGGGAATGAAAGCGATGCTGGCCGCTTTGAGACATTTGGCTGAAATAGTTTCACTCTCCTCGGGTGAGTAGGAATACAGGCGGCCGAACATTTCGTTTTTTTCGATGATCTCCAGAATGCTTTTTCTGCCGCTGAAGTCGATCCGGGAAATCTCCACGGCGCCGCTGAGTACGATTCCGATATCGTTCTGAAAATATCTGCGGATATCGAGCTCCTGATCGGTATTCAGCGAGAGAAAGGCTGTCTGAAAACAGCTCATCATGCGGCGGCAGTCCGCATCGGGAATATTGTCAAAAAGGGGAATCTGAGAAAAATTCATAAAAAACCTCCTTGTTGTTGCATATGCAACAGATATTTTCTGATAGTATGTTATCATAAAAACAGTTAAAAGAGGAACACGATGTTGAAAATTTAACCCGGATATAATGGTATTTCTATCTGATTTTTCCACAGTCGTGTGCTATAATATGGGGAAGATACCGCGGAAGCGGAAACATTGAGAATTCAGATTGAATATTGAAAGGAGATAAGAAAATTATGGCTAAGTTTGTATGTCAGGTTTGCGGTTATGTTTATGAAGGAGACAAGGCTCCTGAAAAATGTCCTGTATGTGGAGTTCCTGCTGAAAAGTTCAAGGAAATGACTGGAGAAATGGAATGGGCTGCTGA
Source organism: Bacillota bacterium (assembly GCA_019420525.1). Taxonomy (GTDB): domain Bacteria; phylum Bacillota; class Clostridia; order Peptostreptococcales; family Anaerovoracaceae; genus Alangreenwoodia. The sequence goes on from JAHZHA010000015.1 coordinate 17,703, forward strand.
ACATGTAGTAGGTATCGCAAAAGACGTTGCGGAAGACATCAAGGCAGATCTGAGAGCGAATTTTGAAGGTGAATGCACAGAAGTAGGTATGTACCTCGCTATGGCGAGAGTCGCTCACAGAGAAGGTTATCCTGAAATCGGCCTCTACTGGGAAAAGGCAGCATGGGAAGAAGCGGAACACGCAGCAAAGTTTGCTGAACTTCTGGGCGAAGTAGTTACTGACAGCACCAAGAAGAACCTGGAACTCCGCGTAGAAGCTGAATACGGCGCTACTGCAGGAAAGACTGACCTGGCTGTAAGAGCGAAGAAAGCAAATCTGGATGCCATCCACGATACTGTTCATGAAATGGCGAGAGACGAAGCGAGACACGGCAAAGCACTCAAGGGACTGCTTGAAAGATATTTCGGCTAATTACTCACAATTCAATCATAACGCGAAGAAAAAAGAGGGAACAGTGTCATCTGTTCCCTCTTATACTTTAGACAAAGGCCTGATTTTTCAAAAGGAAAATCAGGCCTTTGTCTGCAGTATGAGTTTATTTCGTAACGATTAAAAATTAATTTGCATTGTAGTAAAAAATCAGGTAAGTCTGTTGCACAAATGATAAAAGGACTGTCTTTATTTATGAAAAAGATTTGAAGAAGTTTAATTATGCAGATGATGCTGACAGCATGTTTTATTTTATAAGCAGAAGGATTGGGCATGAAGAAAGACGAGCAATTTTTAACTGAGTTATATCAAAAATATTATGCACTAATGGAATTATTTGCGTTTGATGTCGTACAGGATAAAGGCATCGCGGAAGATATGGTTCAGGAATCATTTATTCATCTGATACCCCATGCGAAAAAACTCCGTCAGATGCAGCAATCCGTATGTGTGTCTTATCTTCGCAGCACAGTGAGACATACGGCTTTGAATTATGCGATAAAAAAAGAACCGCAAAGAGTGAAAAATGCTCTTTTGGAGGAAGGAAAACTTTACGGCATTGTGGACGAAAGTGCAGATATTGAAGGCGAGGTATTGAAATCGATCACAGCAGAAAAAATGAAAGATTGTATACGACAACTTCCTCAAGTTTATCAGGATGTGTTGAATTTTAAATATTTACTTGAATTGAGTGATAGAGAAATCGGTGATTCTTTAGGCATTTCAAAGAATAGTGTGCGTCAGTATCTGACCAGGGCAAGGAGAAAAGCTCTGGAAATATACAATAAGACAGAAGGAGATAACAGGGATGAGAAAAAATAAGAAAAAATATTCAGAAGAAGATAAATTATTTTCCTCAGCGATTTTTCTGCTTGCTGAAGAAGAGGGAGAAGAGGCGTTGAAGAGTTTTGAAAATAATAAAGGGAAAGATATGCGGAATGAAAGCAGCAATTCTTTTGCAGAGTCGACATCTTTCAAAAAAGAATGGAAGTGTTATAATCATCTTACATTGAAACGTAAAATTCTTCCGGTGATAGGATCTGCTGCCTGTATAGCTGTTCTTTTAGCATACGGTGTGTTATCCGGCTGGATCGATATGCCGCTGAAGGATTCTGATGTATTCCAGGAACAGATTTTAAATAATATGTTTATCTATGCAGACAGTCAGGAATATCCCTTTGGCTCAGGGAATCAGATTGTGCTTCCCGATTCTAAATTGAAATGGGGGAAAGGTGAAGTCGGAATCGAGGGTTCCATTATCGGAATCGATAATCCTGACATTGTCCGGCTGACTTACAGAGTTGCCAACGGGCGCCTCTTTTCTTCCCTGAAAACGGCGATAAAAGACGATCGGCAGGAAGTATCCTTTTACTATTATGATGATTATTGGAAATATCTGATGTGGCTCGGAAATCCTGATGATGTTTTTAATATAACTGAGATGGACGATCCTGACTTTTCGTTGCTCGAACCGGATATCTTGACTGTAGACGTCGCTATGAAAGATAGCGTAAAATATCAGATTGAAATATCTATAGGTTATACTTCAGATGGTAATGTTCAGGCGGAAATAAAAAACTGGAAAAAAATAGAGGATAAAGGAGGGGAAATGATACTGGAAAAAAATAGAAATAAAATTATCATCTCTATTGCGTTTGTCGTGTTGATTATAGGATGTATGTTTTGTATTTTGAGTTATACTAACAATAACCGTGAGAATGAGAAGAAGACAGAATATTTATCTGTAAGCTGGAATTACAATTACAGTGATATAGAAGAAATGTCTGGAGATAGTGATTTAATTGCACTTGCAACCGTTCAAGGAAAGGAAAGTGTGATTATTGAAGATGGAATCCCATACACAGTGTATTCTGTTAAAGTAGATACCCCGATTTATAATTCTGAAAAAGATCAGATTTTCTCTGTCTATATGACGGGGGGTGAAACTGAAGAGAAAATAGTAGAAGTTATAGATGATCCACTATTAAAGCCAAATGAAAAAATGTTGGTTTTCTGTAAAGAAAACCCGGATGGAACATATCGGATATTAAGCGGACCACAAGGCAGATTAATCTATGCGAACGGAAAATTAAATTCCTTAAATGTAGCTGATGCGAAAGTGAGAAAGGCACACCCATTTTCTAATATTGAAGTAAAAAATGCAGATGCAGACAGTATGATCGAAAAAATAAAGGAATATATATAAATGAGGTGTTAACAAAGTTAATGTATATTCCTAAAAAATATTCAGGAGGATGATCCAATGAATGCTATCGCAAATATTAAGGCAGAGAGAAGGCTTTAGCCGAGACGGAATATACTGGAGTTCTTCCAGGATAAACACAGCGGACCGAGAGTTTTTTACTCCCGGCCCGCTGTATTTGTGCCAAAAAACGCTGCCGGTGTTATACCCGCCGGATTTTTCATGTCAGACTCTAAAAAATCCTTGTCGCTAGTCAGCAGCACATCGGCTTTTGCTTCCATGGCTGCCCGCAAAAGAGGTCCTGCCCTTTGAAGATATAATTGTTGCTGTTGAAGTCTTTCCAAATGAGATCGAAATCGTCCCGATCAAAATCGGCCTGATACTCCCCGATAAAATCATATGTAACGTCATTGCCAGCCTCATCTAATTACTTTGAAATGACGGAAAGTCTGACACACAGCTTCATTTTCCGACAGATCGGGTGAGAAAGATATTTTTTTCGCTGTCGTTTCATGTCGTATTCTGACGACATTTGTGAAACAGCCTTCGTTGAAGATGCGAATTTTCAGATGATAGAATTTATGTCACAAGGAGGTTGATATGAAAAATTACGGCAGATTTTTTAATGATAAAAACGGCGTTTCTGCGGTACTGCTGCTGACAGGAGGAATCATCATGCTCGCAGCAGCGCTTCATGCTGTGAGGGTGATTATCCGAAATTCGCGAGGAGTGCCGGGAGGCGATATACAGACAGCGGTGAATCTATGTATACTGTGCGGACTGATTCTTCTCGCAGCTCTGATTTTATTTCTGATCTGGACTGTCCGGACAGTGTCGAAATTCAAAATATGCAGGATGGAAGCGGAACTGGACCGTGAAAAAATCGCCAATCAGGCGAAAAGCGATTTTCTGTCCAATATGTCCCATGAACTGAGAACTCCGATGAATGCTATCGTCGGACTGACGACACTGGCGAGACGGGCAGCGGGAAACGAACAGAAGACGGTGATGTATCTGCGCCGGCTGGAAATTTCCACATCGTATATGCTTTCCCTGATCAATGATATTCTCGACATGTCCAGAATCGAACAGGGGAAAATGACACTTTACCGGATTCCTTTTGATTTTTATGAAGTAGTGGAGGCGGTAGATGCGATGATTCGCCAGATCAGCGGAGAAAAAGGCCAGCAGTTTCAGATGGATGTACAGGTGGAACACAGCAGGATTATAGGCGATAAGGTGAGGCTTCAGCAGATTATCATCAATCTTCTGAATAATGCGGTGAAATATACCGGAGAGGGCGGAAAAATACGTCTGAAGATCCAGGAAAGAGAGAAAACGGATGATTGTGTGAAGCTATTTGTCGAGGTTTCAGATACCGGCATCGGTATACGTGAGGAAGATCAGGAACGCATTTTTGAACCTTTTGAAGAGGCGGAAGGCAAGAAAATGAGCGGCATTTCGGCGGCCGGCGGAACAGGGCTGGGACTGAGCATCTGCCGTGATCTGCTGCGGCAGATGGATAGCGAGATTTATGTGAAAAGCGCACCGGGACAGGGTTCCGTCTTTTCTTTTGAAGTATCTTTCCCGTGCGCCGGAGAGGAGATGTTTCCGACGGAGGTCATACCGGAGGGAACATGGGATCTTTCCGGCAGACGTTTTCTTGTGGCGGAAGACAACGAAGTCAATCGAAATATGCTGGTGGATCTTCTGGAAGATGAAGGCGTAATATGTGACACGGCTGAGGACGGACTGGAAGCGGTGCAGTTTTTTGAAGAGGCGCCGCCGGGTCGATATGATGCGGTGCTGATGGATATCCAGATGCCTCGGATGGACGGACTGCAGGCTTCGAGGAGAATCCGTGAGTCATCGCATGCCGATGCACAGCATATTCCTGTGGTGGCGATGTCTGCTTACGCTTTCACGGAGGATATCGAAAAAAGCAGAGATGCGGGGATGAATGAATATATAACAAAACCGATAGATATTGTCGAATTGTGCAAGTTGCTGAATCATCTCATCACTTTATCTGAAGAAAGAGCCTGATTTTCTGTCGGATTATGCAAATGCATAAAAAAACACATGAATATTTTAAAAATTAGCATTCAACTTTATAATGATTAGTGGTAGAATAAGACAGAGGAAATTTTCAATAAGGGAAAAAACACTTGTAGAGGGAGGAACTGAAAAATGCAGGGCAATGCAGGCGATATGAAGTATCTGGCTGTGTTTTACGACATGATGCGCAAGTATCAGGAATCTTGCAAGGAAAGTCTGGGCGATTACAGTTTTACGCCGAATGAAACATCGATGATGATTTTTATGCTTGAGCATCCGGAAGTTGACACTGCAAAAGAAATCGCAGTCAATCTGGGGATTTCCCAGTCGCTGATCTGCCGTTCTGTGGATTCTCTGACGAGAAAGGGATTTCTGAGCACGGAAAAAGACAAGAAAGACCGCAGAGTAAATCATCTGACGCTCAATATCGAGGATAAAGAGCTGGAGCAGACGCTTAGCCGGATGAAACAGAATTTTCTTGATAGAATGACAGATGGCGTGACAGAGGACGAATTGAATACTTTTCAGAAAGTAGTCGATAAAATGGCGGAAAACATAGGTATCCGTACGGATCGGCTGGGTTGATTGCACAGGGGAAGAAAAAGGCGGCCGTACCTGCCGGGATGAGTTTCCATCTCGCAGGTACGGTCGTTTTTATATGCATGTGCACGGACTGGAAGGCGAAGCGGATGATTCCCGGGCGGAACAGAGCGGCAGCCCGGGGCATATACTGACAGAGTAAGCGTTATCCGTATCAGCGGCAGTATCCGTTTATTCACGGGCAGAACTTCTTTCGCTGCTGCAGCAGAAAAGAAAAGTATCTGTCGAACATGAAAATGAGGTGACAGCTGAATGTCAGTCAAAGAGTACAGTCTGAAAAAAGACGGGGACAAAAAAGTGTCGGAGAGTTTCCGGGTCCGGGAGTTTCGCTGCAAAGACGGCAGTGACAAGATTCTGCTCTCCCCTGAAACGGTACAGATCCTGCAGTCCGTGCGGGACTATTTCGGCAGGCCGGTGAAAATCAATTCGGCCTATCGGACACCGGAGTACAATAAAAAAGTAGGGGGCGCTTCAAACTCTCAGCATATAAAGGGAACTGCGTGCGATATCACAGTGGACGGAGTGCCTCCCAAAGCGGTGGCAGCTTATATCGAGGCGCATTTTCCGAATACGGGAATCGGCCTATATAACAATTTCGTACATGTAGATACGCGGGGATATGCCGTCCGATGGAAAGATACCGGCAGCAACACAGTCGGATCTTTCGGGCTTGGAAAAATTTATGAAAAGTATCGCGCTGAAAATCCGCCTCAGAGTGGAGAAGAAGGAAAAGAGGAAGAAGAAATGACACAGGAACAGTTCGACAAAATGCTCGATAATTATTTTGCGCGCCGTGCCGAAGAAAAACCGCAGAAATGGTCGGAGGAAGACCGGAAATGGGCGGAGGAGAACGGAATCGTCCGCGGAGATGACGGCGGAAATAAACATTATCTCTCCTTTGTAACAAAAGAAGAAGCAGTAGCCCTGATTCACCGTTCTGCCGAAGTCGTGGAAAATGCCGTAACAGATGGCAATAAGTGATTCTATGCGACCGAAATATTCTTTATTGGGATAAATTAAACTGCAAATTATGTTAAAGTTAAAAGGGAATGCATCTTTTGAATAACAGGAGGGATTCTGGTGAAGATGTTGAGAATTCACGAAAGACGCAATATCTGCGGGAGAAAAATACGTGAAATAAGGAAAAGCAGAGAATTATCCCAGGAGAATGTGGCAGCTATCATACAGCTGGCAGGTCTGGATCTCACGCAGAAAGCCATCAGTCGGATGGAAGCCGGAAAGAGGGTTGTAACAGATTACGAACTGAAGTACCTGGCCAGTGCACTCGGTGTGACGATATCGGAACTTTTTGAGACGGAATCAGAGACGAATACAGAAAAGTGATGAAGTTGGAATCCGAAAATGATGGTCGTACATAATAGCTTTTGCTTTGTCCTGCCGTAAGGTGGGTTCCATACAGAGAAAACACAACAGCCCTCCCCCGCGGTGAAGGGACTGCGGAGGAGGGGCATACAGCAGTGTATGATTTTATTTTAACAGCATGCACAACTTCGTGATTCCATTCATTTCTCTCGTCATGGCATCCTTTACATATATGAGCTGCTGGCTCATGGCTTTCTGACATACTGAAATCTGAGATGAAAAATCGACATCATTTTTTTTGCTTTCCGAAATTTTCATGAGTTCTTTTGTCAGATCTCCGATTTCTGCAAAAGGATAGGATTTGTCGGTTCCCCAGTAAAGACCGTCTTCATTATCCGGCAGATATGTTTTTTTCATTGCATCTGCGGTTTCGCTGCTGAATTCAAAATTTATATATTCCAGAGAGCCATTCAATTCTCCGATAATATCCAAGGCTCCGGTAGCCTGTTTATTTGTTAAAATTCCTTTTTTCAGGGCGTCAGCTACAGAATTTAGAATTTCTGCATTCTGTTGAGGAATTTCATGTTTTATCACGAGTCCATAAGATCCTATGGTGCCAATTAACTCATTTTGAACTGTTTTAAAAGCTTCTAGTGTAATTTTATTTAATTGAACACCTTCGTTACGGATCGTCTCTAATTTATCTTCATCTGCGCCGTCAGACACAGCTTTTTCATAGCGATTATTGATATCAGAGATTTTGCTGTCCAGTTTCTTGGAAACCGTTTCAAATTCATCCAGTTTCTGTGTGTAAGCATCGGCATCGATACCGGCTTTTTCGGCGTATTCCTCGTCGAATGCTTCTCTCAATTGATCTACTGTATCGGTAAAACTCAGTTTTAAAGCAGGTGTCTGATCGATATAGATCATCAGCATACCATAATTTTTTAAATTATATGTCATTACATCTTTATTGTACGTCTTTTCGTCATCATATTTCGTATGATATCTTTGCTGCATCCAACCTTTTTCCCCTTCCTGCATACCCGGAATATTGATCAGATAAGGGATACCTGCGGCTCTGTAGGAAATACCATCTTCGTTTGTATTTACAGGAACATATTCATCACTGAGGCCTTTGGAATAGATATCACCTGTAGGTTGGGACACGAGTTTTGTATCGTTGAGATCCGATACCAGATCGGCAAATTCCGGAACACAACTGATTTTTGCCTGATCCATTCCGTCATACAGAGCAGGAAGTTCAAAATTAATCATCGCTAGGGTTTTACTTGCCCATTCAGGATGTGCGGTGTGAACCATCTCCCAGGCACCTGTGGTCCAGTCAAACGGAGTGCCGGAAGCGCCCCATTCTTCTGCGGCGTGACAGACAAACACCAGATCGTTTTCCGGCATATAACCGGAATCCTTCATGGATTTTGCCACAGAAAGCAGTAAACCCACAGCGCAGCTGTCATCCTGAAATCCGTTGAAATATACATCGTAATGTCCAGACATTACGATTTGCTGATCGGAACTTTTTCCCTTGATTTTGCCTATAACATTGTAACTTTCACCTTTGTCGCGTTCTATGATATTATCAACTTTTAATGTTGCTTTTGTATTGCCGTTTTTTATCTGCTCAGCGATTTTATCGTATTCGGCTTTACTGATGCTGACACATGGAATGAGATCCTTCTGGGCTATGTCCTGCATATTTGTAGCATCATCTGAAATCATCGCGTAACCACCGGTGTTATATGTGATAATTGCAGAGGCTCCATGAATATAGGCTTCCTGTAGAAAGGTAGAGATCCATTGATCATTCCACTGATCAATTCCAGCCAGAACAATTTTCCCTTTTACATCCTTTCCTTCATAATTTGCCTTTTTTCCGTTGCCTACATCTACGATTTCTGCAGTGATTCCATCTGCTTCCGTTCCGCTGGCGGCATAAGAAGCAGGCATTATCGTTTCATCCCAACCGTCGATGCTGAGACTTGCGTCGTTAAACTGCCACTTGTCGACTTTTACGGGCACTTTTTCTATCTCTTCAAGGCCGATTTCTTTCATCACATCCGCCAGATAATCAGCGGCTGCGTGCTCTGCATCACTTCCAGAAGTCCGGAACCCCATTTTATTCGACAGATATTTTTCATCATATGCCAGTGTATACGCGACATCATATGCGAACTCTTCATCGACTTTATCCACATATTTCTGAACATCATCCGCCATGGACATATCAGATTCAATTTTTTTGCTGTCGTTTTCACTTCCGCATCCGGTTGTTGAAAAGACGAGTGTAAATATCAGCAATAACGCTGCTATTTTTTTTGATCCATCTTTTTTTCTCTTTCATCATGATTTTCTCCTCTTCGATTAAAAATAAAAATGGAAGCAGTATATTTGACTGCCTCCATTTTGCTTAATTCTTTCGGATATCACAATGGACCACATGGACCATTTTATACTCTTACCAGTCTCATAAGCTCTGCACGTGTTGAAATTTCAAATTTCTGATAAATATTATGGATATGCCTTTTTACTGTATATTTTGATATGAACAATAATTGAGCTATTTCATCATAACTCTTTCCTTCAGCAGCCAGAATAGTGATTTCTCTTTCTCTCGCTGTCAGTCCGTAGGAATCGAATAACTCTGTTAGCATTATTTCAGTGTGTGCTTCTTTTTCCTCGCTGTAATATAATATATTGAAATCTGTACGATAGACATAAATCAGATTCATTATACCGATGAAGAAAAGGAAAAATGGAGTGGGATCGAATATGTTTCCGCTCCAAATACCTGATCCTGCGTTGCCGGAAAACATATAAATCACAGCGATTCCGTTCCACAGACATATTCCGCTGACCGCAAAGGTGACCGATAAAATAAAATACTTAAATTGTTTCTGTTCAGAATGTTTAAACGCATATAATGCTTCGAGAACATTATACAACGTCAGAAAAATACATAGGAGAAGCTGTATTCCTGATACGTATCGGCGTACAGGTTCGGCTTCCACATAATAGTTCAGATTTACTAAAACGGTGTAATTCATGACCGAAAGCACCAGCAAAACAGCAATTGCAGCATTCGCACATTTTACCGCTTTTTTTATTTTTTCGGAAACGATTTGTATTGATTTCTGTAGATAGTGAAGCCAATAAAACTGCATCAGAATAAAGAATGCAATATCTGCACCACGCAGCAATGTGACGTAAGTCTTATCTCCGTTGTATATGCTGAGATAGCGGTGTGCGAAATAAATCATTCCAATACCGAATGCAAAAATCTGGAAACATCCTAGATTCTTGAGAGGTAACATCTGATCAGACGTTTTGCGCCGATAAAGTAATACTATGAGAAATATTGTACAAAATCCGATGATTTGTGAAAAAGTATACGCATAAAACATGAGACTTTCGATCATAGCACGGACTCCTTGGCGAATGCAGAGAAAATCTTGAATATAAACAAAAAACGCTGAAAATCTCAATGATTTTCAGCGTTTTCTTTGGCGCGCCATGTAGGATTCGAACCTACGACCTTCACATTCGTAGTGTGCTACTCTATCCAGCTGAGCTAATGGCGCACGGATAAAAATACCCGAATCGTTGAAAACCATCGGCCTTCAACGGACAAAGAACATTATAACTGCAAAAAACGAATTTGTAAAGAGGTAATTTCTATTTTATTGAAAAACTCTTATGTTATAATTGTTACCACTGTCTGTTGCGACCGCAAACATCATGAAGTCATCATCTGGATAATCTGATCCATGGAAGCTCCTGCAGGAATCGTATAAGTTCCGTACTTCAACTTTGTGGCGGCGTCTGCCGCTTCTACAGCGCTGGTAAATTGTTCGGCATCGGAAATGACACCTGCGCTTACAAGAGACGCAGCGATATCATCTACTGTAGAATTTTGTACGACTGTGACTGTTGTAGTGGACGTGGCTGTACTAGATCCGCCCACAGCATCAGAGGATGCACTGTCGGAAGTAGAGGAATCTACAGAACTGCTGTCCGTTTGGCTTGAAGAACTACCGGTTTCTTCTGTCTGCGTGGCTATAATCCGACTAGGATAGTCCATGATAGAATTTACGCGCCAACCGATGATGAGTACTGCTACTGCGATAATGAGCAGAGCAATGAGAATATCGCTGATATTATAAATAAAATTCTTTACTGTGTTCATAGTGAAAACTCCTTTGCTATCAGATAATTTTAACATAGAATGAAATGACGGACAATGAAGATCATGTGAAATTACTGGTCAATTGCCGAAAATGGTGTGACTGAATTGAAAACCACGTGGTATAATGATTCCCGCGATACGATGAAATGAAATATATTTTCTCCGGCGTGAGGAAACATGAGGGGAGTCAGCCGGAAAAATTTCGGAAATATTTTTACTGCATGCGTGACGGGGAAGGAAGGCAAAATGACGGAAATCGAAATCGGTAAAAACGAAGCGGAGCAGCGTCTTGACAGATTTCTGCGCAAATATCTGAAAGAAGCGTCTCTGAGCTACATATATAAAATCATCCGAAAAGATGTAAAAGTAAACGGTCGTAGAGTTCCAAAAGATACCATGCTTTCCTGCGGTGATCGTGTTCTCATCTATTTATCTGAGGAAGAACTCGGGAAGTTCCGTCAGAAAAAGGCAGAACGGAAAAAGATGAAGAGACAGTTCGGAATCGCCTATGAAGATGAAAATATACTGATTGCGGAAAAACCTTTCGGTCTTCTGACTCATGGAGACCGAAGTGAAAAGAAAAATACCCTAGTCAACCAGGTCACCGATTATCTCATAGAAAAAGGAGAATATATCCCTCGCGTAGAAAAAAGCTTTTCACCGGCGGCCGTAAATCGTCTGGACCGCAACACTACAGGATTGGTGATCTTCGGAAAAAACAGCGCTTCGCTGCGGGCTCTCAACGAGATGATCCGCAATAAAAGCTGTATCGGCAAGTATTATCTGACGATCGTCTGCGGAGAATTAAAACATGAGCTCCATCTCACGGGCAGTCTGTCGAAAGACAGCACATCGAATAAAGTAACTGTCCATCGCGGAAACGTTCCGGAAGATGAAAAACGGGACGTCAAATCAGCAGAGACTATCGTAAGACCGATTTTTTCTTCCGGCGGGTACACGCTGACCGAAGTGCAGTTGATGACCGGAAGAACGCATCAGATACGAGCACATCTCGCTTCGGCGGGATACCCTGTTATCGGTGATGCAAAATACGGAAATTCTAGAGAAAACAGAAAAATCGCGTCTGATTACGGACTTACGACACAATTTCTTCACGCTTATATGTTAAAATTTTATATGATTGACGGTGTGCTGTCATATCTTGACGGCCTGACCGTCCGCGCCTCCCTGTCAGACCGTCAGCGGAGAATTGCGGAAAAGATGTTCGGAAGCACAGATCCCGTTTCGGAATATATCGGGATCTGAAAGATCTGTGAATGCAGATCGATCAGCAGAAAAAATGCCTGTGACGGACAGATGACGAATAAAAAACAACCGGAAGGGAATGATTGATTATGAATACTCAAAATGATCTTAAAAATGTCGGCAATGACGGAACAAATGCACCGGATTCTTTGAGAGAAGACTCGGAAAAGAGAGAGGAAAACGAAAACAACGGTACGGAACCGGCCTCTGCTGCAGTGCAGGAGGATGGAGCTTCTGAAGTACCGGATGATAAACAGACGGGAAAAAAGAAAAAAGGGAGGAAATCGGAAGCTGTGGCATGGATCAGAGACATACTCGCTGCGGTTCTGATCGCAGTGATCATTGCGCAGTTTATTCAGCCTACTATCGTCAGAGAACATTCCATGCAGAATACACTTCAGCCGAATGATTACCTGATTCTTTCCAAAATGGCATACCGGCTCGGCGGCGATATAGAATACGGCGACATCGTCGTGTTCAAGAGCAATGTGGAACAGGAAAACGGGAAGAAAAAGCTGCTGATAAAGCGCGTGATTGCCAAGGGCGGAGATACGATCGCCATCGCAGACGGTAAGGTATACCGGAACGGTGAAGCGCTGGATGAGCCGTATATTAAGGACGGATATACGAATGGCGGAATTGATGAGACGACTGTTCCGGAAGGTACACTTTTCCTGATGGGAGATAACCGCGTCGTCAGTATCGACAGCCGTTCACCGGAAGTCGGTTTCGTCGATGAGGATCTCGTCATCGGCAAAGCTGTCGTGAGATTATTCCCATTCGATGAGTTCGGATCGATATACGATAATCTGCCGGAGAGCGAATAACCTGGCAGATCGGTATTTCTCCGGATTTCTTCTGTCATCCTTCCTCTTTCCGGGAGAGTCAGGAAAGAGCGAATCCTGCCTCGGAAGGGCTGAGTTCTGTTTCCCGGGAGGTACAGAATGCAGAAGAACAGAGGAATTTTTAAAGAAACCGCCGAGGCGCTCAAGACAGCAGCCAAATATGTGATGATCGGCCTTGTAGCCATTCTGTCAGCTGCTGTTCTGTCCGTACTGTTTCTGGCGGTTCCCGTCTCCGGAGGAGAGAAAAGTCTGGCTGTCGCATGGAAACCGGCGTATCTTTTTTCGGTTCCCGAAGACGGGGATTATGTTATCTACGAAGGGGAATCCGGCCTTTCAGGTGGAGAAAGCCTGAAAGTCGGCTATTATGACGGAACGGAAATCGCGATGGAACATGTACGGGGAAAAGTCATCGCCGTTATTCCGCTGCATTTATTTTAACAGCAGTCCGGCGGAGAAAACCGAAAAGAAAACTGCGGAACGGGATGTCGCAATACCGACCGATACGGTCCGCAACAGGAAAGGAAGTATTTTTGTGGGAAGAAAACTTATCGCTTCAAATAAAAAGGCGAAACATGACTATTTTATTGAAAATACATACGAAGCCGGTATCGTTCTCACGGGCACGGAGATCAAGTCGATACGTCAGGGGAAAGTAAATCTGAAAGAAAGTTATGCCAGGGTGGAAAACGGGGAAGTCTTCGTATACAGTATGAATATCAGCCCGTATGAGCAGGGAAATATATATAATGTCGACCCCATGCGGCCGAGAAAGCTGCTCCTGAACAGAGCGGAAATCCGGAAAATAGACTCAGTACTTCAGCAGCAGGGGCTGACGCTGATACCTCTGGGCCTTTATATAAACGAAAAAGGCATCGCGAAGCTGGACATCGGCATAGCCAGAGGCAAGAAGCTGTATGATAAGAGAGACGACATCGCAAAGCGGGATGCAAAGCGGAAAATCGACAGGATACTGAAGAGTCAGAATCGGTGATCTGCTGGACTGTTTCCGAGGACAGCTTCTGAAAAAATATCGTATTAACTTCAGATTTTAATGTTAAATCCGGACACGATAGGGTATACTTGTAATAGATTTCCGGATGACCTTTCGGATTCCGGCAGGGAAAATCCGGAAAAGACGAGGGGGTGTACAGGTTTCGACGGGGGTATTGAAGCCGGAGAAGCGAGCCGCAGTCTCCCAGTCTGCGTTAAAAGGGGAAACTTAAATATAAACGCAAAAAACAACAGAAGTTTAGCGGTAGCAGCTTAATTCAGCTGCGCTTGTCGGCCTCGGCTCACCTGTAGGCTGAGATCACCGGCATAATATATACAGGAAAACTCCGTGTGAATGCCCGGCAGCACGGGGGAACGACGGGATAGCTGACCGCATAGCCTGCCTGTAGGCGATGCGGGTGGCGAAATTTAAAATACAGGCTGCGCTCGGAGATGCTTCTGTGGATATGCTTTCGGACATGGGTTCGATTCCCATCACCTTCACCAAAAAGAAAAAGAAAGACGCGTGATTGACGAAATCACGCGTCTTTCTTTTTGTTTCTGTATTGCTGCCAAAGGGAAGACGGCAGGAAATTTAACTGAAATAACGGAAGACTCCTTTGACGATACCGAGTATACGGACATCCCGGACGATGATGGGACTCATCGTGGAATTTTCCGGTTGGAGACGGATGTGTCCGTCCTCTCTGTAAAACGTCTTGACGGTGGCTTCACTTTCAAAACCGTCCACCATGGCGACGACCATCTGACCATTGTCAGCTACATTCTGCTGTCTTACTAAAATATAATCTCCGTCAAATATACCGGCTTCGATCATGCTTTCTCCTTTGACAGTCAGCATAAAATGATTTCCGCCGCTGTTTATGTAACGGCTGGGCACGGGAAAAGAGTCAGTGATATTTTCTTTTGCGAGGATCGGTGTACCCGCAGCGACTTGTCCTACCAAAGGAATGTCGACGATATCGGTTCGTCCGGGTAGCCCGGAAGATTCTGTGATGCCGGAAATACTTTCGACATTCTGATTCTTTTCTGAGGAACGACCCGATTTTGCGGACAGCCGCTCATCGGCGACGATTTCGATAGCCCTCGGCTTTGCAGGATCTTTTCGGATAAAACCTTTCTTTTCGAGGGAGGCGAGATCTTTGTGAATGGTAGAGGTCGATTTTACGTGCAGCTCTTCACAGATTTCGCGTACGGTAGGCGGATAGCCCTTTTCTGCTGCCGTTTTTTTCATGAAATCGAGAACTTTATGTTCTCTTTCGGTCAGATTGAATTCGTCGGTAGGAAGAGTCTTTCTGCCCATAGTTCGTCTCCTGTCTTTCTTCTGCTTTCACGTTGAAGCTGCTTATTTCGAACATTTTATCATAAAATAAACAAAATGTAAACATAAGTTCTGTATTTCCGCCGAACAGGAGAACACCCCAGCTTTGGAGGGACAGACAAAAGGAAAAATTGCAGAAGACTATTATAATGTTTGGATTCAGACAGATATATATATTTTTATATATTTTTACATAATATATAAAAATATATATTTATTTGAATCAGTTGAAATAATGATAAAAAATATGATACTATACTATATAAAATAGAAGTAGAAGAAATTAAAAGATTTGATTTTATTTTTATTTATTAAAGAGGATTTTTATGATCCGGGAGGGGAAAAATGAAAAAAATTATTTCCATTGTATTAACGTTTGCTTTATGCGCAGGAATGATGTCTGCGTTCAGTGCCTGCGGAACGGATAAAAGCGCTTCGTCATCCGAAGCAAATCAGGCGTCCTCCGCGGAAGAGACAGGAGGTCAGTGGTCTTCTCTTGAAGGAAAATCTCTGATGATATACTGCGGAGCAGGTATGAAAGAACCGTTTGCGGAAATTTCGGACAACTTCAAGGAAGCTACGGGTGCGGACGTTCAGGTCACTTACGGAAATGCGGCTCAGATCGTCAACCAGATTACCACGACAGATCAGGGGGATCTCTTTATCGCCGGTGCTGAAGGCGAACTCGATCCGCTGAAAGAGAAAAATTATGTTACGGATTCCAAAAATCTGGTCAAACATATCCCGGTTATCGCGGTACCTAAGGGAAATCCGGAAAATATCGAATCCATCTCGGATCTCGGAAGAGTGAGAATCGTAGCCGGTGATGCGGAAGCTACGCCGATCGGAAAAATCGCCGATGCAGTACTGAAGGATGCGGGACTTTCCGAGTCTGCCAATATCGTTGCGAGAACTACTACAGCTCCGGAAATGATTACGGCACTTTCCACAGGTGAATGCGATGCTGCGATCGTATGGAAAGAAAATGCAGCAAAATCAGACGAAGTGGAAATTCTCGATCTGGAAGGAATGGAAAAATATATCAAGGTAATTCCGGCGGCCTCTCTGTCCTGCTCGGCGAACGATGAAGCTCTGGCGGAATTCCTGAAATATCTCGATTCCGATGAAGCAGCTGCTGTATGGACGAAGTACGGCTATGAAAAGGCATAACGGCGACATGAATGAGCCGGAAAAAAGATCTCCGAAAAAAATCAGAAAATATTTTGATTCAGTGACGGTCATCATCGCGATGATCGTCACTGCATATATATTTGTTTCATTGTCCTTTATTGTTATAAAAGGAATACCTTTTCTTCCTTATGCATTCCAGAATGAGGAAGTGCGATTTGCCGTCAGGCTCAGCGTAACGACATCCCTGATTTCTACAGCCATCTGTCTCGTTCTGGGCCTCTTCTCCGCTTATGCGCTGATGAGGACGAATATGCCCCTGAAGCGGTTCTGCAGTATGGTGATCGAACTGCCTCTTTCGCTGCCGAATATCATGCTGGGACTGAGTCTGATGCTGATGTTCGCGTCGGTTCCAGGAAAGTTTCTCAGCGCTCACGGATTTCCGGTGATTTTCTCCGTCAACGGCATCGTCATGGCGCATCTCATCATCAATCTGCCTTTCGTCATCCGTATGATAAAGACGGCCTTTATGAATGTAGATCCGAGACTGGAGTGGATTGCGGGAAGTCTGGGTGCGACGCCTGTAAAGCGCTTTTTTACGGTGACACTGCCCCTGGCCAAGAATTCGATTATCGGGGCTGCGATACTTGCCTGGTCCCGGGCACTGGGCGAATTTGGAGCTACGCTGATGCTTGTGGGAGCCACCAGGATGAAGACGGAGACGCTGCCGACCAGCATCTACCTGAATATGGCCACAGGAGATACGGGCCCTGCCATGGCGTCAGCGCTGATACTCCTTCTCATCTCTGCGCTTTCGCTTCTGCTCTCGTCTCTTCTCGACAAAAAGACGACGGTAAGCAGGGCGGACCGCAGATAATCAAAGGACGGATGCCGGTGAACTCCGGTGTATGACATGCAGAAAACGCTGTGAAATACAGCAGGTGACAGAATATGATCCAGATTGAAAACTATACTTTAAACGTGGGCGAGTTTACGCTCCAGGATGTGACGATGGACATCGAAGACGGAGAGATCTTTGCGATCCTCGGACAGACAGGTTCAGGGAAGACTGTCCTGCTGGAATCCATGGCCGGATTTTATGAAAAATTTACCGGGCGGATTCTCCACGACGGTGAACCAGTACACGCCATTCCTCTTCAAGAACGCCGACTGGGATTCGTGTATCAGGATTTCGGCCTTTTTCCGCATATGAAGGTAAAAGCAAATATCGAGTACGGACTGAAAATGCAGGGAATGAAGCGGCGGCAATGCAGCGAGACGGCTCATAATATGATGAAAATGCTTGGAATCGATCATCTGGCAGATCGGTATCCGGGGACCCTGTCCGGAGGCGAGCAGCAGCGTACCGCTCTGGCGAGAGCGCTTGTGGTAAATCCGCGCATTCTGTTTATGGATGAGCCTTTCAGTGCTCTGGATCCCAATACAAAAAAACAGATGTATGACCTCGTACGGGAAATACACCGTATGTTCGGATGTACTATCGTATTTGTGACGCACGATTTCCACGAAGCGGAAACTCTGGCTGACAGAACCGCTGTAATCATCAAAGGAAGTGTAAGGAGAATCTGCGACAGCAAAAGACTTTTTACGGAGAATGACGACAGAGATGTCATGGACTTCCTCGGCATTTCGGCCAGCTGACAAGCCGGGTTCTGTTTCAAAGCTGTATGTATATCAGATAGAATAAAAGGCGAAGAATACCCTGAAGATACGTGCTGTAGTGCGCGGTCATCAGGGTATATTTATTAATCCGGATTCTTTCTTAGTTGATGTTACGTATACATATGATAAAATAATATATACGGAGACATGTGGGAACAGACATAGAGCCGTTCACACATTCGTGTTCTTAGTTTCAACAGAGGTGGTTTTATGAAAAGAAAAATTGCGAGTCTGAGCCTGTGTCTCGTTCTCGTGCTGGGGGCGGTGTTCCAGAGCGCCGTATGCGCGTACGCGGCGACCAATCCTTTTACGAAAACGGGAAATATGGCGCAGGATATGGTGAACGCGGCACTTGCCCAGCAAAACAAAAAAGTTGCCGATTTTTCCGGTATGCCGAAAGACAATTGGTGTGCGTATTTTATATGCTGGTGCGCCAATGCATCCGGAGCGTCAGCGGCCGGCATCCTGCCGACGAAATACTCAGATTGCAGCACGACGGGAAAAGTGGCCTACTGGGCGGCAAAGCATAAAGGCATGGTATACGTCTTTACCGCAGACGGCAAGTCGAAGATGCAGCAAAATGCTCCGAGCGGTAACTGGTCTTATG
Organism: Bacillota bacterium; assembly: GCA_019420525.1. Taxonomy (GTDB): domain Bacteria; phylum Bacillota; class Clostridia; order Peptostreptococcales; family Anaerovoracaceae; genus Alangreenwoodia. The sequence continues at coordinate 36,382 of JAHZHA010000015.1, forward strand.
TGAGCCAGAGCAGCGTGACGCCGAAAGTGGGAGATATTGCCCTATTTCACTGGAAAGGCGCTTCCGGTACCTGGAATCACGTGGGAATTGTCTATAAAGTGGACAGCAGCAAAATCTACTATGTAGACGGAAACGGAACCAGCGGCGGTTACAACAACAGTTACGTTACGACGCATACTCTGAGCCGCACCAGCAGTGAGATCGCCGGATATATCCGTCCGGCCTATTCCGGCAGCGGAGGCACAGTCTCTTCATCGATTACGCTGAAAAGCGCTTCCTATACAAATCTGAAAGAAAATTCCGTTCAGGTGAGGGGTACGTGCCAGTACAGCGGAATCCGGCCTTCAGAGGTAGGGCTCTATTTCGGAACGTCGCCAGACAATATGAAAAAGGTGGATTCCGACCAGATCAATCACACGAAAAATCCGTTCGACATCTGGTACGACCGCAGCGGACTGACGCCGGGGACGACATATTACTGGCGCCTGTATGCCCTGGTAAACGGAAAGACCGTCTGGAACTCCGACGGGGTTCAGTCGTTCCGTACTCCGGGTACGGCTCCTGTGAAAAATTATACGCTGAGCTTCCAGACCAACAGAGGAAGCAGCATTTCGCCCGTGACGAAAACGGCGGGAACATCGGTATCACTGAGCGGCTACACGCCGTCGCGCACCGGGTACACCTTTGCAGGCTGGTACAGCGATTCGTCGCTGACAAAGCAGGTGACGTCGGTGACGCTGAATTCCAACATGACGGTCTATGCCAGATGGCTGGAAAATGAAGTGCCGCTGTATTACCGGCTCAGTTTCCAGACGAATGGAGGAAGCAGCATTTCATCCGTGACAGAAACAGCAGGAACATGGGTGTCACTGAGCGATTACACACCGTCGCGCACCGGATATACATTTGGAGGCTGGTACAGCGACTCGTCGCTGACGAATCGCGTGACATCGGTGACACTGAATTCCAATATGACGGTCTATGCCAGATGGCTGGAAAATGAAGTGCCGCTGTATTACCGGCTCAGTTTCCAGACGAATGGAGGAAGCAGCATTTCATCCGTAACAGAAACAGCAGGAACATGGGTGTCGCTGAGCGGCTACACGCCGTCGCGCACCGGATATATCTTTGGAGGCTGGTACAGCGACTCGTCGCTGACGAATCGCGTGACGTCGGTGACGCTGAATTCCAATATGACGGTCTATGCGAAATGGACGAAAGAGCAGCAGGACGACGATGAGGTGTATGTCCGCGGTTTTACGGATGTCCTGAGAAACAGCCCGTACGCAAGCGCTGTGCGGTATGTCTACGACAACGGTCTCATGAACGGCGTGTCATTGACGCGGTTTGAGCCTGTAGGCAGCCTCTCCAGGGCTATGATCGTGACGATTCTTTACCGTCAGGAAGGTTCACCGTCTGTATCCGGGGCCGCCGGATTCCTCGATGTGCCGTCCGGTCAGTGGTACAGTGCCGGTGTTGCCTGGGCGGCGAAAAACGGTATCGTCAACGGATACGGGAACGGCAGCTTTGGTCCTGATGACAACGTCAGCCGAGAACAGATGCTGACGATTCTCTACCGCTACGCTCAGCAAAAAGGCATAGATACCAGCGCAAGGGGCAGTCTGAGCAGATATCCGGATGCCGGAAATATCAGCAGCTATGCGGAGATCCCGTACCGCTGGGCCATCGCAGAAGGAGTGATCGCGCCTCTCACTTCCAATCTGTATCCGGCGATGTACGCATTCCGCGGTGAAGCGGCAGTGGCCTTCAAGGCTCTGAATGAGATCTGACAGATCAAAAGATAATTTTAATATCTGGTAAAAACTGATTGACACGAAGCGGGCAGACGAGTATACTGGAAAAGTAGCATGAAGAAGAAGTTGTCCGCTTCTCACCCTGCGGCGCAGAGCTGTACGGGTCAATAAAGATCGAATCAACATTTTCGAGTTTTTGGAGCGGATATTTTTATATCCGCTTTTTTGTGCTAGCAAATAATTAGGAGGTGCTTGAACATTAGCAGTAAAGAGAATCAGATCAATGAAGAAATCCGTGAAAAGGAAGTCAGAGTTATCGACACTGACGGATCACAGCTCGGCATCATGCCGACTTCGCAGGCTCTGAATATCGCAGCGGAGAAGAAGCTTGATCTGGTCAACATCGCTCCGTCTGCAAAACCGCCGGTATGCAAGATACTCGACTACGGAAAATACAGATACGAGCTTCAGAAAAGAGAAAAGGAAGCCAGAAAAAAGCAGAAGATCACACAGATCAAGGAGATCCGTGTCAGCACGTTTATCGAAGGTCACGATCTTCAGGTTAAAGCCAAAAATGCCGCAAAGTTCCTCAAGGACGGCGACAAGGTTAAGGTAAGCCTTCGCTTTAAGGGCAGAGAAAAGGGATATGCAAACGTGGGACAGCAGGTCATGGAACAGTTTGCAGAAGAACTTTCTGAAGTCGGCGTAGTAGAGAAAAAACCGCAGCTGGAAGGCAGAAATATGACGATGGTTTTAGCACCTAAAAATAATTAGTACCGCAGCAGAGCTTTCCGCCGCAGGCGGCGGAAGCGGTCCGGGGTTCCCGGGAGGCAGAAGTCTGCTGCATTCGAAATCAGGAGGACAGACGCAATGGCTAAGATGAAATCCCACAGAGGGGCTATGAAAAGATTCAAGGTTACAGGTTCCGGCAAGGTAAGAAGACATAAGGCTTACAAGAGCCACATCCTCACGAAGAAGAGCCAGAAGAGAAAGAGAAATCTCAGAAAGGGCACTATTCTTACAAGCGCAGACGAAAAGAGAATCAAGTCTGTACTGAACGTGTAAATTCGGCGAGGAGGTAGTTTGAAATGGCAAGAGTTAAAAAGGCAGTAAACGCAAAGAAAAAGCATAAGAAAGTATTGAAGTTAGCCAAGGGCTTTTACGGACAGAAGAGCAAGGTATTCAGAGCTGCAAATCCTGCAGTGATGAGATCCCTCAGATCCGCATATGTAGGCAGAAAGAACAAGAAGAGAGACTTCAGAAAGCTCTGGATCGCGAGAATCAACGCGGCAGCCAGAATGAACGGTATGTCTTACAGCCAGTTCATGAACGGTCTCAAGAAGTCCGGCATCGAAATCAACAGAAAGATGCTCTCCGAAATGGCAATTCACGATGCTGCAGGTTTCAAGGCTCTCGTGGAAACCGCAAAGGCAGCGCTCGCTTAGGCATTCAGACTGGCGCAGATACCTTATCGGATACAGATAAATATGAAATCGGCAAACCCGGCCGCTTCTGCAATCCTGTGGAAGCAGCCGGGTTTTTCATCTTTTTGCTTTTTTCGGTTCGACAGCCGGAAGTGACAGTCTTCGACAGAAGGGAGACGTATACTGTGGATGTACGGCGGAGACGGCTGATCTGTCGGCAGGATCCCGTGTCCGCCGTCCGTCAGAAGATCTGTGCGCGGCAGAATCTGATAGGAGAGGAGGAATGCCGATGACGATTTATGCGGAATATCTCTTTGCAGAAAATTTTATCGCAGGATTTGGAATCATCCGGCTGACCGCCATGCTGTGCGGACGGCTTCCGGGAAGGGGCAGAACGGCAGCAGGCGCGGCGCTCTGCGGTTTCTTTTCCTTTATCATTTTATTAAATCTCTCAGGGATTATGACGCTGATTTACGAACTGATTTTCATTCTGTGCGTTACGGAGATTTCCTTCGGTCCCGTGGGGATACGTCTTGCAGCGAAGATCGGAGCGGTATTTTACTGCGTGAGTTTTCTCCTGGGGGGATCCGTGTTTTGCGTACTGATGATGAGCGGAGCGGGAGGTACGGTGAACAACGGTTTTTTCTACATAGGATCGGCCGGTTATCTGATGATAGCCGCGGGGGCGGCGGCCGGCGGCGGCCTGATAGTATGGATTATGAGATACGTGAAAAGACAGAGCGCCCGGGACGCTTCGGTATTTCAGCTTACGATAAGTCTGATGGATAAGAAGATGAGATGCCGGGGCAGAGTGGATTCCGCAAATTTTCTCAGGGAACCTCTTTCCGGAAAACCGGTTTCTCTCATTTCGGCGAAGATCGTCAGAAAATACTGGGGGGATATACTCGGAAATGAACGATTTCTCACGAGGATCCGTGCAGTTCCCTACCGAAGCCTGGGCTGCAGTGACGGTATCGTGATAGCGGTGAGGTGCGACAGCCTGACGATCGACCGCAGGGGAACCTTTGGAGGCAGTCAGATCTGCATCAGAGATGCTTTTTTGGGACTTTACGACGGCGAATTCGCGGCAGGAGAAGGGGAAGGCGATTTTTCCGTTCTGCTGCAGCCTGCCATCGTGTATGAAGGGAGTGCACAGGGATAATGTTAGGTTTTTTAGAAAAAATGACAGAACGCGTCCGGCTGTTCGCAGCGGAGCTGAAATTCCGCCTGAAAGAACTGGCGGGTTATCTGACAGGACGCAGAGCGCGGGCGAACGATTACGGAAGAGGTATTTTTTACATACGGGGCAGCGACGTTCTTCCTCCTCCGCTCTCCCCCGAGGAGGAACGCAGATTGACGCAGAGACTGGCGGAACAGGATTCGGAGGCCAGAAGCACGCTGATCGAACATAATCTCCGGCTGGTAGTCTATATCGCCAAGAGGTTTGACAGCGGAAACGCCAATGTGGAAGATCTGATTTCCATCGGAACCATCGGTCTGATCAAAGCCGTCAATACCTTTGATCCTTCAAAGAATATCAAATTGGCTACCTACGCTTCCCGATGCATCGAGAATGAGATTCTCATGTATCTGCGCCGTACGGGAAAGACGAGATCGGAAATCTCATTTGATGAACCTCTGAATGTGGACTGGGACGGCAATGAACTGCTTTTGTCCGATATACTGGGAACGGAAGAAGATGTGATTTTCGGGAGCATAGAAGAAAAAGTGAACCGCGATCTTCTGAACAATGCGCTCAGAACGCTTGATCAGAGAGAAAAACGCATCGTCGAGATGAGATTCGGACTCATCAGCGGTTGTGAGATGACGCAGAAAGAAGTGGCCGATTACATGGGAATATCTCAGTCATATATTTCCAGACTCGAAAAGAAGATTATAAGCCGCCTGCGCAGAGAGATAAAGAAAATGGGCTGACGGGACGTAATAGAATATATCGTAGAATTGAGAGGCAGAATAATGTGTACAAAAAGATAAATGGAAATAAATGTTGATTATGTCACCTATGATATAGTAAAATAATGAAAAATAAAACGCCGAAAGAATTGATAAGGGGGAAAAATGGAGAAAACAAAGAAGAAAAAAGTTTTCGTCATCATAGCGGTTATCGTAGTTATTATTGCAGTTGTGGCGGCGGCATTTGCACTTTATGCCGGTTCGAAGAAAACGGCAGCGGAAGATGCAGCGCTGAAGCATGCAGGGGTGACGCGTCAGGAAGCAGCGATGCTGAAATCCGAGATTGATTTCAGTGGACTGTCTATGATTTGTGATGTATCCTTTAAAACGTCGGACTGTGATTACGACTATGAAATTTCAGTGTCGGATCTGACGGTCATCGATTTTGAAAAAGAATATTATGGAACTTCCGGAAGTCAAACGGCTCAGGGCACAGCTGGAGGTGATGCTGTGCAGCAGAACGGGCAGACTCCGGGAACCGATGTGACCGTAAGTGAAGCTGCAGCAAAGGAGGCTGTGCTGTCCCATGCCGGACTGACAGAATCCGATCTTCAGTTTTACAGATCGCAGATAGACAGAGATCAGGGAATGTCAAAATATGAGATTGAATTTTCAGCAGGCGGGTATGAGTACGATTATGAAGTAGACTGCACCAGCGGAGAAATTCTGAAATTTGAAAAAGAAAAATTAAATGGCTGACTGCAATGAGAGAAATTCCTGCGGAAATCCGGCGGCGCGTAAGCGCCGCCGGATTATTTGTTTTGAACAGCTGCAGCGGACTGGCACCGCATATCTGAACGGAATACAGGTGTCTTTGCCGGATAAAAGACATAACTGACCATATGTTTTTTTTGTAATCTGGATATTTTAATAATGTCAGTACAGTTCTAAGATAGTGTCATTATATTATTCATGATAAATTAGGAGCAGGTATTATTTATGTCGCACAATAATCAGAAAAAAATCGCCGTTATCAATGACTTTACGGGCTTCGGGCGCTGTTCGATTTCCGTTTGTTTACCTGTCATTTCCGCGATGAAAGTTCAGTGCTGTCCGCTGCCGACTGCTGTTTTCTCCAACCATACCGGATTTGAGAGTTTTTTCTTCAGAGACTGTACGGATTATATGGAGGATTATGCAGAAGAATGGAAAAAACTGGGGCTTAAATTCGACGGGATTATGACGGGTTTTCTGGGATCTCACCGGCAGATTGAGATCGTTCAGCGGTTCTTTCAGGAATTTCACCGGGACGGATGTCTGGCTCTGGTGGACCCGGTGATGGGCGATTACGGGAAATTGTATCCCACTTACAGCGAAGCCCTGGCGGCCGGTATGCACGATCTCGTGAAATATGCCGATATTCTGACGCCGAATCTGACGGAAGCATGCATTTTGACAGGATGTGAATATCGGGAGGATATGCCGCAGGAAAGACTGGAAGAAATCGCAGGGCAGCTGACAGATATGGGGCCGGACAGAGTCGTGATCTCAGGGCTGTCTGACGGATGCGATCTTTTGAATTACGTGTATGAGAGAGACAGAGAACCCGTTCTGATAAGAGAGCACAAAGTAGGAGGATTCCGCTCGGGTACGGGTGATGTGTTTGCGGCAATCATCGCAGCAGATGCGGTCAAAGGACGCAGCTTTGCGGAGTCGGTAAAGCGCGCCTCCGGATTCATCGCCCGGACGCTTCGCCGGACCATGGAACTGGACATTCCGAAGACGGACGGAATCTGTTTTGAGGAATTTCTCTGGGAGCTGGGAGCACAGGAAAAATGAAAAGAAAAAAAGTGAGAAATCTTACATATGCGGCAGTTTTTACAGCCGTGATCTATATTTTTACCGCTTATTTTCATATTCCGCATTGGACGGGGTATGTTCACGTCGGAGACGGCATTCTGTATCTGGCAGCTTCCGTTCTGCCGCCGGGATATGCTGCTGCCGCAGGAGCCATGGGTGCAGGATTGGCGGATCTCCTGTCAGGATATGCTGCCTGGGCGCCGGGAACTGTTGTGGTAAAAAGCCTGACTGCTCTGTGCTTTACAGCGAAAGCTGATAAGATTTTGTGCCGGCGGAATTATGTTGCGCTTCCTGTGGCTCTTTTGATCTGTGCCGGCGGATATTATCTGTATGAATGTCTCATCACCGGAAATGCGGCAGCGCCATTGGCAGGAATTCCAGGATATATCGTTCAGTCCGTGCTGAGTGCGGCGCTCTATGTCACAGTCGGGCACAGTCTGGACCAGATGCATCTGAAAGAGAAGCTCGATGGGGGAACAACGCAGGACAGGTGACTGGAAGCGAAGAAGTAAAATTCCGGAAAATTGGAAAGACGGAAACGGAAAACGATCCGGAGAAGAAAAGGAAGGAGAATAAAAATGACAATCACATATCAGGTAAAAAACGGAATCTATATTAACATGACAAACCGCTGTCCGTGCAGTTGTACATTTTGTCTGAGAGCAAACGGAGACAGCGTTTACGGTTCGGACAGTCTCTGGCTGGAAAGAGAACCGTCGGTGGAGGAAGTCTGTCAGAGCCTGGATTCCTGGGATCTTTCAGAATATGATGAAGTGGTTTTCTGCGGATACGGTGAACCTACGGAACGTCTCGATGATCTGCTGAAGGTCGCGGCATACCTGAAAGAAAAAGAAAATGTAAAAATAAGAATCAATACAAACGGGTTATCGGATCTCATCTGGGGAGAACCCACGGCCCATAAGTTGTCCGGGTTGATCGACGCGGTATCCGTCAGTTTGAATACGGATGATCCTGAGGAATATATGAAAATTGTTCGGCCGAAATTCGGAGAGAAATCTTATGAAGCTATGAAAAAATTTACAGCTGATTGTACGAAATACGTGCCAGATGTGGTAATGACAGTGGTGGATCAGGTGACGACACCGCAGCAGCAGGAAAGATGCAGGCAGATCTGCAGCAGCCTGGGAGCGGTTCTCAGAGTGAGACCGTATGAGGCAGAATAGAGAAAGAGAACCGACGAAATTTTTATTCTATTTTTTCTGTGATTATGATTATTTATACTGTTTCGGGGTATAATTATACTATTATAGTTATATTTTTGGTTGTCCCGGACATCTTTCGAACTTATCAAGAATATTGATTTTCTTTTTTCACTGTTTCCGGAAAGAATTCTCTTTCCGGAAACAGGCCGCCCGGCGAAAAGATGCGGATTATATCGATTTTTCCCTGTATCTGCAGATGTCATTTTTTCTGACCAGCCGGCAGACGACAGATCATTTATTGTATATAACGAAATTACAGGCGAAATCCTGAAAAATCATTTATCGCGTTTACAGGGGCCTTTTTGACGCGAAGATGAGAGGGACAGGATTACCCCGTTTGATTTACAAAAAAAGGAAATATGCTTGAACAGAGACTAGAAAGTATGGGATAGAAAGGATAGGGGATTGTATATGCAGTTAAGAAAAGTTACCGGTACTTCCGGGCTGAGCCAGCTGGCAAATGAATTGACCTACCGCAGATATATGACAAACAGAGTCAGCACTAGCAGATATTTCAGCTTTATGACCGTTCCGGAATATATCGTGCTGTGCATGGCTGCAGAACCGGAACAGCTGGAAAACGGCGACAGTCAAAAGATTTATCTGACGGACATAGCAAAACATATGCAGATGCCAGTGAGGCAGACTTCTAAACTGATCGGAAGGCTGAGGGACCGGGGCCTGATCACGTGGACACATGACGGCAACGGAAGTGAAGGTACTTATGTGCAGATTACGGATCTGGGAAGAAAAAAAACAGAAGAACAGGAAAAAATCCTGATCGATTATTACGGAAATGTCATTCAGAAATTTGGAAAAGACAATATCGTCCATCTTCTGCACATGATGAACGAACTGGATTCTATTATGAGTGAGGAAATATCGATTGACGAGGAAGGCAGTGAAAATGAAGAATAAAATTGACAGCTACGCGGAGAAACAGATGGCTCTCTGTTCGAGAAATGATTCCATCGCTCCGCGCCTTTTTGAAGAATATGGCGTATACCGCGGTCTGAGAGATGAGAAAGGCAACGGCGTGCTCACCGGCCTGACAGGTATTTCTGATATCGTCTCTTCCCGGATCGTGGACGGCAGGAAGGTTCCCTGCGACGGTGAGCTTTGGTATCGCGGCTACGAGATAAAATCGCTGATCAGCGGGTTGGGAAGCGATGAATTCGGATTTGAGAAAGTCGCTTATCTCCTTCTCTTCGGTCAGCTTCCGGATGCGGAAGAACTGGCGGAATTCAAAGAAATTATCGGAACGAGCCGTTTTCTCCCGACTAACTTTACCAGAGATGTCATTATGAAAGCGGCCAGCTCTGATATCATG
>JAHZHA010000016.1:0-17449 GCA_019420525.1 Bacillota bacterium
AATCCGAATCCGTCCCCGATTGGAACCGGGTTCGGATTATCATGGTCTGGTGCGGTCGATGGGACTTGAACCCATACGTCTGTTGACACACGCCCCTCAAACGTGCCTGTCTGCCTATTCCAGCACGACCGCATATCGAATCTTTCTGTCGTTCCGCTCGTAACAACAATAAATATATTACACGGATTTAACGACTTTGTCAACGTTTCTTTCAAAACTTTTTAGGCATCTTTTCCATTTTTCTCCGTAAGCGGAATACATTCCCATATATCAAAAAACTTCTTTTTACATACCCCGTTCAGTTTCCACTGTCCGCACTTTTCTTCCGCGGGACTGCACCCTGCTTCCGGGCGCAGTCCCGCAGGAAAGAATAAAACGCATTATGGAAAACAGCCTGCCTCAGACAGTCTGCTACAGGGAAAAACCTCCGCCGAATCCGCCGAAATTTCCCATTCCCCCGAAACCGGCATCGCCTCCGGTGAGCGGGTAGATTTCCTCTTCCGGCGCGCCTTCCGGTCTCATTTTGTTGTAAAATTCATTGAAAGCGCGTTCCGCATCATATTCGTTCTTCGCGGTATACAGTACAGCGATATGCTCCGGATCATCTTCATAAATAAAGGTAATCTCATTGCACAGGCCGTAATCCCAGACGAGAGTTCCCGGCTGTCCTTCGTATACAGCATCTCGTTCCACGACGATCATCCCGATATTCGGAGCATTTTCCATCAGCTTTTGATAGACGATGGAACGGTCTCCGCCTCTCTTCTCGATGACCATCTCCATCGCGAGACGATATGCTTCGTCAAAGTCCTTTTCCAGTTCTGCTTTCTTCTTGTCGTCCACCATCTTGTGTCCTCCGGTCTCACTTGCGCATTACATCATTACATGCCGATATGGCCGAACAGCATTCTCTCTCTCTCTCTGGCATCGAATAAGATCGGTTTTCCCGTATATTTCTGATCCAGCGCCATCTGAAGATTGCACGTTCTTACTCCGGCTTCCACGAAGTCGAGTTCAGAAATCGGAACTTTCTTGCCGTCGACGATTTTATAAAGTTTGTCTTCGCCGCGCATTCCAACATTTTTGATCACGACACACGCGAAAGAGAGTTCCAGAACGAGCACGTCAGCGACGTCAAAATATCTCGTGTCCGGCATGCAGAAATGGTATTCGTCAAAAGAACCTACCTGCACTGGCTTGCCATGAATCATTACCGGATTTTCTTCATTTATCATGTTATTCTCTTCCATTATCATTACCTCCTGCTGCAACAGTATCTGTCATCAGAATACCCGCCGTATATCCGGGTATTTTACCTGTCCCGGCAACGACCTGCCCTTTCAGCCCTGACGACATAAAAAATATAACACATTCTGCTTTTTCTGGCAAACAGTCTTCCCCTACTTTACAGAGGAGCCTGTCAACTTTCCGATGATTCGTCATCTGACGAGATATCTTCCTCTTCTTCCTCCTCCGGCTGCAGGAACCGGACACTCCATTCCTGACAGGAAGCATAATAGTCGTTGAACTGCGATACAATCAGTCCCTGAAAATCGGACGATGTCACAGCCGCATACGTCTTATAGCAAAGACACAGATATGGCACCTCATCCGCCAGGACAGCCTTCGCATCTTTCAGGTCCTGTTTCAGCCTGTCCACGCTGACACCGGAAAACATGTCGTCGAGAATACTGTCGAGTTCCGTATTGGAATATCCCGCCGGATTGCTGTATCCGCTGTGATAGAACGGGCGAAGGTCAAAACGCTCGTCTACTTTCCACCCGGCGATAAACATGTCGTAAGAGCCGGAAGCTGCCGCAGCCGTCAGCGAATCGGAAGCGACTTCATTTACTGATACGGCTATGCCGATCTCGCTCAGCTGCTGGACGATCATCTGAGCAGCCAGTTTCCGTGATTCGTTTTCCGAGCTAGTCACGAGACGCAGTTCAAGAGGATTTCCTTCGCTGTCCTCAAGAATACCGTCAGCGTCAGAATCGCTGTACCCCGCTTTTTTCAGGATTTCCAGAGCAGCTTCCGTATCACCTGAAAATTCATTTGTCGTCTCCGTGCCCAGATATCCCGGAAAATACAGATCGTCGCTCTTCATCCCGTTGCCATAATACGACGAGGATATGATCTCATCCCGGTCTACCGCCATAGCGATGGCCTGACGGACGTATTTTCCGGCGCACGGACTTCCTTCCCGCGTGTTGAATCCCAGCGTTTCAAATTCATTGCTGGTGAACGGGGTCTCTTTGAGGCGGTTATTTCCCGATATATTTTCCCGGTTCGCCTCATCCATAATCATGATGCTGAGTTCTCCCGCGGATACAAGGCCCGGATAGAGATCTTCCGCCGGCATCACTTTCATTTTAATCGTATTGGACGGTTTCGTTTCAAAAGTATATTCGTTGGCGCTGAGACATATCTCTTGTCCTGTTGCGGAATCGATTTTATAGGCTCCCGAACCGATCACCGGTTCATCTTCCACACTGAGAAATTCTTTGACACCGGAAAACTGCGAGGAACTGAATATCGGAAAATCAAAATCCGCAAGAGAAGTGTCGGAAGCATCTCTCAGTTTCACCGTGAGTTCATAATCACCATTGACGTAAACGTCTGAAATATTAGCCACTTTGGACGCATATGCCGAAGTCTCCCCTGCCGACTGCAGCACCCGTATCGAAAAATCCACGTCATCTGCAGTCAGATCAGAACCGTCGCTGAAACGAACTCCTTTTTTCAACTGAAATACGATCTTTCCCGAATCTTCATAATTCCACGATTCCGCCAACTCCGCCTCCGGCTCCATGGTATCGCTGAGACCGATAAGTGAATTGTAAACCAGTTTCGTCATCTGATAAATATCTTCATCCGGTGAAACCGCCGGATTCAGATTTCGGATCTTCATCACTGGAATGCTGATCTCTGTCGAGGTCACATAAGTGCCCTCCTCTCCCCCGTTATCTGTAAACAAGCCGCTTTGCTGACATGCAGTCAAAGCGGCCATTAACATGATTGTCATGATTATAGATCCCTTTTTTTTCTTCTTTGTCATGGATTAACCCCTGTTTTTATGGAAGGCGTTTGTCGAGAGCCTCAATCTGCGCATCGACGTTGCGGAATAATTCTTCCTTTGTTCCGCTGTTGTCGATGACATAATCCGCTCTTTCAAGTTTATATTGTCTCGAAGTCTGGGAGTTCATACGTTTGATGATATCTTCTCTGGAGATACAGTCGCGTTTCTGAATGCGCTGAATGCGTGTTTCATCGTCCGAATCCACGACCCACGCTTCATTTGCAGGTTCGATATTGTACGGTACCTCAAACAGAAGCGGATGATCATAAAAAATGACTTTTTTTTGCAGATAATCGTCCGGGTTTGTCTGTCTCGTCACGTTTTTGCCCGCTTCTTTGAACGCGTCGGTACGCGCGGTAATCAGAACATCCACGTATTTCTGTATGATGCTGTCCAGTTTCTTCTTTTCTTCCGGGTCAGAAAATACGACTTTTCCGACGTACTTGCGGTTCATCGTTCCGTCAGGCAGAAGAGACTCCGGACCGAAAGCTTCGACAATCTCTGCCAGAGCCGGCTCTCCGGGTTTCTGAAGTTCTCTCGTCGTCAGATCAAAATCGATAATTTCGAACCCTTTCTTCCTCAGATAATTTGAAACAGTCGTCTTGCCGGAGCCGCTTCCTCCGGTCAGTCCAATTATGTACATAATAGTCGATTCCTTATTTTTATTGGCGTGCTGAAGTTGTCTATCTATATATTTTACCTTAAAACTGACAAATAGCAATTACAAATTCGAAAAAACACGCCGGAAAATCAGGGTGCGCTCCCCAGTACGAACGCACCCGCCGTCTTCCATCTTTTTGTCGTTTTTATTTGACGCTGTACCAGTCTTTTCCTTCATTTACTTCAGCCACGAGAGGCACGCTGAGCTGAGCAGCACCGCACATCGATTCCGACAGAATGCTTCCAACCGCTTCCGCTTTCTCCTCCGGAGCATCGATGATCAGTTCATCGTGAACCTGAAGGACGATATGAGCTTCGGGAACTTCCGCCCGGAGGCGCCGGTACGTTCTGATCATGGCAAGTTTCATGATGTCGGCCGCCGTGCCCTGTACCGGTGTATTCATGGCCAAGCGCTCACCCAGCTGACGTGTCATATAATTCGACGCATAAATCTCCCCGATTTTCCTTCTTCGCCCGCTCATAGTCGTGACGTAACCCTTTTCCCTGCATTCCGCTACCATGCGGTCCATGTAATTTTTCACGCCGGGATGTTTCAGAAAATAATCGTCGATATATTTCTGGGCCTCATTTCTGGTAATTTTCAGATCCGAGGAAAGGCCGAAAGCGCTGATGCCGTAAATGACGCCGAAATTGACAGCCTTCGCCCTGCTCCGCTGCAGCGGCGTGACTTCATCCTGAGGAACATCGAATACCCGGGAAGCCGTACTGCGATGAATATCCAGATTTTTTTCAAATGCTTCGATGAGAGCCGGGTCCTGAGAGAGATGTGCCATTATTCTCAGCTCGATCTGGGAATAATCGGCCCCTACCAGAATTCTTCCCTCTCCGGAAGCGGTAAAGATTTTCCTCAGAATCCTGCCCTGTTCCTGACGAACGGGAATGTTCTGCAGATTGGGCTCCGTACAGCTGAGACGTCCCGTAGTCGTCACCGTCTGCTGAAAATGCGCGTGGATTCTGCTGTCGCTGTCGATGAGCGGAAGCATACCATCCACATACGTGCCATTGAGTTTCGTCAGCATGCGGAACGCAAGTACCTGAGCGGCGATCTCATACTCTTCGGCCAGGTGTTCCAGAATCTCAGCGTTTGTGGAATATCCAGACTTCGTCTTTTTCCCAGGCGGAAGTTTCAGTTTTTCGAAGAGGATCGCGCCCAGCTGTTTCGGAGAATTGATGTTGAACTCTTCTCCTGCGCTTTCATAGATGGCCGCAGTAATTTCCTCTATCTTTTCCTTCAGACCGTCTCCGATTTTCTCCAGCTCCGCTCCGTCGGCCTTTATCCCGGTCTTTTCCATATCCGCCAGCACTTCGATGAGCGGAAGCTCGATCTCACGGTATACGGAGGACAGTTCTTCCGTATTCATGCGCTGCGCCTGGACCAGTGCAATCCGTGACGCCAGGGCGAGAATTCTCCTGCCGGATTGCGCCTCTTTCTGAGCTGTCTCGCCGAACATGTCGATAGCCGATATTTCCTCGCGTATTTCTGCGTCGGAAGGAAATTCCTCGTGAAAATACTCCAACGAGAGCTGAGACAGTTCATAGGAACGCTTCTGAGGCTCCAGTACATACTCCGCCACCGCCGTGTCGAATCCGGTGCGGAAAACGGTCTCCCGCTCCGGCATAGACTTCTCCGAAGCGATACCTCCGCAGAAGAGAGCGTAATAATCGGGTTTGAGATCGTGACCGCAGATCATTCCTTCAAAAGAAGCGATCCATTCCGCCACATCGGAAGCGGAGTCCGCAGACCACGGAATATAATATACTGTATCTAAGGAAGCGATACAGACAGAGGAGATTTCCGGTGCGGTAACGTGACCGTTGTCGTGGAAAACTTTCAGCCAGACAGCATCCAGCTGCAGCAGCTTTTCTTTCATCTCCGCCCGCTTTTCCGGCGAATCGGCTCTGACGATCTCTGCGGAAGGCTGCACCGCATAAAGGAAGGAAAATCCGCTTCTGTCATTCTGCCCGTTCTCCGTAGAAAGCCCGGAACCGCCGGAAACATCTTCTGCGCCTTCCGGATTTCCGGAAGTACTTTCTTCCGAACCGGACAGCTTTTCCGGCGCGGAACCTCCGGACGCTCTGGCCATCTTACGCAAAAACGAATTGAATTCCAGCCGTTTGTACAGTTCGATGAGACGTTCCGTATCGGGTTCTTCGTATCGGAGCTCCTCAAAATCGATATCCAGCGGCACGTTGGTATTTATCGTGGCAAGACGTTTGCTCATGACGGCCAGCTGCGCATTCTCTTCTATTTTTTCCCGCAGCTTGTTCTTCTTCATGGAATCCACGGAAGCGATGATGTTTTCCACCGAGCCGTATTCCAGCAGCAGTTTCGTGGCCGTCTTTTCTCCCACTCCCGGAATCCCCGGTATGTTGTCGGAGGAATCCCCCATCAGTCCTTTCAGATCGATAAACTGCTGCGGCGTGAGGCCGTACCGCTCGATCATGGCCTGGCGGTCGTAGACCTCGAACTCCGTGATTCCGCGCTTTGTGAAAATGATCTTCGTCACATCGGTGGCCAGCTGCAGCGCATCTCTGTCACCCGTGATGATCAGAGGCCGGAGTCCCTCCCGCTCTGCAGCTGCGGCAACCGTTCCGATGATATCGTCGGCTTCAAATCCATCGATTTCGATCATATCGATTCGCATGGCCTCCAGGATTTCTTTCAGCACCGGAAACTGCATGGCCAGTTCCGGCGGCATTTTTTTGCGGCCGGCTTTGTACTCTTTATACTCAAGATGACGGAAAGTCGGAGCTTTCCTGTCAAAAGCCACGGAGATGTATTCCGGCTCGTAATCGGCCAGGATTCTGTTCAGCATATTGAGAAAGCCGAAGATTCCCTGTGTGTACATGCCGTCTCCGGTGATCATCGGCCTCTGAATCGCGTAATAAGCCCGGTTCATGAGACTGTTTCCGTCTATGATGACGAGTGCTTTTTCCATGAGATATCTCCTTTATTCTTCTGCTGCTTCTTCCGCCGCCCGGACCGCGCCTGTCACAGGATCCATGATCAGCGCGGCGACTCTGAGTCCTTCCGGCATGAGCGGATGGCTGCGAACGATTTCGGCCATTTTCAGCACAGCTTCATTCACATCCCGGAACCCTCTCAGCCATTCTTCGATACCACCGGTGGCGCCGTCGCTTCTGGCGATATCCACATCGGTAATTCCCCGCTCATGCATGTGGCGGATCAGTCCTTCACAGTCTACATTCTGCATGCCGCAGTCATCGTGTCCGATGACCCACACTTCTTCCACACCCAGCTCATACACGGCGATGACGAGACTGTGCATTACGCTGCCATACGGATGGGAAATGATACCACCCGCGTTTTTTATGAGTTTCACATCTCCGTTTTTAATTCCCAGAGCCGCCGGAAGCAGTTCTGTCAGACGCGTGTCCATACACGTCAGTATTGCCGTCTTTTTTGCGGGATATTTGCCCGCCTGATATTTTTCGTATTCCTTTTTTCTGACAAATTCTCTATTGAATTCCATCATTTCTTCCAGATGCATCTCGTCTTCTCCTCTTTTCCGCTGAACAACGATCAGTCTTTTTTGAATTCCGTTTCAAAATCCCGGTAAAAACATGAAAAATTGCCCGTATGACATGCGGCGCCGATCTGCTCCGCAACTACGAGAATCGTATCATAATCGCAGTCATAGCTCACTTTCTTCACCAGCTGAAAATGGCCTGACGTCTCACCTTTGTTCCACAGAGCCTGCCGGCTTCTGCTGTAAAACCACGTCTTGCCCGTGGTCAGCGTACGCTTCAGCGCTTCTTCATTCATATATGCCAGCATGAGCACTTCCCGCGTCTCCGCATCCTGAACGATGGCAGGTACAAGTCCGCGGCTGTCATAACGGATCTGACTCAGGATTTCTTCATTCATACTACTCCTCCTGCCGGTTCTTCCGGCCCCGCGTCTTTTCCGCCGACGCGCTCTCCCGATATCGGTTTTCAAAATTTCCGCTACAGAAACAGACGGACGGTCCGATACCGTCCGCCGATTGCTTTTCTTCAGTTTATCACAGAATGGCACCCATGAGAATTTTAAATCCGCATGTTTACACCGTTTTCTTTCAGATATTTTTTCAGCTCTCTGATGTCGATTTCTCCGAAATGAAAGACACTGGCGGCCAGCCCCGCATCAGCCTTTCCTTCCCGGAAGACGTCGAGAAAATGTTCTTTCGTTCCGGCTCCTCCGGACGCGATGACCGGCAGCTTGACCGCCCCGGACACCGTGCGGTTCAGTTCCAGATCGAAACCCGTCTTCACGCCGTCGGCATCGATGGAATTCAGCACCAGCTCGCCCGCTCCCAGTCTCTCTCCGCGGATTGCCCATTCCACCGCATCGATCCCCGTAGGAGTCCTTCCTCCGTTAATATAGACCTCCCAGGAATCGCCGGAACGTTTCGCATCGATAGACAGCACCACGCACTGATTTCCGAACTTCAGAGCCGCCTCTGTTATCAGCTGCGGATTTTTTACCGCTGCGGAATTTACGGAGACTTTGTCGGCTCCCGCCCGCAGAACTTTGTTGAAATCGTCGATGGTGCGGATTCCGCCGCCCACCGTAAAGGGAATGTAAACGTTGTACGCTGTCTTTTCCACCACGTCGAGGAAAATTTCGCGTTCCTCATTGGAAGCGGTGATGTCGTAAAATACGAGTTCGTCGGCCCCCGCTTCGCTGTAAAATTTTGCCAGTTCCACAGGGTCGTCTACATCCTGAAGTCCCTGAAATTTCACGCCCTTTACCACGCGTCCGTGGTTTACGTCGAGACACGGCACGATTCTCTTAGTCAGCAATCTCATCACCTTCTTTCAGGAAATTCGTCAGCAGGCGCATACCTGTCGCGGAACTCTTCTCCGGATGAAACTGCATCCCTATGACATTGCCCTTCCGGACGACTCCCGGAACCTTCACATTATAGTCGGCATAATATACCACATCGTTCCAGTCTTCCGGAACGGCGTAATAGGAATGGACGAAATAAGCGTAATCTCCCTCGCCGATGCCGTCACCCACGGGATCCTTTCGATTCTCGATCAGCCGGTTCCAGCCCATGTGGGGGATCTTGCAACTCTCATCCCAGGCTTCGTCGTTTTCTTTTCCGAAGCGGACCACGCTGCCGCCGATCAGACCGAGGCCGTCCCATTCCCCGTCTTCATAACTCTTGTCGAAGAGCATCTGCATCCCGAGGCAGATACCCAGAATCAGTCTCCCCTCCGAGGCAGCTTTCAAAAGATATTCGTCCATCCGGTTCTTCTTCAGATTTTCATAAGCTTTTCCGAAAGAACCCACTCCCGGAAGAATCAGTGAAGAACACTGATCCAGTACCGCCGGATCAGAGGTGAGAACCGCTTTACCTCCGAGTTTCTCCACAGCTTTCATAACGCTCTTGACATTTCCCGCGTCGTAATCGATTACTCCTGTCATTCTCTCTTCCTTTTCCATTCTTTATCACAGCTCGCCAAAACGGATTTTTACCGCATTTCCGTGAGCTGTCAGCCCTTCTTTGTCAGAAATCCGCACGATCTCGTCCTTAACGCCCTTCAGATCCTCATAAGAATACCGTATGATGCTCGTCCTGGTGAGAAAATCATAGACGCCCAGAGGAGACGCGAACTTCGCCGCTCCGCTGGTAGGCAGAGTGTGATTCGGCCCCGCCACATAGTCTCCCAGGGGTTCCGGTGCATACTTGCCCAGGAATACGGCTCCCGCGCTCTTCACCTGACCGAGATACGACTCCGGATTTTCTACCATCAGTTCCAGATGTTCCGGAGCGATATCGTTGGCGATAATCATGGCGCTGTCGATATCTTCCGTGACAAAAATGGCTGCATTATCTGCGATGGCTTTCGATGCAATTTCTCTGCGGTCCAGCGCTTTCAGCTGTCGTTCCACTTCCGCTTCTGTCCGCTCTGCGATTTCCGCCGAATCGGTAATCAGAATGGACGACGCCATTTTATCGTGTTCCGCCTGAGACAACATGTCCGCCGCGATAAAAGACGGATCTCCGGAAGCGTCGGCGACGATACAGATCTCGCTCGGTCCCGCAATCATGTCGATGTCCACCGTTCCGTAGACATACTTCTTGGCTCTCGCCACAAAAGCGCTGCCAGGCCCCGTAATCTTGTTGACAGGACGTATGCTCTCCGTACCGTAAGCCAGCGCTGCTATGCCCTGTGCTCCGCCTGTCTTGTAAATCTCATCGGCTCCCGTTATCTTCGCCGCCGCCAGGATGTATTTGCTGATCTTTCCGTCTTTTCCCGGAGGAGTACACATGACGATCCGCGGACAGCCGGCGATCTTGGCCGGGATGACATTCATGAGAACGGAGGACGGATACGCTGCCGTGCCGCCAGGCACATAGACGCCCACATTCTGAATCGGAACGATGAGCTGACCCAGCATGATGTTTTCACCCTTCGTATAACTCCAGGTAGTCTGCAGCTGTTTTTCATGAAACGAGCGGATATTTTCCGCCGCCAGTTCCAGCGCCGCGATGATTTCCGGCTCTACGCTCCGGTAAGCTTCTTCCAGTTCTTCTTCTGTAACTCTCAACGGACCGGTTTCCGCTTTTCCCGGACCGCCGAATTTTTCGCTATAATAATAGAGGGCTTCATCTCCCTCCGCCCGGACTTTGGCGATGACTTCTTTTACCGTGGCGTCCACCGCATCGAAATCCTCGTCTGTCCGGTTGCTGAGTATACGGGAAGCCTCTGCCTCCTCACCTTTTTTTACGATTAATTTCTTCATTTTCCTGTCCTTATCCGATTGTTATATGAAATTTGCTTCTCGTCTCGCTTCGACTACTGCTGAAGAGCTTCGATGATCTCCGACACGCGTTCCTGCTTCGTCTTGAGGCTGGCCCTGTTTACGATAAACCGGGCGCTGATATCTGCGATCTTCTCCACGACTTCCAGTCCGTTTTCTCTCAGAGTATTTCCCGTCTCGACGATATCCACGATGACATCGGAAAGCCCCACGATAGGAGCCAGCTCCACGGAACCGTTGATCTTCGTCACCTCGATGGAACGGCCGAATCCGGCGAAATAGCGTTTTGCCACGTTGGGGTACTTCGAAGCCACCCGGAGTTTCTTGGCCGGGTCGTAGCGGAAGCCTTTCAGCGCGGCTACGGCGAAGATGCACTTTCCATAACCCAGATCCATCATCTCGAATACGTCTGATCCGCTCTCCAACAGTGTATCCTTTCCGATGACGCCCACGTCGCAGGCTCCTTTTTCCACGTAGATGCCTACGTCGACGGCTTTGACGAAAATGATGCGGAATCTTCCCGTCTCATCGTCAAAGATCAGTTTGCGGCTCTCCTTGGAATAATCCGGGAAGTGAATTCCCTTTTCCTCAAATTTCTGGAATGTGATATCCGCCAGACGACCCTTTCCCAACGCGATGGTGAGAATATCGTGTTCTTCTTCCTTTTCCGCACTCTCCTGTGCTTCCACCAGCGTGTTGACGCTGAGTCCGAATCCCACCGCCGGCACCTCCCGGCCAAATTTCTTCATGAGCTTGTCATAACGTCCGCCGCTGCCGACGATGACACCCGTCTTTTTCAGATAGACTTTGAAAATCATCCCTGAGTAATATTCCAGCATATTGATCAGACCCATGTCGATAGAGACACATTCCTTGTCACTGATTCGCTCATAGATCTCCCGTACGTTTGCCACCGCCGCCTTCATCGTATCGTTCAGGGCCAGACTCTCCGCCTTTGCCAGCGTCTCTTCCGGTGCGCCGAAGAGGAACGGCAGTGCCAGCAGAGATTCACAGATATTCTCCGGTATTTCATGCTCTGAAGCGAAGAGATAGAGACCCGGTATATTTTTGCTCTCCACCAGCTCCCTGAGTTCAGCCTGCAGTTCTCTTCCGCTGAATCCCGGATATTCCTGCAGTGCTTCGAGAAGACCGTTGAAATAGCTCGCATCCCCGATTTCGGCTTTCATGTCATCTCCTGCCGTTTTTTTCAGCGCGGAAATAGCCGTTCCGATAACACTGGCATCCGTAGCCGCGCAGTTGGAACCGAAGAATTCGATTCCCGCCTGGGTGAATTCGCGCTTCTCGCCTTTCCTGAAATCCGCCGTGCGGAAAACATTCGTCACATACATAAGCTTCAGCTGATCGATGCGTTCCGCATCCTTATAATGCGTAGCCGCCATCCGGGCGATGGGAATGGTGGCATCCGGTCGGAGAACCATCAGCTGCCCGTTTTTGTCCACCAGCTTGTACATATCCTCCGTACCGGCGAAGATCGAATCATCGGCAAAGAGATCGTAATACTCAAACGTGGGTGTCATGATCTGACGGTATCCGTCCTGGCGGAACACGGAGAGAAGAGATTCCTCCGCCGCTTTTATCTTCTCAAAATCGTCGTAATTCAGGTCTGCAACACCTTCAGGAATAAAATTTTTCATCATAATTCTTTTCTCCTATCCTCCGCCTCTTCTTTATCACGTTATCGCTTTATCACTTTATCATAGTAAACATTATACCACCATATCACAGAATGTCAAACAAATTTATGTATGCAATATCCCAGTTCCTGTGTTATACTCGACTCATGGAGGTACGGACAATATGTTTTACGATTATCATACACATTCCTTTTTCTCCGATGATTCCGATACACCGCTGACACTGATGCTGGACGCTGGCGTAAAAAACGGACTCGCCGAAATGGCGGTGACAGATCACTTCGATCCCGGCTATCCGGATCCCGAATATCCTTTTCAGCTCGATTTCGATCTCTATCATGAAGAACTCGAAAAAAAGCAGGAAGAATACCGGGACCGGATGAAAGTCGTCAGAGGCATCGAAATCGGCATCCGTCACGATCAGCTGGACGTCTGTCGTGAAGCTGCACGCGCGTATGATTATGATTATATCATAGGTTCTTTCCACTGTGCATGTGCGGAGCCACTCTACAACGGTCATTTTTTCGACGGAAAAACTCCCCGTCAGGTTTACGAAGAATTCTACACATACGTCTACAACAATCTGAAACAGTATGACGATTACTGCAATCTCGGACACATGAACATCATCGACCGCTATGCTCCGGAAATCGCGCCTTTCGATACTTACAGCGACATCGTCGAAGCGATTCTGAAACACATTATCGAGACCGGTCATGGCATTGAACTGAATACATCTTCTTTTCGTTATAATATGAAGGAAACCTGTCCTTCCGAAGCGATACTCCGGCTCTACCGTTCTCTGGGCGGCGAAATCATCACCACCGGCTCAGATGCTCATTATCCGGAACATGTGGCACATCAATTCAGATTTTCCTACGATTATCTGAAGTCTCTGGGATTTGACTACATCACTTCTTTCGAGCACAGAAAACCTTCTTTCCACCGCATCGAAAGATAAATAATCTGTTCCCCGTCACAAACAGAAAGGGAGCGTCGCCGTGAATACGGAAAATTCACGGTGACGCTCCCTTTTTCCTTTTTTGTACAATCTGCCGGAGAACCGGCGCATCAAAGCAGACCGGAAACGACTTTGATCAGCAGAAGGACGAGGACGAGAATGATGCTGGGCCGCACAATCTTCGCTCCTTTGTCCATCATAAGTCCTGCCCCGATATAGCCGCCCAGCATATTGCAGGCCGCAGCCGCCAGTCCCAGAAGCAGAATTACCTGGCCGTTTACGAGAAATACCACCAGAGAAGTGACATTTGTCGTCAGATTGATGACCTTTGTCTGGCCGTTGGCTCTGCGAATGTCCATACCTGCAAATACGGTAAAGGCGATGATGAGAAAGGTTCCCGTTCCCGGGCCGTAAAACCCGTCGTAGACACCGATCACCAGAGCCGACACGGTAGAGACGATATACATCTTCCGGCGGCTCACCTGCTTTTCGGAAACTCTGTCGCTGAATATATTTTTATTCAGAACGAGAAAAGCGCAGACCGGAAGAATGATTATCATGAGATATGTCATAATTTTTTCGCTGACGAGAAGCGACAGCCCCGCTCCCGCAGCGGAACCTGCGATCCCGGCCGCGACAGCAGGCGCAGCCAGGCGAAAATCGATGTAATGATTTTTTAAAAGCCGGAGTGCAGCCACCGCCGTACCGCAGGTGGACGACATTTTGTTGGTGGCGATTGCCGCATGAGGCGGAAGTCCGGCCAGCAGATAAGCCGGCAGAGAGATCAGCCCTCCTCCCCCTCCTATAGCATCCACCAGACCCGCCAGAAATAACAGCGGGCACACCAGAAGAAATGTTTCGAAGCCTAATTCCATTTCAGATATTTTCTTTCTATTTCAGTTCAGATTCTGTTGCATCCGTATTATTCCGCGGAGGAACCGGCAGACGCATTCTGCTTTCTCAGCTTTCTCTGTTCCTTGCGTTCTTCCATGCGGCTGACCGCAAGAGTACAGGCCGCATCTCCCGTGATATTGACTGTGGTTCTTCCCATATCGAAGATACGGTCGACTCCCGCCACGAGAGCGATACCTTCCACCGGAAGACCGACACTCTGAAGAACCATAGCCAGCATGATCATGCCGGATCCCGGAACACCTGCCGTTCCGATGGATGCCAGCGTCGCTGTCAGAACGATCGTGACCATCTGGGTCAGCGTCAGGTCAATGCCGAAACACGATGCGATAAATACGGAACAGACACCCTGATAAATCGCCGTACCGTCCATGTTAATCGTAGCTCCCAGAGGCAGAACGAAGCTGGCGATATCTCTCTTCGCTCCGAGCTTTTCTGTACATTCCATATTAAGAGGA
The DNA here is from genome assembly GCA_019420525.1 of Bacillota bacterium. Classification (GTDB taxonomy): domain Bacteria; phylum Bacillota; class Clostridia; order Peptostreptococcales; family Anaerovoracaceae; genus Alangreenwoodia. The sequence continues at coordinate 14,525 of JAHZHA010000016.1, forward strand.
AGTGTTCCTACAGACGAAGCGCTGGAGAACGCCATCGCCATGGCAGGCGCCATTCCCTTGAAAAACGCGATGGGACTGATCTTTGCCAGAGTCCGGACAGACAGAGAATAGACGACCGCCATGTGAATCACATAGCAGATATAGGCTGCCAGAAGCACCATAGCCAGAGATCCCAGAACTGCGGAACCATTTTCTGCAACTACCGGAGTAATCAGGCAGAAAACACCGATCGGTGAAAGTTTGAGAATGAGTTCCATGATGACCATGCTTACGTCCGCCAGACTGGTTACCACGTCCGCCAGCGGCTTTGCCTTCGGACCCGCCAGGATGATACCGAAACCGAAAAACAGCGCGATGACAATCACCTGCAGCATCGTGGCATCCACCATCGGCTGAATGATGTTAGATGGAAAGATATTCACCAGCGTATCCATAAATTTCACAGGCTCTCCTGCTTCGTATTCGAGACCGCTCGTCTGCAGCACTTTGAAAGTTCCTTTGAATATATTGGCGAAAACGAGGCCTATGACGACGGCACAGGCCGTTGTCGAGAGATAGAAGACAATCGTCTTCCAGCCGATGGAGCCTACTTTTCTGATATCACGCATGGAGATGACCCCAACGATAATAGAAGTCAACACAATCGGAACTACGATAAATTTAATGAGATTCAGGAAAATCGTACCGAAAGGCTTGATATACTCCACCGTAAAATCGGTAAGCCCTCCCGCCATAAAGAGCAGCCCCGCGATGATACCGAGAGCGAGTCCGATAAAAATCTGAGCCGCAAGAGACATTTTTCTGCGTTCTTTCATAACTATCCCTCCTGTAAACAAAAATAAATTTCTGCTGTATTTTCTGCTTCAAATATGCCACACAACATTATAAAACGGATATTCTGTACTGTCATTCATTTTCTTTACACAGATTTTACATATTTTCTTAATTTTATTTCTTTCTGCAACGATACAGCGGAGATTTCAGACATTGAAAGCACAACGCACGAAAGACGGAACAAAAAGTCCCGTCTTTCACTTGATTTACCATAATATATTATTGAACATTCCTGTTTTTCTTCTGTGAAAACAGGCGTCTCAGCGTCTCTCCCAGTCCATGCCGTGGAAAAACAGAATCCGCTTCCGCTGTATCCGTATCCTGTATCTCTCTGTGCAGGCTGTTCTCCATAAAGACCACCTGACTGTCCACCGGAACTCCGTTCCCTGTCTTGCGCCGATACGTTCCGTCGGAAAGCATCGAACTCGCCTTTACGTTGTCCTGAAGTTCTGTTTCGATGATCCTGCGTATCTGCCAGCGGAGTTCCGCATCCTGTACCGGACATGCGATTTCCACTCTCCTCCGCAGATTTCTCGTCATCATATCGGCAGAAGAGATAAAGATCTGTGCATTGTCACCTCTGCCAAACCAGTAGATCCTCGCATGTTCCAAAAATCTTCCGACGATGCTGGTAACGTGAATATTTTCCGTATAGCCCTCGATTCCCGGCAGCAGACAGCAGATGCCCCGCAGTACCAGATCGACTCGAACGCCTGCCTGGGATGCCTCGGCAAGTTTGTCGATAATGCGTCGCTCTGTCATGGCATTCGCCTTGATGAAAATATATCCTTCTGCCCCCTTTTCGATCTCTCGGTCAATCAGCTCCAGAAGTTTCGGCCGAATGCCTTTCGGTGCTGTCAGCAGCTTTTCATAAGATCCGTCGAGATTGCCCAGAAGCATATTCTGGAAAAAGACTGTGCCGTCCAGACCTATCTGCGGATCTGACGTCATCATGCTCAGATCGGTGTACATCTTATTTGTCTTTTCATTATAATTTCCCGTGCCGATCTGAGTTATATAACTGAACTCATCTCCTTTTTTGAGTGTGATCAGACAGATCTTGCTGTGGCATTTATATCCTTCTACGCCGTAGATAATCTGACACCCGGAATCCTCCAGAACCTTCGACCAGTTGATATTGTTCTCCTCATCAAATCTGGCTCTCAGTTCCATGAGCACGGTGACCTCCTTTCCATTCTCTGCTGCTCTGCAGAGCGCGTGGGCCACTTTTGATGTGGAAGCCAGTCGATAGATGGTGATTTTGATCGAGATGACATCCGGATCTTCCGCTGCTTCATTCAGCAGGCGGAGAAACGGACTGACCTTGTCAAACGGAAAGAAAAGCATCCTGTCTTTCTGCTGAATCTGCCGGATGAGACTCGTTTTCTCCTCAAGATCCTCGGGCCACCGCGGCTGAAACGGAGTATAGCACAGTTCCGTCTTCAATTCTTTCGGCATCATATCTTCCAGTGCAAAGACATATTTCATATTGAGAGGCGCCCTGCTTACATAGATCTGATAATCCTCAACGTGAATTCTCTTTTTCAACAGCTTCAGAAATTCACCTTTCACCTCGTTGCTGAGCTCGAGACGGATGATAGAGAGACGTTTGCGCTTCTTCAGGAGCTTACTCATGTGACTGCGGAAATCCTCCCCGTCGAAGTCATCAAACTTTTCCTCATCGAAATTGATATCGGCATTCCTCGTGACGCTGATTACACAGCAATCTTCGGCTTTGTAAGAACCGAACAACTCATCCGCCCTGGCGCAGATGATATTTTCCGTACGCACAAATCGTCCCGGATTTCCCGGCATCTGCACGAAAGGTTTAACATAAGAAGGCACATGGATCAGTCCCAGAGATACAGAACCTTTCTTATCCCGGAGCAGTGCCGCCACATAGAGTGATTTGCTGATGAGGTGCGGAAACGGATGATGGCTGTCCACGATCTGAGGAGATAATACCGGCTGAATCTGCGTCTTAAAATAACGTGAAATATACTTGCGCTCTTCCTCACTCAGCTGATCCTCGCCGAGATCACTGATTCCCGCCTCTGAAATTTTCCCGGAAACCTCCTGATACAGAGCATC
>JAHZHA010000016.1:17459-66404 GCA_019420525.1 Bacillota bacterium
TTTTCTCGATGAGTTCCGGTATCATTCTGTATATCTTTTCCAGCTGCTGAGCAGGCGTCATCCCCGTCTTATTATCGATCTCATCCGGCGATATTAGCGAAAGATCAAAGAGGCTTCCCACTCTCACCATAAAAAATTCATCGAGATTACTGGTAAAAATCGAAATAAACTTGAGACGTTCCATAAGCGGTACCGTCTCGTCCGCAGCTTCGTCGAGGACACGGTTATTGAAACGCAGCCAACTGATTTCTCTGTTTTGTGTATAAAGATATTTTTCTACATTTGCTTCTGAATTTTTTGACACAGATACCCCTCCCTCACGCTGTAATGGCTGACCGTGATCTCAGACGCATGAAACTGCTCCGCGATATATTTCAGAATCATCATGCCCGGAATCAGCGTATGAATCCGTTCCGGCGCAGATTTGAGAATGAGATCACAAGCATCTTTATCCGTTTTGAATATCCTGTCACACAATTGTACGAACTGACTTCCGCTGATTCGGTTCTGTCCGGCAGGCAGAGCATATACTCTCCGGGCCAGCTTCATCACGGCTCTGGAAGTGCCTCCGATGCAGGCGATTCTGCCACCTTCAGGGATACAGGAAAAAACGCTGCCGTCGATTTCATCGCGTATCCTTTTTTCCATCCGGTGAAATGATCCTCTTCCCGGAAGGATTCCTTTGACACATTCACGGTACAGTTTCAGAGAACCGACAGGAAAACTGAAAGCCTTCTGCACTCTGTCTTCACAGAATACGGAGATTTCCGTACTGGCCCCTCCGATATCTACAAAAACTCCCTCCGACAGAGATACGTCTGTCAAAGCCCCGGTAAATCCGTACATAGCCTCCTCCTCACCGGAGATGACTTCGACGGAAAATCCCACCGCCCGTCGGATCTCCTCCACGGCTTCTTCTGTATTGGAGATATTTCTCAGGGAGGCCGTAGCGAAGACATGGACATCAGTGATCTCCAGCACATCGAGACGATGCCTGAATTCCATCAGCGCGCTGCAGGCCGAATCTATTCCTTCTGCCGAAAGCTTTCCATTTTCAACATATCCGGCCAGAGCCGTCATTATCTTCTCTTTAAAGAGAATCTGAAACGAATTTTTTTCCGCATTATACACAGTCAGCCGCATTGAATTTGAGCCGATATCGATCACTGCACACTTCATAGATCATACTTTCCTTCCCTAACAATTGATTCCGAACACACAAAAATGACGGCAAAACAGACATTCTGCCATGCAAAACAGATGATTCAGATGACTTTTATATCTATGTTACACGCATCCTGTTAAAATTTCCACCCTTTCCATATTAACACAATGTAAAATGTATGAAAAATCGGAATTGAAACTTTTTCTGCCCGCATCCGACAAAAGGAAAAAGCGACGCACACGAAAAAAACGCCCCCCGGAACTATATGATGTGATCCGGGGGGCGCTCAATCTGTATCGATTTGGCAACTCCTTCTGTCTGTCAGAGAATTCTCCGAGCTTCCTTTTTATAGATCTTTCAGATCCTCCTTTGTCACCCCGCCGAAAGCGTGTGCTTCGTCAGGGAACGTTCCATTCTTTACATCTGCGATATACTCGCTGATACCGGCTTCGATTTCGCTGCCGATTTTTCTGTAAACCTTGACAAATTTCGGTACAAATTTATCAAACAGGCCCAGCAGATCGTGATAGACGAGTACTTGTCCATCTGTTCCGTTCCCTGCACCGATACCGATGGTAGGAACATCGAGTCTCTGGCTGATCAGCGTAGAAAGTTCCGCCGGAACGCATTCCAGCACGATCATAAAAGCACCTGCTTCCTGAACTGCCAGAGCATCTTTCAGAACTTCTCCTGCTGCTTCTCCCTTGCCCTGAATCTTAAAGCCGCCCAGCTTTGACGTAGTCTGCGGCGTAAGACCGATGTGGCCGACTACAGGAATTCCTGCATCAACCACCGCTTTGATGATCGGCGCCATATTCACACCGCCTTCGATTTTCACGGCGTCGCAGCGTCCTTCCTTCATGATCCTCGTCGCATTTTCGATAGCCGTCATCGCGGACGAACAGGAGCCGAAAGGCATATCGGTCACCACAAACGTATCAGGGGCACCTGCCATCACTGCTTTTGTATGATGAATCATGTCGTCCGTAGTTGCGGCGATGGTAGAGCTGTCTCCCATCATAACCATCTGGAGAGAATCGCCCACCAGGATCATGTCGATGCCCGCTTTCTGAGCGAGAGTTGCCGATGAATAATCGTAAGCCGTTATCATCGTGATTTTTTCGCCGTTTTCTTTCATCGTTTTCAGAGAGAGTGTCGTTTTTTTAGCCATTTGTTACCTCCTAGTATGACGCCGGCCTTCCGGCTATCATCAAAAAATACTGCTCAGGCGCTGATCCGGTGATCAGCTTTTTATGCATAATTCTGCGGATTCTACGAGATGACGCAGAAGAATGGCTGACGTCACCGTACCGATACCGCCCGGAACCGGCGTAATCGCCGAAACCGAATCCTTCACACTGCGGAAGTCCATATCTCCGCACATCCCTTCCTCCGTAAAATTAATACCTACATCTATGACAGTCATGTCGGGAGAAACATATTCGGCGCCGAAATACTCCGGTCTGCCCACACCTGCCACCAGAATGTCTGCTTTTGAAGTGATCTCAGGTAGGTGCTCCGTACGGGAATGACAGACTGTCACCGTTGCGTGTTCGTTTAAAAACAGCATGGACAGCGGTTTTCCGAGGACGAGACTTCGATTGACAATCACAACATTTTTTCCCCGGATCTCGTATCCATAAAATTTCAGTGTCTCGATCACGGCCTCCGGCGTACAAGGTGGCACTGCCGAAGTATCGCCAATAAAGATTTTTTTGAGATTCTCCGGATTCATGCAGTCGATATCCTTAACGGAATCGATCGCCGCTCCGGCTTCTCTGTCGCTGATCTGTTCCGGCAGAGGCCGGAGGACGAGAATTCCGTGTACCTCCGGGTCCTCTGAAAAATCGCGGAGCGCCTGCAGAAACACATCATGCTGCACATCCTGCGGAAATACAGCCGTCTTTACACCGATGTGAACCTCACTGCAGTTGCGGATAACTCTCTTTTCATACGCGATATCATCCTCACGCTCTCCGGCCCGTACGATCACCAGAAGAGGCGAAATACCTTCTTTTTTCAGTTTCAGAGCCCTGTCAGCCACATCAGCCTTGACCGCATCCGACACCGGTTTTCCCTTTAAAATTTCTGTCATATTTTACCAGATATCCTCACTCATTCCTTGCGGATACGCTTTCTCTGCTATGAGCAGGCCTTTTCCACCCTGGCGTACGTGATGTCCGCAAGGTGAATACCTGTATCCGTAATCGCATCGAGTTTATCGGACAATTCCTTTCTCTTTTCTTTATCTTTCATGAGCTGCAGATTTACGAGTACATTTAATCTGGCGCCCTTCAGCGCCGCAAGGCAGATCGCAGCCCCCGTGCCCGCATCGCTGACAGCCATCCTGCTTCCGATCAGTGAAAAGCTGTCGAGAATCCGCAGAGCTTTCACACAATTCTCCGCGATCTCGAGAGGCACCTCCGCTGCAGCCACGAGCGCCGCCTGGACGGCCTGTTCCCGTGCTTCGGATTCCTCAGGCGTGGACTTCGGCATTTTATACGCTTCTGCAAGAGGCAGAAAAGCCTCCGCGTCTTTTGTCACCAGCTCATCAAACTGCTGGATCAGTTCCTGTGAACGGAAAATCAGATTGGAAATTTCCGCTTCATGCTCCGCATATTTCTCTTTTCCTACCGTCAGTTCGCCTACCATTGCTCCCAGTGCGATGCCTATGGCACCTGTCAGCGCCGATGCGCCGCCGCCGCCGGGAACAGGCTCCCTGGATGCCAGAACATCGATAAACTCTCTGCATGTCCGGTTGAGCATATCTCTTTATCTCCTTAGAATTTTCTTAGAATAATCCTGAAATCTTGCCGGTGCTGTCCACGTCGATATTTTCAGCAGCCGGAACTTTCGGCAGACCAGGCATCGTCATGATATCGCCTGCCAGTGCAACGACAAATCCCGCACCTGCGGAAACCTTTGCGCTGCGGATGCTGATCCGGAATCCGGTAGGTCTGCCCAGCTTTTTCGCATCGTCCGACAGAGAATACTGCGTCTTGGCGATGCAGACCGGAAGATTCCTGAAGCCCAGCGATTCGATGGTGTCGATTTCCGCTGCCGACTTGCCGATAAAGTCGACGCCGTCGGCACCGTAGATTTTCGTTGCGATGGCTTCGATCTTTTCTCTGATGGACAGAGAATCGTCGTAAGAGAAGGTAAATTTGCTCTTTCCTTCTTCTGCGAGACGAACGACTTCTTCTGCGAGAGCCACGCCGCCTTCTCCGCCTTTGCCCCATACTTCCGTAAGTTTGACGTTTACGCCGATCGCTTTACATTTATCTTCGATAAATTTCAGTTCAGCTTCTGTATCGGTAGGGAAACGGTTGATAGCTACCACTACCGACATTCCGTACACCTTCTGCATGTTTTCCACATGTTTGAGAAGATTGGCTATTCCCTTTTCGATAGCCGGCACGTTTTCGCTGTTGAGTTCCGTCTTCGGCACACCACCGTGGAGTTTCAGTGCTCTTGCCGTAGCCACTACTACTACTACGTCCGGTCTGAGGCCGCTCTGTCTGCACTTGATGTCCATAAACTTCTGAGCACCCAGATCGGCGCCGAATCCTGCCTCGGTTACCACATAATCGCCCAGCTTCAGTGCGATCTTCGTAGCCATAACACTGTTGCAGCCGTGGGCGATATTTGCAAACGGACCGCCGTGTACAAAAGCAGGTGTATGTTCGAGAGTCTGAACGAGATTCGGCTTGAGAGCGTCTTTCATCAGAGCCGCTACAGCTCCCTGTGCCTTGATATCGGCCGCCGTCACCGGCTTGCCGTCGCGAGTGTATGCCACGATAATTCTGCCCACTCTCGCTTTCAGATCGTCGATGTCGCTGGCCAGGCATAAAATCGCCATGATTTCAGAGGCCACACTGATGTCGAAGCCGTCTTCTCTCGGCACGCCGTTTGCCTTGCCGCCGAGACCGTTTACGATGAATCTGAGCTGTCTGTCGTTCATATCGAGACATCTCTTCCATACGACTCTTCTGACGTCGACATCAAGGCTGTTGCCCTGCTGAATATGGTTGTCCAGCATAGCGGCGATCAGATTGTTTGCTGTCGTTACAGCATGTATGTCACCGGTAAAATGCAGATTGATGTCTTCCATCGGAATGAGCTGCGCATAGCCGCCGCCTGCAGCTCCGCCCTTTACTCCAAAGACAGGACCCAGGGAAGGTTCTCTCAGCGCAATTACCGTATTTTTTCCGATTTTTTTCAGCGCATCACCGAGGCCTACTGATACGGTCGTCTTTCCTTCACCGGCAGGAGTCGGATTGATGGCTGTAACGAGAATGAGCTTTCCGTTTTCTTTGTCCTTCATGTCATTCAGGATGTTGTAATCCACCTTCGCCTTGTACTTTCCGTACAATTCGAGGTAGTCCTCACTCACACCCGCAATCTCAGCTATCTCGTTGATGTGCATAAGTTCTGCTTCCTGAGCGATTTCGATGTCTGATTTGAATCCCATTGGCTTTCTCCTTTGCTTCATAGAGTTTCATAGAATAAAATCATCATGTCTCCCTGCCCCTGAACCGGGGTCACGTCAACACCACCTGTAATATATAAAAGAAGTATCCCAAAATGCCGTCTGGCCACTAATTCACTCCCTATCACCTGATAGGTGGGTACCCTGTCCTTCACATCGAATCTTCCCCCGGCCGAAGCGGAGGGCATGACCCTGAATGAAGGAACGCGAATTCCCGTGAACGTATTGTAGGTTAAATTACATGACCATAACGCACATCCTAGGATACTTCTTTTATTCTACTCTTATAATACAATTTATATGAGCTGTTGACAACTGTAAATTCCAGGCGGAAAGCGGAATTTTCGGTCCGTATCTGCGCGCTGTCAGTCTCTCAGTCAGTTTTCCAGATCGAGACTGCAGTTCGTCGTTACCTTCTGGACGTCGTCGTTTTCCTCCAGATCCGCAATCATCTTTTTCAGTGCTTTGATATCGGATTCTTCCGTCGGAGTCGATTCCATAGATGGAAGATACTCCACATCGGCTTCCACAAATTCGTAGCCCGCTTCTCTGAGCGCATCGCTCACCGCGTTGAAATCTTCCACGGAAGTATAGATCTCATAGGAATCTTCCAGCACCTGCATGTCTTCCATGCCCGCTTCCATGCCGACTTCCATGAGCGCATCTTCGTCGACAGAATCGGTCTTTTCGATGACGATCAGACCTTTTCTTTCGAACATGTAAGATACACATCCCGGCTTTCCGAGATTGCCGTTGTATTTGTCGAAAGCATGCTTTACGAAAGCTGTCGTTCTGTTGTTGTTGTCGGTAAGCACATCGACGATGACGGCTACGCCGCCCGCACCATAACCTTCAAACGAACCTTCGGTGAGAAGTTCGCCGTCCAGTTCTCCGGTACCTTTTTTGATAGCTTTCTGAATTTTATCGTTCGGCATATTGATGCCTTTTGCTCTGTCGATAGCATGTTTAAGAGCGACGTTATAATCCGGATCGCCCCCTGCTTTTGCAGCTACTGTAATTACACGAGCGTATTTTGTAAAGTTTGCGGCTCTTTTCGCGTCCTGCGCGGCTTTTCTGCCGGCAATCGTACCATGTCTGCCCATTCGTATTTTATCTCCTTAATCAGTTTATTGTCATTATAATTTCCGCACAAAACAAACGCCTGTGACTTTATCGGAGAGAGCAGGTGCGAAAGTTTTCCGCTTCATCATAATTCCACGAAGAAGTATAGCACATTTAAAATGTAAATTCAACGAATCATACTAATTTCTCATGGAATGGATCGGTGCTGGAATTCTGCCGCCTCTGGCAACGAAATCCTCACAGCTGTATCTGCTGACCGGCATGACAGGAGCCGTTCCCAGCAGACCGCCCATTTCGATGCTGTCTCCCACGTCTTTTCCGATGACAGGAATAATTCTCACCGCCGTCGTTTTGCTGTTGATGACGCCGATGGCCGCTTCGTCTGCGATAATTCCGGAAATCGTAGCCGCGCTCGTAGTTCCCGGAACAGCGATCATGTCGAGACCCACGGAGCAGACACACGTCATGGCTTCGAGCTTTTCGATGGAAAGAGCTCCGGAATTCACTGCAGCGATCATTCCCTCATCCTCGCTGACCGGAATGAATGCGCCGCTGAGTCCACCTACATGGGAAGATGCCATGACGCCGCCTTTCTTCACCGCATCGTTGAGCATCGCCAGCGCCGCTGTAGTGCCCGGAGCGCCGCAGGCCTCCAGACCGATTTCCTCTAAAACTCTGGCGATACTGTCGCCTACCGCCGGCGTCGGAGCCAGTGAAAGATCTACGATACCGAAAGGCATATCGAGTCTCCTGGAAGCTTCGCTGGCCACCAGCATACCCATTCTCGTGACCTTGAAAGCAGCTTTTTTGATAGTATCGGCAACCACGTCAAAGGGCTGGCCTTTGCAGGCTTCCAGTGCCACTTTGACTACACCCGGTCCGCTGACTCCCACGTTGATGACGGTGTCCGGTTCGCCGACTCCGTGGAACGCTCCTGCCATAAACGGATTGTCTTCCACGGCATTTGCAAATACCACGAGTTTTGCACAGCCGATGCTGTCCTGATCTGCCGTGAGTTCCGCTGTCTTAACGATAGTCTCACCCATCAGCTTTACCGCGTCCATATTGATTCCCGTTTTCGTGGAACCGACATTGACAGAAGAGCAGACGAATTCCGTCTCCTTAAGAGCTTCTGGAATCGATTCGATCAGAATCCGGTCTCCTTTCGTAAAGCCTTTCTGCACCAGGGCAGAGAAGCCGCCGATAAAATTGACGCCCGTCTCTCTGGCAGCCCGGTCCATCATCTTCGCAAACGCAACGTAATTGTCGTCCGTGCTGGAACCCGCCACGATGGACATCGGTGTTACAGAAATTCTTTTGTGAATGATAGGAATTCCGTATTCCTTTTCGATGCTCTCCCCTACGGATACGAGATGTTCCGCTTTTTTCGTGATTTTGTCATACATTCTCTGTCTCGCAATCTCGCCGTTGGAATGTGCGCAGTCGAGAAGAGAAATTCCCATGGTGATCGTTCTGCAGTCCAGCTTTTCTTTTTCGAACATATTGAGAGTGCTGAGTATCTTGTCTACGTTAATCACGGATGCCCTCCTAAATCTCATTCATGGCATTGAAAATGCCTTCGTGCTGGATCTTTACCGATACGCCGATTTCTTTTCCTTTTTCTTCCAGTTTTTTCTGAAGTTCCTCAAAAGATACCGGCGTCTTTGAAGTGTCGACTACCATCATCATCGTAAATACTTCCTGCATGATGGTCTGATTGATGTCGAGAATGTTGACATCATATTCCGACAAAACAGAGGTTACCTGATGAATGATGCCAATTTTGTCCTGTCCGATTACAGTGATCACTGCTTTCATTTTTAAATATTCTCCTTTTTTTTCTTTTCAAGATTTGCATGAGCCGTCGCCATCATCAGCTTGATTCTGTTCAGCTGATTGACGTCGCTGGCGCCCGGATCATAGTCGATAGCTGCAATGTTGGAAAGCGGATTATGCTTTCTCAGCGGTTTTATCATACCTTTGCCCGTAACGTGGTTCGGCAAGCAGGCAAACGGCTGAAGACACACGATATTTTCCACACCGCTGTCCAGCAGTTCTGTCATCTCACCTGCCAGCAGCCAGCCTTCTCCGCACTGCGTTCCCAGAGAAGTGACCGTCTCCGCCTTTTCTGCGATTTTGTCTATGTGCATCGGCGGTTCAAAACGTCTGCTGGCCTCGAGTTCTCTCGAGATCACATCACGATAGCGGTAAATTAATTTCATTCCCACCCTGGAAAACATATGCATCGAATAACTGCCTGCCATTTTCTCATAATTGAAATCATTGTTTTTCAGGCAGTACATGAAAAAGTCCAGCAGATCCGGCACCACGGCCTCTCCGCCTTCGCTCTCGATGATTCCCACGATATCGTTGTTGGCGTTCGGATGATACTTCACCAGAATCTCGCCTACCACGCCGACTTTCGGCTTTTCGATATCGAGCAGCGGAATCTCATCGAATTCCTTTACGATCTGTTTCACGTTCTTTTTGAACTTGGAAAAACTGCGGTCCCTGACATTTTCACGAGCGATCTCGTTCCACTTCCGGTAGAGCTTTTCCACGCTTCCCGGCTCCGCCTCGTAAGGCCGCGTGGCATTGGTGACGCGCATAAAGAGATCTCCGTACAAAACGGCATAGAGGACGCCGAAAATCAGCTTCGGTGTAAATTTCATGCCCGGATTTTTCTCCAGTCCCACGTAGTTCACGGAAACCACCGGCACCTGCTCCATCCCCATCTCTTTCAACGCTTTGCGCAGCAGAGCGATATAATTGCTGGCGCGGCAGCCACCGCCCGTCTGGGACATAATCACAGCGGTACGGTCCAGATCGAATTCTCCCGACTGAAGAGCGCTGATGATCTGACCCAGAGAGACGATTGTCGGATAGCATGCATCGTTATTTATGTAACGCAGTCCCGTCTCCACCGCATTTTTGTCTACAGCAGGCAGGACGACAGCATTGTAGCCGGCCTCCCGGAAAGCCGTCTCGAGAAGATCGAACTGCATCGGAGCCATCTGCGGAATGATAACGGTATACTCTTTCGCCATCTGCTCCGTGAAGACGACTCTCTGGAAATCGCTGATTTCACTCTTATGGTGGATTTCGTGCTCTTTCCGCTCATCGATGGCCGCTTTCAGAGACCGTATGCGGATACGAACCGCCCCCAGATTCGATCCTTCGTCGATTTTCAGCACCGTATACAATTTATTGTGTGCGGAAAGAATCTCCTCCACCTGATCGGTCGTCACGGCATCCAGACCGCAGCCGAAAGAATTCAGCTGAATCAGATCGATGTCGTCACGCGTTCCGGCAAAGTCGGCTGCCCGATAGAGTCTCGTGTGGTACATCCACTGATCCAGAACCCGTATCGGCCGGTTGATGTGAGCTCTGTGAGCCACGGAAGATTCCGTCAGTACGGCAAATCCGAAAGACGCGATAACCTGATCGATGCCGTGATTGATTTCCGGGTCCAGATGATACGGTCTGCCTGCCAGAATAATGGCATTCTTCCCGTTTTCTTCGATATATTCGATGATTTCATCGGCTTTCTTCCGGATGTCTGCTTTGAAAGCCCCATCCTCTGCCCTGGCAGCCGCTACAGCAGCTTTTACTTCAGAAGCTTTTATCCCCATACCGGACAGTTCTTCCGTCAGACGCCGGACGAGACGCTTGTCATCATAGTACGGCAGGAACGGATGAATCAGCTCCACTCCCTCCGCATTCAGTTCGTCGTCCATATTTCCGGCGATGACTTCCGGATACATGGCCACGATCGGACAATTGTAATGATTATTTGAACCTTCATCTTCGATGAGTTCATAATTTATACTCGGATAAAAGATTTTTCCGACGCCCGATTCGATAAGAGCCTTGATGTGGCCGTGAACAAGCTTCGCCGGATAGCAGGCCGTGTCGGAGGAAATCGTATCCATGCCTTTCTCATAGATTTCCTTCGAGGAAGCCGGAGAGAGCATAACCCGGAATCCCAGCTCCGTAAAGAAAGTAAACCAGAAAGGATAATTTTCATACATGTTCAGGACTCGCGGAATTCCTATCGTTCCCCGGTAAGCTTCCGCCTCGCTGAGAGGTACGTATCCGAACAGGCGCTCGTACTTATAGCGGAACAGGTTGAGATCGTCTCCGGCCGTTTTGCTCTGTCCCGCACCCCGTTCACAGCGGTTGCCTGTGATGAAGCGGCTTCCATCGTTGAACTTGCTGATGGTCAGCTGACAGTTATTCTCACAGAGACCGCAGCGGGTATGCATGTTCGTCATAGAAAAACGATCGAGACCTTCTCTGCTGACGATGCCGGACGGCGTCTTTCCGTCGTATCTCTCGATGCCGATCAGAGCCGCTCCGTAGGCGCCCATGTTTCCGGCGATATCCGGACGTATTACATTTTTCCCCAGTATCGTCTCGATGCTCCGCAGAATGGCGTCGTTAAGGAAAGTACCGCCTTGAACGACGATATTTTCGCCCGCTTCCGACACGTCCCGGAGTTTGATTACTTTATAGAGCGCATTTTTGATGACGGAATACGACAGACCGGCGGAAATGTCTCCGATGGTAGCGCCTTCCTTCTGTGCCTGCTTTACTTTTGAATTCATAAATACGGTGCAGCGGGTACCGAGATCCACAGGCTCCGAAGCGTGAACAGCCTCTGCGGCGAAATCGGCAACGTCCATATCCACCGATTTGGCGTAAGTCTCGATAAAGGAGCCGCACCCTGACGAGCAGGCTTCGTTGAGCATGATATTGTAAATGGCCCCATCCTTGATCTTGATACACTTCATATCCTGGCCGCCGATGTCGAGAATAAAATCGACATCCGGCAGGAAAGACCTGGCTGCCTTGTAGTGAGCGATCGTTTCGATTTCCCCGTAATCGGCGCCGAACGCAGCTTTGATGAGATGCTCTCCATACCCCGTAGTCACCGTATATGCGATGAACATGTCGTCGTGCATCTTCGAATAGATATCTTTAAGAAGGATTTTTGACGTTTCTACAGGACTGCCTTCGTTATTTCTGTAGAATGTATAGATCAGATTTCCTTCGCTGTCGGTAAGAGCCGCTTTTGTCGTCGTGGAACCCGCATCGATGCCGAGAAACACCGGACCCGAAACCTGTGAAAAATCCTTCCGGGCGACGCGGTGCTGACTGTGACGCCGTATAAATTTTCTGTATTCTTCATCATTTTCGAAGAGTGCCGGCAGATATTTCATATCGCTGCTGTCGACCTCTCCCGGTTCACTGAGGCGGCGGATCAGCGTATCGAGATTTTCCGCCGGATATTTCTCCGACATGAGAGCGGCGCCCACCGCCACATAATACTGAGAATCCTCCGGAAAAATCACGTGATCTTCTGTCAGTCCCAGAGTCTCGATAAATCGTCTGCGCAGCTCCGAAAGGAAAGACAGCGGTCCTCCCAGAAAAGCCACATTTCCCCGGATGACTCTGCCGCAGGCCAGACCGCTTATCGTCTGATTGACTACGGCCTGAAAAATCGAAACGGCCAGATCCTCGTGTGAAGCGCCTTCGTTGATCAGCGGCTGAATATCTGTCTTTGCGAATACGCCGCAGCGGGCTGCGATGGGATAAATCGTCTGATACGATTTCGCCAGCTCATTGAGTCCGGATGCATCGGTATTCAGCAGAACGGCCATCTGATCGATAAACGCACCGGTACCTCCGGCACACGTCCCATTCATCCGCTGCTCGACAGTTCCTTCATAAAAAGTGATTTTCGCATCCTCGCCGCCCAGCTCGATTACGACGTCCGTCTGCGGAATGAGCTGTGTCACCGCCGCAGAACACGTCACGACCTCCTGTTCAAAAGGGATCTGAAGCTTCTTTGACAGAGAGAGGCCTCCGGAACCGGTGATCACCACATGGAATTCACCTTGATATTCTTTTCTGAAATCTTCCAGAAGTTCCGCCACCTTGTCAAATACGCTGGACATATGGCGTTCGTAGCGTTTATATATTATCTTGTTTTCGTCATCGAGCAATACCAGTTTTACTGTCGTAGATCCTACATCGATACCTAATTTCATATTTCAGAAGTCCTCCTGATGAAAGATGTGTTCCCGAAAAGATTCCCTATTCGTTCTCATCATTTTCCTCTTCTCCCATGAGACCCGCTTCATAAGGAGCTATTCTCTGTAATAATACCCGGAAACCCGCCGTTTTACCCTGACACTTCTGTCTTCCGGCAGAATCCGGAGCCGGGAAATCGCACAGCGCAGCACACAGAGCCGGCTGCCTTTTCCTGCTCATCTCTCTATTTTATGAATCATTCCCGTGAAAAATCAAACAAAAAGAACGGACTCTCCCGCGAGGTCCGTCCTCTCTTGCGTATAGAATCAGTCGAGGTCGATGTCGTCGAGAATCGCCTCTATATCATCGCTGTCGGAAACGCCCGCATCTACCACTTCAATATCATCGTCCTTCGATACGCCTACAGCGTCTTTTTCTTTTTCGAGTGACGCGATCTGTGCGTAAATCACGTCGATCTCCGAACAGATCGTCTTCACTTTCTCGTCGATTTCCTGTCCGCTCTTAAACTGCTGGTAAATATATTTTCCCAGCTCGAATTTCAGAGTCTTTGCATCTCTCTCTTTCTTTTTAATATCCATGGAAATCTTTCCGGTTTCCACCAGCTCGCCGGATTTCTGAGCGACAGACTTGCCGATATCACTTAACTTATCTAAGAATGCCATAGTCAACCTCCTTAATACCTTTGAAAATACAAGGAATCTGCCGCTGGAAAAGATATACGGCTCTTCCCGTCATGAAAACGAATTATCCTTATATCTGATTATATCTGATTTCTGTCTTTCCTGTTAACAAACCGGTCAAAAAAATAAATGTGAGCAAACCTGTAAGCCGAGTTCTGTATTAAACAATCATCTTTCTCGACGCACCGTTACCGGTACGCTCAAGCGACCTACCTACCGGGCAGCGACGGGCAGCCGCTTTTTGTGCCCTTTCTTGGTCTTGCTCCAGGTGGGGTTTACACGGACGCGCGCCGTCGCCGGCGCGCCGGTGAGCTCTTACCTCGCCTTTTCACCCTTACCGCTGAGACAGCGGCGGTTCTTTTCTGCTGCACTTTCCTTGAAGTCGCCTTCACCGGACGTTATCCGGCACCTTCGCCCTGAGGAGCTCGGACTTTCCTCATCGCAATGCGACGCGATTGTCTGGCTTACTCACATTTTTTACCGTATTCAGGCATCCGCAGAATCTTAAAGCAGGCGGAATGGATCGAGATCCGACTCCGCTTCCATAATTTCCACATCCTGCGGACACAGTTTTCTCAGCTGACCTGCGAAATTCGGCGTAAAGATATTCTCCGTGCCGAAATGACCGGCGTCGATAATGCAGAATTTCTTTTCGCAGGCAGTCCTTGCATCATGATACTTCACATCGCCGGTGATGTAAACATCAGAAGCGTTTTCTTCCGCCTCTCCGATGAATTCCGAACCGGCTCCGGTACAAAGCGATACTTTCGAGACAAATTCCGGAATTGTTCCGGAAATACGGAATATATTACCGTCGCATGCGTCTTTCAGCCGCAAAGCGAATTCGGAAAAAGGAAGCGGTGGGCGATAAACACCTGAACGTCCCATTCCGCTTTCCCCGTCTTCCGCCGGCACCAGAGGCGAAATTTCTTCCAGTCCGAGGCATTCTGCCAGATACTGATTCGTTCCGTCTTTCGCGGAATCAAAGGATGTATGGGCAGAATAGACGGAAATCCCCGCCCGGATCAGACGGAGAACATACCTTCCCGTCATATCATCCATGTCAACCGAGCGGATTCCTCCGAAGATCAGAGGATGATGCGTCACGATGAGATCTGCACTCTTCTGAATCGCTTCTGTAATGATATCATCCGAAATCTCGAGACATACGAGAATCTTTTCTATATTCTGATCTGAGTCACAGCGGATCTGAAAACCGCAGTTGTCCCACTCTTCCGCCAGATGCGGCGGAGCGATCTGCCGCATAGCTTTTTCGATCGTACCGATATCTGCCATAATCCTTCTTCCTTCCCGTTTTGTCGTCATAGTTCAGAAGCCGCGCCTTCGCCAGCACACTTTTCGATGCGCCGGAAAACGGCAAGGCGTTCTCTGCTTTCCTTCAGTCTCAGAGCGGAAGCCTGCGACATTCCGGCCTTTTCTATTCTGCGGATAATGCGTTCTTCTGCCTCGGCCTTTCTGTGCAGAAACTCCATTCCATAACGAATGTGTTCCGAAAAATACACCATGGGCAGTTCGTAAGTCATATCCTGCGGCACACCGGCACACTCCCGGAATCTTTCGGCGGCATCGGCTCTTCGCCTGAAATCCTCCGCATCGGAATCCGTCAGTTCCATATTTTCTGCAATGATGATCTCGCACAATCTGCCGTCCTCTTCCGCCAGAAGTTCCTGACGGACTGTAAAAGGCGGCGTCTGCCGGACCCATATTCTCAGAAGTTCCGGATGATTTCTGGGCTGAAGAATGAGCCGCGGTATCCTAAGCGTTTTTTCGGGATCATCCGTGAGAATATCACGAATGAGATTTCCTCCCATCCCCGCAATGATGACAGTATCCGCTTCTCCGGGAGCCAGCACGGAAATTCCGCTGCCCTGACGCATGTCGAACGTACGGCTGGGCAGGAATTTTCCGATATTTTCTTTCGCTTTGCGAAGTGGACCGCTGTTGATATCGGACAGGATCACATTTTCGCATTTCCCATTCTGTACGAGCCAGATGGGAATATAACCGTGATCCGTGCCGATGTCAGCTGTCGTATCTCCCATTCTCACTGCATCGGCCATCATTTGCAGTCTTTCCGATAATATCAATTTCATATTTTATTCGAGATAATCTTTCAATTTTTTGCTGCGGCTCGGATGACGCAGTTTTCTCAATGCTTTCGCCTCGATCTGGCGAATACGCTCTCTCGTGACGTCAAATCTGCGTCCCACCTCTTCGAGAGTGCGGGCACGTCCGTCTTCCAGACCGAAACGGAGCTTCAGCACTTTCTGCTCCCTTTCCGTCAGTGTATCGAGCACTTCCACCAGCTGCTCTTTGAGCATGGAAAAAGCGGCTGCATCTGCCGGAGCCGGCACGTCATCGTCCGGAATAAAATCTCCCAGATGACTGTCTTCTTCTTCTCCGATCGGCGTTTCCAGAGAAACGGGTTCCTGTGCGATCTTGAGAATCTCCCTTACCTTTTCCACGGAGATATCCATCTCCACAGCGATCTCCTCAGGTGTCGGTTCTCTTCCCAGTTCCTGAAGAAGCTGACGGGAAATCCGGATTAACTTGTTGATGGTCTCCACCATGTGAACAGGGATACGAATCGTTCTCGCCTGATCTGCGATAGACCGTGTAATCGCCTGACGAATCCACCAGGTGGCATACGTGCTGAATTTATATCCTTTTCTCCAGTCGAACTTGTCCACCGCTTTGATCAGTCCGAGATTACCTTCCTGGATCAGATCGAGGAAGAGCATGCCCCGTCCCACATATCTCTTGGCGATGCTGACTACGAGACGCAGATTGGCTTCGCAGAGCTTTTTCTTTGCTTCTTCGTCGCCCTGCTCCATCCGCTTCGCCAGTTCGATTTCCTCTTCTGCCGTCAGAAGAGGAACCTTTCCGATCTCTTTCAGATACATTCTTACCGGATCGTCCACAGCGATTCCTTTGGAGAGAGAAGCCTCCAGATCTTCCTCACCGTCATCGCCGAGATCGTGATCCACATCTTTATCGTCTTCTAATTTTTTCAGTTCAAAATCTTCAGGATCTGCTTCGGAAACGATTTCGATTCCGTTGGATATCAGAGTATCATAGATCTCATCCATCTGATCCTTGTCAAATTCGATATGATCCACCTGGTCAGAGATATCCTTATATGTCAGGTTCCCCTTCGCCTTGCCTTTTTCCAGGAGAACAGACAGACACTCTGCCTTGCGCTGTTCCATATTGTTTACTTCGTTTTCCATCGTCAGCCACTCCATATCCTTATTTTATGTCCTGCATTGTCTCCTGCAGCTTCATCAGCTCTTTTGTCAGAGCATCGGCTTTTTCTCTGTCTTCGTCTTCTTCTCCGAGAAATGAGAGAACGCGGAGAATCTCCTCCTGCCGCTTTCTCATCTGCTGTATCCGGATCGTAGCGATGCATTCCTGCAAAACCTGATCGCTGTTTTCCGGAAAGATCACCTTTTCGAGTGATTCACGGAACAGAATATCATCCTCCGGAAGAAGACTGTCAGACACCTTATTCATATCTACCTCAGAATCTTCGAGATAAACATTTTTTATCATCTGATAGATCCTATAATAAGAAGGATCCTCGAATACAAATTCATACTGTCCGATCTGTGAAAGATAATCGGGATTTACGGATATCAGTTTGATCAGATACATCTGGAGTGCTTTGTCTCCTTCCGCTTTTCTGATGCCGTCACTTTCCCGTTCCGGCATGCGGCGCGGCCGCACTGTCACCGTCTGTCTCTGACGTCCGGCTTCCTCCGCTTCGTTGACCTCCCTGCGGATGGCGCTCTCGGAAATTCCGGTATCTCCTGCGATTTTTTTTATGTAAATGTCCGCCTCCACGGGACTCATTTCCGACAGGAGCTGGCGTATTTCCTTCAGAAATCCGATTCCTCCTTCCGCAGTCGACAGATCATATTTTTCTCTGATCACAGAAATCCTGTACTCCGCATAAGGAACAGCTTCACTTACCAGACTCCGGAAAGCATCCGGTCCGTTTTTCGTAATAAACTCGTCGGGATCTTTTCCGTCGGATATATGAAGCACTTTTGCGGAGATTCCCGCCTTTTTCAGCAGTTCGATTCCGCGCAGCGCAGCTTTCTGCCCCGCGGCATCCGCATCATAGGCGAGCACCACATTTTCGGTATACCGCTTCAGAAGCGAACACTGCTGATCCGTCAGCGCCGTTCCCAGCGAAGCTGCCACATTTGTGACACCGTGGCGGTACAGCGAGACGAGATCCATATAGCCCTCCACGAGAATAGCACAATTGCTTTCATTTATATTCTTTCTCGTAAGATTGAGCCCGTAGAGATTATTTTTTTTTGAAAACACGCTGGACTCCGGAGAATTCAGATACTTCGGTCCACCATCCCCTAGCGTTCTGCCGCCGAATCCGATGACCTTCCCCCTCGTGTTAAAAATCGGAAACATCACGCGGTTGCGGAACTTATCGAACGTTCTGCCTTTTGACCGCGACACGAGTCCGGCTTCGTACATCATCTCCTCCGGATAATTCTTCTGCAAAAGGTGATCCATGAGTCCGTGCCAGCCGTCTTCCGCAAAGCCGATTCCAAATCTGGCAATCGTCCTGGGATCCAGTCCTCTGCGTTTCATATATTCATATCCGGGATTTGCCTTTTCTGTCAGGTTTTTATAAAAGAAAACAGCCGCTTCACGGTTCATCTCCAAAATCCGGTTCTTTTTCCCTTCGTTCCGGTATCCGAATCGATCCATATCTACGCCGTATTCTTCTGCCAGCTTTGTGATCGCCGTGTGGAAATCGATATTTTCGATTTTCATCAAAAAGGAGATCACGTCACCGGACGCGCCGCATCCAAAGCAGTAAAAAAACTGCCTGCTTTCAGAGACAACAAAAGAAGGTGTCTTTTCGTTGTGAAACGGACACAGCCCTTTATGACTTCCGCCTGCCTTTTTGAGTTCGACATAGCGTCCCACAATATCGATAATGTTACACCTGCTTTTGATTTCCTCTGCTAAATTGTTGCCGCTCAATATAAACCCTCCACATTTTGTTTATTCGACACAAAAGTCAGGATTCCTTTATTTTTTTTATTTCCTCAGAATTTCCACAGAAATATATCATTTTCCGGTCAGTCCGACGGGAAAACGGCATGAATCATGAGCGCTGTACGTCGGTCTGCCATCCTGCAGGAACAAACAGCGATTTGTATATTTTGATAGCATACCGGTCTGTCATCCCCGCAATATAATCTTTTACGACTTCTTCCGGTCCGTAAAGATACAGCATTTCGATATGCTCGTCCGGCATCTTTTCCGGATGTTCCATAAAATAATCGTACAGTGAAAAGATCAAATGCTTTACTTTTCCAAGCTCAGCGTCCTGTTTTACCACTTTGCTTTTGTACACATGCTCAAACATGAAGTCTCGCAGCTTATTCATATAATAACTGCAGTCTTCACTCTGGCAGACTTGCTGCTGCTCTTCGCTGGACCGGATCACATCCAGCACCAGCGTGTTGATCCGCGATCTGTGATCTCCTCCAAGGCATGCGATACAGTCTCCGGGAAGATCATTCTCCCGTATGACGCCGGCTCTCAACGCATCATCGATATCGTGATTTATATAAGCGATCCGGTCACTGAAGCGGACGATCTGCCCTTCCGGTGTAAACGGCATTCCCGGGCCGGAATGATACAAAATGCCGTCCCTCACCTCCGCGGTGAGATTCAGCCCCCGGCTTCCCGGTCTGCTCTCCAGAATATCCACCACACGCAGGCTCTGAACATTGTGATTGAATCCGTCGGGATGACGCATGGCCAGGTATTCTTCGCCGTTATGGCCGAAAGGCGTATGTCCCAGATCGTGTCCCAGCGCGATGGCTTCCGTCAGATCCTCATTGAGAGCAAGCCCCCGAGCGATGGTTCTGGCAATCTGTGCCACATCCATGGTGTGCGTCAGACGGGTACGGAAATGATCCCCTTCGGGAGAGAGAAATACCTGCGTCTTGTGCATGAGACGGCGGATCGCTTTGGAATGTATAATCCTGTCTCTATCCCTCTGAAATGCGGTCCTCAGCTCACAGGGAGTCTCCTGTTCAAGGCGGCCTTTCGACTCCGCTGACTTTGTCGCCCAAGGTGCCAGCCTTTTCATTTCCGCTTCTTCATACATTTCTCGTGTAACCATGCTCCGCCATCCTTTCTTTCAATAATAATATTGCGAATTCAGATGTCTCATGTTTATTTTCTATTTATACAGTATACAAAAATAATTTCATCTTTCCTATACCTGACGAAAGATTTTTTTATTTCTCTCTGCACACGAAAAAATCGCCGCTAGTTCCGCTGCGTCGTTCTCACTCTTCCGAATATTCAAATTCGTAATCTTTGATCCGGACTGTATCGCCTTCCTGAAGGCCCAGCTCCTTAAGCTCGGCAACAGCGCCTTTCTTTTCGATATAACGGTAGAGATAACGCAGAGACTCCATATCGTTGAAATTGGTGGAGTCGAAAATCTTGGTCAGCTGTTTTCCCTCTATGACATAAGCGCCGTCCTCTTCGTCGACATACGTGTAAATCTCTCTGTAATCCGGATCTTCACCGTGAAAGTCTTCTTCGAGATATTCCACGATTTCTTCCTCTTCTTCCACCTCGCTGAGCGCCTGCAGAGCTGCAGCCAGCACCTCTTTAATTCCCTGAGAGGTGGCCGCCGACATCAGGAAAAACGGATAGCCTTTTCCTTCCACATAACGCCGGAATTCTTCGGCCTTTTCTTCGTCGAAAATGAGATCCGACTTGTTTCCCACTACAATCTGCGGTTTTTTTGAAACTTTTTCCGAATATTTGATCAATTCATCGTTAATCTTATCAAAATCTTCGATAGGATCTCTTCCTTCCGATCCTGCGATATCAACCACATGAATCAGGACCTTCGTGCGTTCCACGTGTTTGAGAAAATCGAGTCCCAGACCGGTTCCTTCATGGGCACCTTCCACGAGTCCCGGAATGTCCGCCATGACGAAACTGGAATCATAGAGATGAACGACGCCCAGATTCGGAGTGATCGTCGTGAAATGATAATTTCCGATCTTCGGCTTTGCGCTGGTGGAAACCGATAAAAACGTCGATTTTCCCACGTTGGGAAATCCCAGAAGTCCCACGTCAGCGATGAGCTTCAGCTCCAGGACAATCGTTCTCTCTCTGGCTGCACCCCCCGCTTCCGCAAAATTCGGAGCCTGACGGACGGAATTTTTAAAATGCACGTTTCCTTTTCCGCCTTTTCCGCCTTTGACCGCCACCACTCGGTCGCCGTGATGGACGAGGTCTTTCATCACAAGTCCCGTGAGCTCGTCGATGACCATCGTACCCGGGGGAACCATAATGACGAGATCCTCGCCGCTTTTTCCGTATTTTTTCTTTTTCATGCCGTCTTCGCCGGCAGGAGCTTCGTATTTCTTTTTGTAGCGGAAATCCATCAGCGTTCTGTAGCTGTTGTTGGCTTCAAAGATGACGTCTCCGCCCTTTCCCCCGTCACCGCCGTCTGGACCGCCTTCCGGCACAAAAGGTTCTCTGCGGAACGATACGCAGCCGTTTCCGCCCTTACCCGATTTTACCGTGATTCTGGCTCTGTCTACAAACATTTCTGCCTCCCGTCTTTTGCCGGTCCGCACCCTCCGGGCGCGGTTGTGAAATTTCTTTTTTCTGTATCAAGAAAAAAGCCCCTAAAAATAGGGGCTTTCTGATTTTTCAATGTTTTAAGCTTCGATTTCGATCGGATAAACGCTTACTCTTTTTCTGGACTTGCCTTCTCTTTCGAATTTGACGGTACCGTCAACCTTGGCGAATAACGTATCGTCTCCGCCTTTGCCTACGTTAGTTCCCGGATGGAACTTCGTGCCTCTCTGACGAACGAGAATGCTGCCTGCGCTTACTACCTGACCGTCAGCTCTCTTTACTCCCAGTCGTTTCGACTCACTGTCTCGACCGTTCTTCGAGCTACCGACACCCTTCTTACTTGCCATGACCACACCTCCTCTATCCTGTGCTGTCTCTGTTATAACATAGATTATCTGTTTCGGAAATAGAATCCGATAGAAAATCTGAAAATTACAGATCCTCAAATTTGCCTGTATGAAGTTCTCCGGGCCTGTCCGGCTCATCAAAACTCCATCGTGTCAGAATCGATTAGATATTGAGTGATTCGATCTTGACAGAAGTATAAGGCTGTCTGTGACCCTGCTTCTTTCTGTAGTCTTTCTTCGCCTTGTACTTGAAGATGATTACCTTAGGGCCTTTTCCGCTTTCTACTGCAGTACCTTCTACCGTGCAGCCTTCAATATAAGGTTTTCCGACTTTGATGTCAGCGCCTTCGCCTGCAACGAGCACTTTATCGAAAACGACCTTTGCGCCGTCTTCTACGTTCAGCTTTTCTACGCTGATTACGTCGCCTTCCTGAACTCTGTACTGCTTACCGCCTGTTTCTACAACTGCGTACATGATTTTTACCTCCTCTTCCCGGACTCGCCGTCAGGGCAGCCTTTCGGCATTTTCTGCTTCGCCCCTCTCGTGCGGCTTACCGAATTATATTATCACAGAAGAAATACTTCTGTCAATAATTTTTCTCTGTTCGGAAAGAGATTCTCCGGAAGCGGTTTTCCGCGATCTGTCACTCAATAATCTCGCCTGTTTCAGGATCGATCTGCGGCAGAAAATCAGCGGGATCCTCCGGAGGAAAGATGTCGTTTTCCATGCGTTCTTCCTGCTCTTCTTTTTTCGGCTCGGGACGGATGGATTCCATCAGCATAGCTTCGATGCGATTGAGAATTTCCGGATTTTCCGCCAGATAGCGTTTTACATTTTCTCTTCCCTGTCCGATGCGGTTGCCTTCGAAACTGTACCATGCACCGGCCTTATCCACGATCTTGTGTTCCACCGCACAGTCCAGCGTATCGCCTTCCCGGGAGATGCCTTTTCCGTACATGATATCGAATTCAGCCTGTTTGAACGGCGGTGCCACTTTATTTTTCACGATTTTTACTCTCGTCCGGTTTCCTACGATCTGATCTCCGGATTTAATGCTTTCTATCCTGCGCACATCCATACGCATGGTGGCGTAGAATTTCAGAGCTCTTCCTCCGGTAGTGACCTCCGGATTTCCAAACATGATGCCCACTTTTTCTCTCAGCTGATTTATGAAGATGACGGCAGCATTCGATTTATTGATGGCGCCGGCCAGTTTTCTGAGAGCCTGCGACATGAGTCTGGCGTGAAGACCCACGTGGCTGTCGCCCATCTCTCCCTGAATTTCCGCTTTAGGCACCAGCGCCGCCACGGAATCCACGACGACGACGTCCACAGCTCCGCTGCGCACCAGCATCTCGCAGATTTCCAGACCCTGCTCTCCGGTATCCGGCTGAGCTACGAGAAGTTCTCCCACGTCTACGCCCAGATTTGCAGCATATTCGGGATCGAGAGCGTGTTCCGCGTCGATAAAGGCAGCGCGCCCTCCCGTCTTCTGGGATTCCGCCACGATATGGAGCGCCAGTGTGGTCTTTCCGGAAGATTCCGGCCCGTAAATCTCCGTAATACGTCCCTTGGGAATACCGAAAACCCCCGTAGCGATATCCAGACTGATGGAGCCGGTGGAGATCGTCTCGATATTCATCCCTCCGCTTTCCCCCAATTTCATGATAGCGCCCTTGCCATACTGCTTCTGGATCTGCTGGAGCGCCGCTTCCAGCGCTTTATCTTTGTCGAAATTGTCGCCGGTGGTTCTGTTTGTCGTCGTCTTATTCGATGCAGCCATATCTATGCAATCCTTTCATTGTGCGTCTTATTTAAAAGAACATTCGTTCTATTTTAAGCTTATAATAACTCTTTTTCATATCCCGGTCAAGATGTTTTTATTCTACCACCGCACGATTATTTTGTAAATATCTGTAAATTTATTTCACGTCTTTCATCCTGAGATATCTGCTACAGGAGCAGCCCGCTGACGAAATGGAAAGAAGACAGACAGCCAAAAAGCAGCGAAATCCGGGATTATCTGCATCAGCAATTTTCCCGGATCTCATTTTTCTTCCTTCGCCGTCTGTACGGCCATATTTTTCATTTTACACACAATTCCCGTCTGCGCGGGCTTCCTGCAAGCTCAGGTGGAAAAAATACTGCGGTAATTATAGCTTGTCGGACGGCAATTTTCCATCGAGAATCAGTCGGATAGCATTGAGAGCACATCGCGCCATAAATTCGATGGCCAGATTCCGCTCCCGAAAACCCTTCGTATAGAGCCGCGTCGTCATTTCTCCGTCGTAAAGCAGGCAGAGACAGAAAGTTCCGGGTTCCACACCGTCGCAGTAATCCGGACCTGCGTTTCCTGTAACCGACAGACAGATATCGCTTCCCGTCTTCCGGTAGATACTCTCCGTCAGAGCTTCCGCCGCCTCCGGACTGAAAATCGTATATTCATCCAGAATCTCTCTCGAAATCGACAGTTCTCTGATCTGCGCATCTTCTCCCGGCAATACCACCGACTGATCCAGGATATCCGCATACTCCGGATATCTGCTGAGCATCGCAGCGATTTCTCCTCCGGTGACCGTCTCACAGAGAGACAGAGATACGCCCTTTTCCTTCATTTTATTTGCCGTCACCCGGTAGAGTTCTTCTCCGTCCATGGTAAACACGCTGTCTCCCAGAATCCGAGCTACATTTTCCGCCATCTCGTCTACCGCTGCAACGGCTTCTTTCTTTCTTCTGCGCTTTGAGGTGATGCGGATTTCCACTTCACTCTCCTTGGCGTATGTGGCTATCGTAGGATCTGTCTGCCCGTCGATAAATTCCAGAAGCATCGTCTCCACTCTGGATTCTCCCACACCGAAAACTCTGAGAGAACGGGACACGATATAAGCGTCGGCCAGTTTCATCAGATACGGCTTTACCGCATCCTGAAACATCCGCTTCATCTCTCTCGGCACTCCGGGCATACAGATGAATAGTTTTCCTTCTTTTTCCAGTACGAAACCCGGAGCCGTACCGTTATGATTCTGGAAAACCACCGCGTTTTCCGGCACATAAGCCTGCTTATAATTATTCTCCGTCTTTTTATACCAGACTCTTTCGAAATAATCGTCGATCATCTTCTTCGTCGGTTCGTGCAGGACGAGCTTTTCATCCAGAAGATCACAGATCGTCTCTTTCGTCAGGTCGTCCTCCGTAGGCCCCAGACCTCCGGTCACGAGAAAAAGATCACAGTCCTCCATGGCAAATTCCAGAACGCGCTTCAGACGTCCGGGATTGTCTCCCATCGTATAGTGATAGAGCACATCCACACCCATCTCGTTCAGTTCCTGGGACAGATACGCCGCGTTGGTATTGACGATCTGCCCGAAGAGAAGTTCGGTTCCCACTGAAATAATCGCTGATTTCATTTTCTGTTACCTGCCTGTATTCCTTATCTCGATTTAAAAAGTTCTCTGCTTTTGTAGATGTATTCCACTCCAGAATATACAGTCATGATGACCGCAATCCAGAGCATGATCTCTGCAAACGGAATCGACAGCAGTTCAAACGGCCAGTTTCCGATGAGCAGGAAGATAATCGCGATCATCTGGGTCACCGTCTTGATCTTTCCGGACCACGCCGCGGCGATGACGACACCTTCGCTGGCAGCCACCGATCTCAGTCCCGTGATAGCGAATTCTCTGGCGAGAATGACGATGACCATCCATCCGGGAACGATTCCCGTCTGGACCATACAGACGAGAGCCGATGTCACCAGCAGTTTGTCTGCCAGAGGATCCATGATTTTCCCGAAATTGGTCACCAGATCGTATTTTCTGGCCAGGTGACCGTCGAGAAAATCCGTGACGGACGCGATGACGAAGACCGCCGCCGCCCAGTAACTGTAGCCCATGAGATACAGGACGATGAAAACAGGGACTAACACCATTCGCATCGTCGTCAGTTTATTAGGAAGATTCATTTTCTTTCCCGCCTTTCTTTCCGAAATCCGGCTGCAGAATCCGGACGCTCCTTCCGATCTGTCGCGTTCCGTCCTCTCAGCCGGCGCATTTATCTTTCCGTCCGGTCTGCATCCGTTTCTCCCTGCGGATGCCCCGTTTCTTTCCCGGACAGATCGTAATCGAAAGCATCTGTGATCTCCACATATACATATTGTCCCGGAACGAGATCTCTGCCGGAAGTGAAGATCACTCCGTCATCGATTTCCGGCGCATCGAACCGGGTTCTTCCCAGATATGTGCCGTCTTCTTCCCGTTCATCGACGATCACTTCACAGATACTTCCCACTTTTCCGATATTGTTTTCCAGGGAAATACTCCGCTGTATTTCCATCAGCTCATCTCTGCGTCTGATTTTCGTCTCCTCATCGAGCTGCCCTTCCATATCCGCCGCCAGGGTATTCTCTTCCTGCGAATACGCAAAGACTCCCATACGGTCGAATCTCGCCTCCTCCAGAAAATCCGCAAGTTCCTCAAAGTCCTCCTCGGATTCTCCCGGAAATCCGGCGATAAACGTAGTTCTGATATGAATATCCGGTATTTCCTTTCGCAGCTTCTTTATGGTATTGCGGATGGATTCCGAAGTAGAACGGCGGTTCATCGCGGAAAGGACATCGTCGCTGACGTGCTGCAGAGGGATATCGATATAATTGCATATTTTCTCTTCGCTGCGCATCGTCTCGATAAGCTCGTCTGTAATCTCATCCTCGTAACAGTACAGAAGACGAATCCAGTGTATCCCGTCAATCCTGCAGAGCTTTTTCAGCAGCTGCGGAAGAGCCGGCTCTCCGTACAGTTCTTCTCCGTATGCCGTCACATCCTGAGCGATGAGGATCAGTTCCGTACAGCCCGAAGACGCCAGAAATTCCGCCTCTCTGACGATATTTTCCATTTTTCTGCTGCGGTAATGGCCCCGGATGGAAGGAATAATGCAGTAAGAACAGACCTTGTCGCAGCCCTCTGAAATTTTTATGTAAGAATAATAAGCCCCCGGTTCCGGACGCCGCACCGGAATCTCACAGTAAACGTCTTCTTCCCTGCTCACGGCTGATATGCGCTTCTTTTCCCCGGCATACCTGTCCAGAATTTCAGGAAATCTGCTGTATTCGTTTACGCCCAGCAAAATATCGATCTCCGGAATTTCTTTCAGCAGTTCTTCCGCATAGCGCTGCGTCAGACAGCCCGTTGCAGCGAGAATCGCACCGTTTTCCCTGTACTGCGCCATCTCCAGGATGGTATCCACGGATTCTTCCTTTGCATCGTTGATAAACCCGCAGGTATTCACGACGATCAGATCTGCTTCTTCCGGAAAATCCACGATAATATGCCCTTTCTCTTCCAGAAGAGCCGCAGCATTTTCCGAATCCACCGTATTTTTCGAACATCCGAGTGTATTAAAAAAAATCTTCATTATATATCCTGTTCTCCCGTCGACTGATCGTAAAGCGGCTGTTCACTCTCAGGTACTTCATCTTCCGGAGGCGCCCCGTAAAATTCTTCTTTTGTGATGAGAACTCTACGAGGTCTGCTGCCTTCGCTGGGACCGATGATACCCCTGGCTTCCATGATGTCCACCAGACGTCCCGCCCGGTTGTATCCGATGCGAAAACGACGCTGGAGCATCGAAGCGGAAGCCTGCTCCGCATTTACCACCAGTTCTATTGCATCATTGAGGAGCTCGTCCTCTTCTTCATCATCGCTGATATCTACCTTAGCGGTATTGATGGACTCCATGATCCGATTAGGTGCGTCCGATTCCTCCGCCTGCTCCTTCCAGAATTCGATCACAGCGTTGACTTCGTCATCTGTGACAAATGGTCCCTGAAGACGCTCCGGCTGCGCTTTTCCGATAGGATTAAAGAGCATATCGCCCTTTCCCACCAGCTTTTCCGCGCCGGCGCGGTCGAGTATCGTTCTGGAATCCACCTGAGAAGACACCGCAAAAGCGATTCTCGACGGGATATTCGCTTTGATGAGGCCTGTGACGATATCTACGGAAGGCCGCTGAGTGGCTACGATGAGATGCATTCCTGCCGCCCGTGCCAGTTGGGCCAGACGGCAGATGGATTCCTCCACCTGAGAAGGAGCAGCCATCATGAGATCGGCCAGCTCGTCGATGATGATGACGATCTGCGGCAGCATATTCTCCGTCTGACCTCCCGTCTCCATCTTTGCGTTGTACGATTTTAGATCTCTCACGCTGTTTTCGGCAAATTTCCGGTACCTGTCATTCATCTCCTGCACAGCCCAGGCCAGCGCAGCAGCAGCCTTCGACGGATCGGTCACCACAGGGATCAGCATATGGGGAATTCCGTTGTAATTTCCCAGTTCCACCACTTTCGGATCGATGAGAATCAGTTTTACCTCATCCGGTGTAGATTTATACAGAATGCTCATGATAATCGAATTGATGCATACGCTCTTTCCCGATCCGGTAGACCCGGCGATCAGAAGATGCGGCATGCTCTTCAGATCCGCCACGACGGAATTCCCGGCGATATCTTCACCCACCACAAAACTGATCTTCGATTCCGCCTTCTGAAACTCCGTGGATTCAATCATTTCCCGCAGCGTCACTACGGAAGCTTTCTCGTTTTCCACTTCGATGCCCACCGCCGCTTTTCCCGGAATCGGCGCTTCGATACGCAGGCTTTTCGCTTCCAAATTCAGAGCGATATCGTTGGCGAGCCGGACGATACTGTTTACCTTCACACCGGAATCCGGCTGGATTTCGTACCGGGTGACGGAAGGTCCCTGTTTTACATCGATGACTCTGGCGCTTACGCCGAAGTCGTGAAGAACCGTCTCCAGTTTATGAGCCTTGGCGGCCAGTTCCATTCTGAGATTCCGGTTTTCCTGTTTTCTCACCGCATTTAGCAGAGTCAGAGGCGGCAGATGATATTCTTTTTTTACAGTCTTCTTTTCTGCTTCCTCCGCAACTTCGACGGCTCCTGCCGCCATAGCCGCTTTCATCTCTGCTTTCGACAGCTTCTGATCGGAATGTGCGGTGAGAGGCAGGTCTTCCGCTGTGTCCACACTTTCCTCCGGAGCTTTTCCTCCGGTGCAGGAACCTGTCAGATCTGCCAGGTCATCTGCTTCGGAATCGCCGTACGCCCCGGGAGCCGATTCAGGCGCCATCCCCTCTTCCGTCCGGAAAGACAAATCCTCCGCTCCGGAAAAGATGGAAAACCGCTCAAAATCATCCTGTGGTCGTGCCGGAAGAACGCTATCCTCTTCTTTCAGGCCGAAAATATAACCATCACGGAATTTTTCATCTCCGCTGAAATCTCCGTCAAAGAGATTGTCGTCATTCATATATTTGAGAATCTGCCGTTTGTTTTCCGTCAGAAAAGGATCTTCTTCCTGTTTGTCACCTTCCCGGCTCCCGCTGCGGAACAGTCCCATGCTCTTTATCTTAAGGCGGTCAAAAGCGTCCCCCATCGGAGAACCGCCTTTCTTTTCCGGAGTCGTCGCTCTATTTTCAGCAGAAGAATCGTCCGGGAGATCTGCGCCGGGAGAAGAGGAAAGCAGCCCGACCGTTCCCGCGTCATTTTCGTTTTCTTCTTTTTTCTTTCCGTTTTTCGCTTTCTGTTCCTCGATTTTTCTCTCACGCGCCTGAGCCTCTTTATACGCCGCTTCTTTCTCCAGCGCATGCAGGCGCTTCTTTTCTCTCCGCCGGTCCAGAAATGCCGAAATCGGCGTGTTGATAAGCAGCAGAAGCGACACTGCCAGAATCGCCGTACAGATGATGACGAGACCCGCGATTCCTACTGCTCTGACTGCCGGCCATCCTATCGCCATGCCCACAGCTCCTGCACTGTCCAGGGAAGTCCCCGATATGTACATATCTCTCAGGTATTCCGCGCTGAATCGGGACGCTTTCACCGCATCAAACCGGACCGCATTCAGAGTCACGAGATCGAGGTACATAAGCACGAAAAAGAAAATGCTTCTGAAACTTACTCTCGCCATCCGCCTCCGGAGAATCAGAATTGCGTAGAGAATGATATAAAACGGAAGAATATAAGCTCCTATGCCGAAAAGTCCTTTCAGCACGTGGGACAGAACTTCACCGAACTTTCCCGTCGCTGTCGTCAGCACTGAAACCATGAGAAAAACTCCTGCCGCCAGAAGAAGAATCGCCGTGACTTCGTCCCGGAGCCGGGAACTGCTTCCCGATGTTTTCGCAGAAGATTCCTTTTTCTTCGCAGTTCCGGAAGAAGATTTGCCGCTTCCGGTCTTCGAAGAAGCTTTCTTCGTATTTTCCCTGCGGCCGCCCGCAGGCGTTTTTTTCTTTGTACTGTCTGTATCAGCCATACAAACCTCCGTCTCTCACAGGCTTTCTCCGCATGGGCAGAGGGGCCCGGTTCTCCACATACACTTTATGCCAGCGCGCTGAATACGGAATAGCCGATGAGGAAAAGACCCGCAATCCAAGTATAAATTGAAAAGTAAAATAATTTCTCATTTGTCACAGCTTTTATCATTACTTTGATCGCTGCATAACCCGATACCGCAGCTACGACGATACCCGCGATCATGACGCCCATACCTACTCCCTGCTCGCTGGAAGCCGCATCCACAGCCGACGGGAGTTCCATCAGAAAAGCTCCTAAAACCGACGGAATAGAGATCAAAAATGCATACCTCACCGCATGCGGCCGGTTAAAGCGCGATAGAAGACCTCCCACCATGGTAGATCCGGAACGCGAAATACCCGGGCAGATAGCTACGGACTGACAGATTCCGATAAAAAATGCATCTTTCATCGTCATCTCTTTTACACCTTTCGTGCCGCCGCCCTTGCGTTCTGCGAACCAGAGACATGTGCCTGTAACGAGAAGTGCAACGCCTATGAAAAGCATCGAAGAATACAGCGTTTCGAAAAAATCATTAAATAAAAGACCGATAATTGCCGTAGGAATTGTTGAGATTACGATCATCACACCCAGACGTCTCGTTTCATTTTTGTTCATCTGGATGCCTTTTCCTGTAAAGATATCTTTCAGTGTAGCGAAAAGCTCAATAATCAGGTCGATGATGTCTTTCCAATAAGCCGCAAAAATGGCGACCAATGTGCCGAAATGCAGCATCACCGTAAAAGTCAGTACATTTTCAGAGCTTATTCCGAAAAAGTTCTGAAGTGCAGCCAGATGCCCGGAGCTGCTGATAGGCAGAAACTCCGAAAGGCCCTGAACGAGCCCGAGGATTATCGATTCAATCATACTCATTTCTGTTACCCCCTGTCAGTTAGTCTGTCAAACAGTTTCTTAAAACAAAAAATTAATTCCAAAAAATCTTATATATTTTATCACAGTACATCTCATTTGTCAGCTTTCTGCCGTCATTTTACCCCCTCCTCTTTCTCCCGTTTCGTCAGATTCCGACATGCGAGAAGCCATATGATTTTCATCATACCATTGTTTTATTTTCTCATTTGTATTCCATTTCACCAATGAAAAGTATATAATAATATGATAATTCTGCGCTGTAATCAGCGAAATTCATAAACTAATTATAAAAAATATATATACATTGGAGGACTTTATCGATGAAAAAACCTAATGTTGCTGTAGTAGGGGCCAGCGGTCTCGTAGGAAGCACTTTTCTGAAAGTGCTGGAAGAAAGAGATTTTCCCATCGAAAATCTGTACGTAATGTCATCTTACAGATCTGCTGGTAAAACTGTAAAATTCAAAGGTGAAGATTACGTTCTCGAAGAACTCACCGAGAATTCTTTCGATAAACCCATCGACATCGCTCTCTTCTCCGCAGGCGGTTCCACAAGCGAAAAATTTGCTCCGGTAGCTGCGGCGCACGGCTGCGTTGTCGTCGATAACAGCAGCGCCTGGAGAATGAATCCGGAAGTTCCTCTCGTAGTTCCCGAAGTAAACCCTCAGGATATCGAATGGAACAAGGGCATCATCGCAAATCCGAACTGCTCTACCATTCAGGCCATGGTTCCGATGAAACCGCTTCACGACAGATACGGAATCAAAAGAGTCGTATACTCCACCTATCAGGCGGTATCCGGCTCGGGAATCAAAGGAATCCGCGATCTGGAAGAAGGTCTCAAGGGCAATGACATCATGAGCGCATATCCTCATCCTATCGCAGGAAACTGTCTGCCTCAGATCGACGTGTTCCTCGAAAACGGATATACGAAAGAAGAGATGAAAATGATCGACGAGACACACAAAATTCTCGGCGACGACAATATCAAAGTTACAGCTACTACTGTTCGGGTACCGGTTTTCTCCTGTCACAGTGAAAGCATTAATCTCGAATTTGAAAAACCATTTGAGATTGAGGAAGTAAAAGAAATTCTCGCAAATGCTCCGGGATGCAATCTGTTGGATGACACAGAAAACAGTGTTTATCCTCTGGCACGTGACATCGCAGGCAAAGATGAAGTCTATGTAGGCAGAGTAAGACGTGATTTCAGCGTAGAAAACGGTATCAATCTCTGGGTGGTGGCAGACAACATCCGCAAGGGCGCTGCCACTAACGCCGTACAGATCGCAGAACTCCTGCTGGACAAAATCGGCAAATAAGACTATCAAGGAGGTACATTATGGCTATTTTCAGAGGTGCCGGTGTCGCCATCGTCACACCGTTCAAAGAAGACGGATCCGTAGATTTCGACAACTACGGGGAACTCATCGAATGGCAGATCGCAGAAGGCACAGATGCGATCATCTCCTGCGGCACAACAGGAGAAGCCTCAACCATGACCGACGAGGAACAGATCGAAGTCGTGGCATACTGTGTGGATAAAGTCAAGGGCCGGCTTCCGGTCATCGCCGGAGCAGGAAGCAACGATACGAAGCACGGCATCAATCTCTCCAAGGAAATTGAAAAAGCCGGTGCTGATGCACTGCTCCAGGTTACGCCTTATTACAACAAAGCGACCCAGAAAGGGCTGATTCAGCATTATTACGCCATCGCCGACAGCGTCAATATTCCAATGATTCTGTATTCTGTTCCAGGCAGAACAGGTGTAAATATCAAGCCTGCCACCGTCGTGGAACTGGCTAAACATCCGAATATCACCGCTATTAAAGAAGCCAGCGGAAATATCACGCAGTGTGCGGAAATCGCAAGACTCGTTCCGGAAGATTTCTCTATCTACTCCGGTAATGACGATATGATCACGCCGCTTCTCGCTCTGGGCGGCGACGGTGTAATTTCTGTACTCTCAAATGTAGCTCCGAAGCAGACGCACGACATCGTGCAGAAATTCTTCGATGGCGACATCAGAGAATCCATCCGCCTCCAGCTGGAAGCAAAGCCGCTCATCGATGCTCTCTTCGCGGAAGTCAATCCGATTCCGGTCAAGGCTGCTCTGGAGCTCATGGGAAAATCGAAGATGAATTTCCGTCTTCCGCTCTGCAAACCGGAAGAATCCACAATGGAACTTCTCAGAAAAGAACTGAAAGCTTTCGGTATTCTCTGATCTCCGGCTTTCTGAATCTTTCTGACAGAAACGATATTTTCCCATATTTTTACAGGAGGAAATCTCATGTTAAACATCATTCTCAATGGTTGCAATGGACGGATGGGGCAGGTTCTTACCCGCATTATCGCCGCAGGAGAAGATATGCAGGTGGCTGCGGGAATCGACGCTACCGGTGAAGTGAAGTCGGATTATCCTGTTTTCTCTTCCACGGATGAATGCGACGTAAAAGCCGACGTCATCATAGACTTTTCCCATTACAGTGCCGTTCCGAATCTTCTGCGCTACGCCGTCAGCGCGAAAACACCGATCGTAGTAGCGACCACAGCTCTCGATGACGAGTGCTTTGCCATGCTGGAACAGGCATCCAAAGAAATACCCGTCTTCCGCTCCGCTAACATGTCCATCGGCATCAACGCGCTGGCAAAGGCCATCACCAGCATCACTCCGGTGCTGGAAGAAAAATTCAACGTGGAAATCATAGAAAAACATCACACCACAAAACTGGATTCTCCGAGCGGTACTGCGATTCTGCTGGCCGACAAAGTCAGCGACGCCTGCCAGGAAAAGAAAAATTATATCTACGGCAGACACGGAAAAGACGACAAATTCGAGATGACAGATTTGGGAATCCACGCGGTGAGAGGCGGAACGATTCCTGGCGAGCACATCGTCATTTACGCCGGTCCCGATGAAGTCATCGAGCTGAAGCATACTGCTTATTCCCGCGATATCTTTGCCAACGGCGCCATCGCGGCTGCAAAATTTATTATCCAGCAAAAGAATGGTCTCTACTCCATGGACGACATGTTCTAGAATTCAGCAGCTGAACTGCATGCATATGCATATACGGCACAGAGATCAACAAAAAATACGAGAGGACGTTTCCCTGGCGGAGACGTCCTCTTTTTCGGATTTGAAATTTTTGATAAAAAACACGATGTTTTTCTCATCCCCCGAATCTTCTTTCAGATGACCATCCCGCCGTCGGCGCTGATCACCTGGCCGGTGATATACGATGCACCTTCTCCGGCGAGAAACAGTACGACACGAGCCACTTCCTCCGCGCTTCCCATGCGGGCCAGAGGGATCTCTTCCTTCAGACATGCTCTCGTCTCTTCATCGAGTTCGCTGTTCATATCGGTTTCGATGACCCCGGGAGCGACGCAGTTCACCCGTATTCCCGAAAGGCCGGTCTCTTTTGCCAGAGCTTTCGTCATCCCTATCAGAGCCGCTTTTGAAGCGGAATAGTGAACTTCACAGGAAGCTCCGGTGATTCCCCACATCGACGAAATATTGACGATGCTTCCCGACTTTTCCGAAATCATGCCCGGAAGCAGTTCACTGCAGAAATGAAAAGCCCCTTTCACGTTGACATCGAACATCCTGTCCCATTCTTCTTCCGTGATGTCTGTAAACAGTTTGATCTGCGCGATACCGGCATTGTTGACAAGCACATCGATCTTTCCGAATCTTTCCCGGATCGAAGTGCAAACTGCCGCAGCTTCCGCTCGGGACGCCACGTCACACCGGTAAGTCTCACAGTCGGTCCCCTGCCTGGTCAGTTCTCTTTTCAGCTTTTCCGCTTCACCGCTGCTGCTGTGATAGACCACGGCTACTCGATAACCCGCATCTGCGAAAGCCCGGACACATGCTCTTCCGATCCCCCGGGTACCTCCCGTAATCACAGCCGTCCCCAATCCCGCAGCACTTCCGCTATTTTTTTTGTTCATCTCTGTCATTCCTCACATAAGAAAGAAACTTTCTGATCTCTTTTAACTCCCGCAGAATCAGATTCAGCGTAAACTGGAGAGATATTAAAATAATCAGAAAAATAATCGCAATGATAAATACAAATCCGGACCCGATTTCAGGCATAATCACTCCTCCCCAGCGTCAAATACTGGTAAACAAAAACGGACTGACGAAATGTCAGTCCGTTGTGATATCAGATTTTTACGCTTCTAACACGTTCTTACCGTCATAGTAGTTGCAGTTAGGGCAAACTCTGTGCGGTAACTTAGGTTCGTGGCACTGAGGGCAAATAGAAACTCCCGGTGCAACCTTCTTCATGTTCTGCGATTTTCTCATATCTCTCTTAGATTTCGAAGTTTTCCTCTTTGGGACTGCCATTAGAACACCTCCTTGCCTTTTAAACTAACAGTAAAATTATATATATTCTGCCCAATGTTGTCAACCGTATTTTCGCCATTTCAGCAATTTTTTCTGTTCCCTCAGAGCAGCTCCGCCGCGGCAAACCGAAACACTATTTCGCTTCCGAAACGATCTTTGCAGTATCTCTTGCGATTACTAACTCTTCGTTTGTAGGGATCAGCAGAATCTTGATGTCAGAATCGTCAGCAGAAATCACCGTTTCTCTCGCCTTGTTCTTTTCCGGATCGATCTTAAATCCGAGATTTGTCAGGCCTTCACAGATGTCAGCTCTTACTGTCGGGTCATTTTCGCCGATACCTGCAGTAAATACCAGAGCATCAGCACCGTTGAGCTGAGCCAGGTAATTACCGATATAACCCTTTACTCTTCTTACGAACATCTTCATGGCCAGCGCAGCTCTTTCGTTACCTTCTGCAGCAGCACCTTCCACTAATCTGCAGTCATTGCTTACACCGCTGATACCGAGAAGTCCTGATTTTTTATTTAAAATGTTCAGAACTTCATCTGCAGATACGTTTAATTTGGACATCAGATAAGTGACAACGGAAGGATCGATGTCACCACAGCGAGTACCCATCACAAGACCGTCGATCGGAGTCAGACCCATGGAAGTGTCGATGCACTTGCCGTATTCAACTGCTGCACAGCTGCCGCCGTTTCCGATATGGCAAGTGATGATCTTGACTTCTTCCGGTGCCTTGCCGAGAACTTTTGCTGCTTCCTGGGATACGAACAGGTGGCTCGTTCCGTGGAATCCGTATTTTCTGATCTTGTAATCAGTGTAATATTCGTAAGGAATCGCATATAAATATGCTTCCGGAGCCATCGTCTGATGGAATGCCGTATCGAATACGAGAACCATAGGCACTTCCGGCATTACTTTTTTGCATGCTTCCACACCTGCGATGTTTGCAGGATTGTGAATCGGAGCCAGTTCCGCATTTGCTTCGCAAGCTGCCAGCACTTCGTCTGTTACGAGTACAGACGCTGCGAAATCTTCTCCGCCGTGTACCATTCTGTGGCCGACTGCACCGATTTCACTGAGATCTTTCACACAGCCGATTTCAGGATCTGTGATCGTCGCGATGATCTTTTCAACACCTGCAGTATGATCCGCAAGAGATAAATTGACTGTCATCTTTTCAGAACCGGTCTTAGTATAAGCGAATGTGGAAGTGTCTCCGGATAATTCCACGAGACCTTTGCATAAAAGTTCATTCTTGTCAGGATCCATCACCTGATATTTAATGGAAGAACTACCACAGTTAATTACGAGTACGTTCATTTTTGCCTCCAAAATAATGAGTTTAGAAATTTAATAAGAAACAATACGAGAATATTATAATGAACGAATTCGCACTCGTCAATAAATTATCCGAAATAAATCGTCTCACTGTCGTTCCGGTGCCTTTACGGGAACATACTTCCGTTCGGAAAACGCCGCTACCGGTCTTCCCATGAGAAGATTCCGAAGATCTCCTGCTTTCATCTCGACGTTCAGAGCATCTGCCGTGCGAGGATTCAAGCCTGACAATCCGCTGAGATTGCTGATAATCTCTGTACCGCTCTCCTTCCGAATGCGCCGCAGCAGTTTTGCTCCGGCAGGAGAAAAGCCCAGCACGCGTGCATAAGCCGTTTCCTTCAGGCGCTGATAAGACTCTTTTGTAAAATCCATCAGTATATGGATATTCATTCTCTGAATCTGTGCCCAGGTATACCGCTTCGTCTTCACCGCGTTCATGTATTCCTGATATGACTCCGACACGGCTGCAGCCGCCTTCATGCGGTTCTGAATCCCTTCTGTCACCGAATAAATTTCTTCCAGACGTTTTTCTTCCGTCGTCAGAAGCTTGTACCTGAGAAAACGATAGAGCATTTCATTGCCCGGAAAAAATAATTCATTTTCAAAGATCTGATACGATTCTTCCGGCAGAAAAGATTCCGCAGCCCGGATTCCCTCTCTCCGTATCAGATTCCTCAGCGCTGTACCGGAAACGACAGGCTGTTCCGCTTTCTCGGTTTCTCCGCCAGGCCGGGCATCCGCCTCATACTTTCCGCCGGCAGCCGGCAAAAGATCGTTATGCCCGGCGCCCCTCCTTGCTATGCAGTGAGGCTCGATTTCTGATCTCAGGCGATTTAGTGCTGCGATATAACTGATTCCCAGAACGTCGTTGGGATTCCGGAAGATACCGGCTGCTTCATCTCCCATAACTTCGGATACAGCCTGTCCGAAAGCCGCCGGGTACGTCATTCCTCTGCGGATGTTTTTCCGGATCTCTCCCGACAGGATTCCCTCTTCCTTTCGTTCTGCCGCTCCACTACCGGCATCTGTTTTTCGTCCATCTTCACTGCGACTGATGTCCGCGGCTTTTTTCAGAAGATCGATGTCTCCGCATTCGCTGCCGAAGACGAGGTCCGTCACCACGCCGATGCTGTCCAAAACGGCTGCTCCGCCGCGGGCGAATTCCGTTCCCGCATTGCAGGCATATATATAGGGCAGTTCCAGCACCAGATCGGCTCCTGCGGCCAGGGCCGCGCGGGCTCTGGTTTTCTTACTGTAAAAAGCGGCGTCACCTCTCTGGGTAAAACTGCCGCTGATGACTGCCACCACCGCGTCTGCACCTGTGATCTCTTTCGCTTTTTTCAGATGATACGCATGACCGTTGTGAAACGGATCATATTCCGCTATGATTCCCACTGTTTTCATCACTGCAACCTCTTCCGGATAACAGCACCACTGCCAGATAAAAGATGACCATCACGGCAGCGGCCGCCGACGAGGAGAAAAAAAGCGAGTAAGCTGACCCCGGATCCCCGCTGAACAGAGAGAATGCCGGCACCGCCTTTATCGCTTCCGCAGGCTCAAATACAGAGACTGCACTTCCTCCGAAACCCGATAATATTTTTATTATTGTAACGGCGCAGGCGGAAGAAATCAACCCCTGAATCAGCTTAAACCGCAGGAAAGACGGCAGTGTCACACCGGAATTTTTGAGAACGCTCACAGACTGTGCCGCTACGGAGAGTCCACCGAAAGAGATCACAAATGTAAAAGCTGTGATTTTCCATGTGAACGGTATCTCTGCACCGGCGATACCGCTGCAACCGGAAGTCATTTCCAGACAGCCGGTGAGAAGTTCTCCCGCAAATCCGCTCTGCCCGAAAATATGTTGGAGAAGCGCTTTCATCACATCGGTCAGAATCATAAAGAGAACGATATATCCGCCGATGATAATCAGAGTCTGAAAAGAGGAAAGCATGGATTCCGCCAGAATCTCCGTCGCCGCTTTTCTTTCGCCTCTGGCGGCGTATCTCTTCTCTTTCGTTTTCCTTCCGCTGTACGACAGCCCGTGGAAATTCTGATTTTCATCCGGATGTACCTGTCTCATTCTCCCCGACTCCGTCTCCTGCTCTTTTGATCCTCTTCTTCGTTTTCCCGTCACTGCGGATAAACCTTTTCGAAAAGCGGACCGGCGGATCAGAAACATCCCTGTCAGAAGAGAACCTGCGCAGTGAGCCGCCAATATGATGCTTCCGGCCGCTGCTGACTGAAGCATGCCCGCTCCTGCTGCTCCCAGGATAAAAAGCGGACCGGATGTCGAGCAGAAAGTCAGAATATCCCGCACATCTCCGCGGTTGATCTGTCTTTTTTCGTACAGCTCTCCGAGAATTTTCGCTCCTGTCGGATATCCCGAAAGGATGGAGGAAAGATACACAAAACCCGCTACTCCCGGCACGCCGAAGAATTTCCGGAAAAAGTTTTCCGTGAGATTTCCGATCCGGACGTGCATTCCTGTTTTCATCAGAAGATCCGTGCATATAAAAAAAGGAAACATGGAAGGAACAATGGTAAAAAGCCAGAGATTCACCGCTTTTCTCGCAGACAACAGAGAGATCTGGGGAAGGAGAATCATCAGAAGAATCCCTCCGACTGCGATCAGAGCTGTTATTTTTTGCTGTGTCATTCCGTTTCTTCCGTCTCCGCTATGACTGCGGCCGTAACTTCGCATTTTCATATCGCGTATGTTGCCCCCTTCCATATTAGAATCTATGCGGAAAGGAAGCTCCGGAGAACGAGATTGTACACGCCGAAGAAAAAAAGATCTCCGGAAGAGCACGTATGCTCCGGAGATCTGAATTTTCTGATTATATGTAAGTATTTGACTGAAATTTTTCAAAAGAGCCGGATCAGTCGATTTCCGCCTCCGTCCGGTATGACAGCGTCTTGATCTCATCTCTGTTCGCGTCGATGGTGGAATTCATCTTATCGAACAGATCGTTGATGTCTGCGATCATACGCTGGATATATGTGTCATTCATCGTCGTGATTTTTTCCTGGAAAGTGGAAAGAACATTATCTATGTATTCAAATGTGCCCATCTTCAGTTCGCGCACGTTTTCTTCGGTGACGCGCATGATCTCATCAGCTCTCTTCTTGGCACGCAGCGTGATGGCGTCATTTTCAACCAGCTGATCTGCCTTCTCGTTTGCCACGCTGATCACGCGGTCGTATTCGGTCTTCGCGTCATCGAGAATACGCTGACGTTCGCTTTTGATCCACTGCGCCTGCTGGATTTCCTCCGGCAGTTCCTGTTTGATCTCTTTCAGAATATCTCTGATTTCGCCGGGATCTACCATTACTTTGCCAGTCAGCGGAAATCCGCCTGCGGTTTCGAGGATGTCTTCGATGTCCTGGATTAAATCGATTACTTTCATTTTTTATTTCCTCCTATGCCGTGTTCTCTGATATAGGCCAGCACATTTTCGGGCACGAGACCTTCGATATTTCCATCGAAATATAAGATTTCTTTGATCGCGCTGGAACTCACATAAGAATGATTGATGTCAGTCAGCAGAAATACCGTTTCAAATCCGTCGTAAAGATATTTATTCGTATATACTCTCGGCATTTCAGAGATAAAATCCGGAACATCTCTCAGTCCTCTGACGATACAGGTAATATCGTTTTCTTTCACATATTCTGCCAGAAGCCCTGAAAAATCCACGATTTCAAGATTCAGCCCCGGAATATTTTCCGTAGCTTCGAAGATCAGTTTTTTTCTTTCTTCGACGGTGAAAAGCGGTTTTTTGCTGGAATTCGTGACGATTCCAACCACCAGTGTATCGCAGAGCCTGGACGCTCGCTTAATTATATCCAGATGTCCAGTTGTAAGTGGATCGAAAGATCCCGGATAAAGAAACTTTTTCATCTTCTCTCTGATAGCCTCCAAAAATATATCTATTCATACTAAAGCAGACAGTATTATTTTTCATCTGATACTGCAGCATTTTCATATACCGAAATACCTATTTTGCCGTATTTTTTCTTTTTGATGAGCGTCAGTCCTCCGAAAGTTTCCGGCAGTATTTCGTCGGCAGCGTGTTCCGCCACCACGATCCCGCCTTCGCTGAGGAAGTCCGCTTCCGTCACGGCTTCCAATGCATCGGTCAGTATACCTCTGCGGTACGGAGGATCGAGAAATACGATATCTACCGGTTCTTCGATCTTTGAAAGAGCGCTGTGATAATCCGACCAAAGGATCTCACATCTGTTCTCTACCTTGCAGTAAGACACATTTTCACGGATCAGGGCGATGCTGCGCCTGTCCTTGTCCACGAAGTAAACCCGGGACGCTCCGCGGCTCACAGCTTCCAGACCGAGATTTCCCGTTCCGGCAAAGAGGTCCGCGACGACACTTTCATAAAGCCACGGGGCGATCATACTGAACACCGCTTCCTTGACTTTGTCTGTCGTCGGCCGCACCCTGTCATCATCCGGCGTACGCAGCCGCCGGCCTTTTAATTCTCCGGCAATTATTCTCATTTATTTGCTCCTTGTATTTCATTATAATACATTCTCAAATGCTGTACAATGTCAAAAATATTACAAACTGAATCGACAGATGTATTTTACCTTATCGCGAATAATAACACAAGAACAGCACGCAGATTCATAAAGTCAACAAAAGAATTCTCAGCACGAAAAAAGGAAATGAAACGAATCTGTCCGCCTCATTTCCTTTTTATACCTCCGCGTACAACCGCTTTTATTTTTGTGCATTCCAGAGTTTTTCCGCCGTCGGTGTCCAGTTTTTCGCATAGGCATCGCATTTG
This sequence comes from Bacillota bacterium, assembly GCA_019420525.1. Classification (GTDB taxonomy): domain Bacteria; phylum Bacillota; class Clostridia; order Peptostreptococcales; family Anaerovoracaceae; genus Alangreenwoodia. The sequence continues at coordinate 58,701 of JAHZHA010000016.1, forward strand.
GCACAGAGATGTTCAGCCGATTCCGGACTCATGAGGTCTGTAGAGTGAATTCCCTCACCTGCCGCCATTTCTCTCAGCTTATCCGGATTTTCCAGCATCGGACAAGGCCTCAGGTGATTTTCGTTAAACGGCTGTCCGTCGTGATATGCACGGAAGAGGCCTGACGTCAGGCATTCCAGCAGAGTCTTTTCTCTGATGTTGGAATCCGAATAGTGAATGAACACACACGGATCTACATCGCCATTTGCATTGATGTGGAAATAACGTCTTCCTCCCGCGATGCAGCCTCCTACATACTGTCCGTCATTCTGGAAGTCCATGGCGAAGATCGCTTTTTCGCTGCGGAATTTCCGGATCTGGTGATACATAAATTCACGCTGTTCCGGTGTCGGCAGCAGTTCTTCGGAAGCGTCATTGCCCACCGGCATGTAGTGGAAGTACCATACAAACAGAGCTCCCCAGTCAACCATCTGATCGAAATACGCCTCACTGCTGATGGAATCCAGATTCTGACTGGTATAACAGCAGGATATACCGAAAGGAAGACGTTTTTCTTTCAGGAGATTCATGGCCGCTACGACTTTATCATAGGAACCGTCTCCCCGTCTGCTGTCATGAGAAGCTTTGTCGCCTTCCACGGAAATGGCAGGGATAAAATTCTTTACCCGAAGCATTTCCTCAGCGAATTCCTCATCGATGAGAGTCGCATTTGTAAAAGACAGGAAGATGCAGTCAGAATGTTTTTCACACAGACGTATGATATCCTTTTTGCGGATCAGAGGTTCTCCTCCGGTATAAATGTAAAAATAAGTGCCGATTTCTTTACCCTGTGTGATGATATTGTCGATCTCGTCAAAAGACAGATTCAGCTGATTGCCGTACTCTCCCGCCCAGCAGCCTGTACAGTGAAGATTGCAGGCAGATGTCGGGTCCAGAAGAATTGCCCAGGGAGCGTTGCAGTTGTATTTCTGACGGATTTCTTCCTGGCGCTTCCATCCCACGAGGTTTGCATTGAGAATAAAATTGGAAAAAAACTTTTTCACCACGCCAGGATCCATATCTTTCAGCACGTGCATAATCAGCTGGTACCAGTTAGAATCCTTATCGGTCAGCGCCTGACGAAAAGCAGCTCTCTGTTTCGGAAAACTGTCCTCACCGTTGCCTGCAAAACGATCTATCATATCCAACAGCTTGATGGCGTTCTGCTCCGGATTATGTTCCATATAGTCGTAAGCACGATCGAGGGCAAACGCTTTGATTCCGTTCATCTTTTTCATAGTTACCTCTTCTTCATCTACTTTTCTTCTTACAGTTTAATTTTAATATAGATGCTTGCATTGTAAATTTGTTTTTTAATATCTTTAATAATTATACCCCTCTTTCTGGCATTTATGCAGAAAAATTTTGTTAAGCGAAGCAAAAAGGTGAACATTCATCTTTATCTCTGGCGTTGCCAACATCGCTCTGCTCAGTGCCGGCATTAAAGCCAGATCACCTGACCATCCTTTTCTTCTTCCGGCCGTTCCCCGGCGAGAGCGGTCAGACTGTTGCTCAGACGAGAAAAAATGCTTCCCGCATCCTGATACAGACTGATCGGTCCCATGTGGTAATCCAGCATATCCGACAGCCCTTTTTCCCTGAGCTGTTCACCGTATTTTTTCAGCAGTCCGCAGTAAAGAGAAAGATAATACTTTCTGACAGCCATAGGCGCCAGAAGATAGTTCTCCGCAGCCTCGCGCATAAGCTTGGCCTCGTGCATCACGGTCTCACGCTGCTCCTTCTTCATGCATCCGTGCAGCATCGTTTCTTCCTTATTCCGCCTCTCGTTTTTCGATCCGGTTCTCCTTATGAGTCTCATTTTTTCACCTTCTTTTCATATTCCGCCCTCTCGGCGAACTTTCTTTGTCCTTCCTCTTCCTCATCAGTTTAACCTGTCTGCTCTCCTCTTTCGGCGGATTCTATCCTTCAGTTTCCGACAGAAAAACTCATTTTCGTCATCTAAGTCTTTTCTCATCCGGACGTCTGCCACAATATCTACAGGACAAAAAAGAAAAAGCAGAGAGATCTCCGCTTCCTTCCGGAAACGTTATCCCTCTGCTCTCTTTTCCGATGATAGATGAATCTGTCTTCTTAGAGCTGTGGAGTAGACTTGCCAGCTAACTGAGATTCCGCCATTTCCACGAGTCTCTTTGTCATATATCCGCCGACGTAGCCGTTCTGTCTTGCTGTCAGACTGCCCTTGTCCATCTGCGCATAATTTGTTAAACCGAGTTCATTTGCGACCTCAGTCTTCATGCTGTCAAGAGCTGTTTTGGATTCAGAATAAACTTTCTTCTGTAATGACATGTGTTTCTCACCTCCTTTACGTTAGTTAATCTAACCCGGGATGAAAAACATATGCAAAGAAAATTTTTCCTCATTCACCAGCAAAGCGCTACGCATCAGAGTCCGATGCTTCCCAGATTTCCGAACATTTCGGAAACGCCTTTCAAAATCAGGCTGTTTTCAGGAGACTCGAGACGCGGGTCCGACTGAAGAATGTCTTTCACATCTTCGCGCAGGCCGTTGAGAATCGGAAGATGGCGCACGAGATCAGCCACCGTAAGCTCCGGGAGTCCGTGCTGTTTTGTACCGAAAAATTCGCCGGGTCCTCTCATCTTAAGATCCTTCTCCGCGATGTAAAAGCCGTCAGATGAGGATTCGATGATTTTTGCACGCTGAATTCCCAGTTCCGCCGTACTGTCCGTTATAAGAAAACAGTAGGACTGGCTGCTGCCGCGTCCCACTCTTCCTCTCAGCTGGTGAAGCTGAGCGAGACCGAAACGTTCGGCATTTTCGATTACCATGACGGTAGCATTGGGCACATTGATACCTACCTCGATCACCACAGTCGCCGTGAGAATGTCCACCACGCCGTCGGAAAAATCTTTCATAATCCGATCTTTCTCCTCCTGGCTCATGCCGCCGTGGACTAACGCCACGCTGTATCCGGGAAATATTTTCTGCAGATCGCGGTGTATCGAAACAGCGGAAGAGGCATCCACCGCTTCGGAATCTTCGATGAGCGGCGCTACCACATAAGCCTGGCGCCCCTGACCGATCTGTCCTGCCACAAATTCGTAAACTTTTCTGCGCTGGCGCGAAGTGACCGCTTTTGTGATTACTGGCTTTCTGCCCGGAGGAAGCTCGTCTATGACAGAGATATCGAGATCCCCGAAGAGAATCACCGCCAGAGTCCGCGGAATCGGCGTGGCGGTCATCACGAGAATATCGGGATTTTTTCCTTTCGCCGCCAGTTTTCTGCGCTGATCGACACCGAAGCGGTGCTGTTCGTCCGTGATGGCGAGTCCCAGATTTTTGAATCTGACGTCGTCCTGTATCACGGCATGTGTTCCGATAAGTATGTCGATCTCCCCGGATTCCAGCTTACGCAGGGTCTCCTCTTTTTCTCTTTTCCGGCATCCCGAAGACAAAAAGCCCAGACGGATTCCCGTGCCTTCATAAAGCTGCTGAAACGTCTCAAAATGCTGACCTGCCAGAAGCTCCGTAGGCGCCATGATAACACCCTGATATCCCGCTTTTGCCGCTTTGTACAGCGCCGCAGCAGCCACCGCCGTCTTGCCCGATCCCACGTCTCCCTGAATTAGACGCTGCATGGCCGACGGAGACTCCATATCGTTTGAAATCTCCCTCAGCACCCGCATCTGCGCATCTGTCAGCTCATAGGGAAGACGTTCCGCAAATTCGTAAACCGAGCGGTCGGAAGGGAATTCGATTCCTCTGCTGAATTGGGCTGCCGAACTTCCCCTGATCAGAATTCCCGTCTGAAAAAAAAAGAGTTCCTCATAGACCAGCCTGTATTTTGCCATCCGGCAGCTCATTTTATCCGAAGGAAAATGTATATTCTTCAAGGCGAACTGTCTGCTGCAGATTCCCCTTTTTTTGATAAGCCTTTCCGGCAGTGTCTCTTCGGCCGGTAAATCCTGAGACAATGCAAAACGGCTGATTTTCCGCATATCTTTCTGCGAAATTCCTTTTACCGTCCGGTAGACCGGCAGAATGGAAGCCTCGAAATGGCCACTGTCTTTTTCGAATTCGGGATGAACCATCTGCGGGCCGCTTCTGCCTCTCGTCACTTTTCCGTAAAAAAAACACTTCTGCCCCGTCTGAAAACTTCGTTCATAATAGGAAGCATGAAAGAAGATAATTTCGATCTCACCGGAATCATCTGCTGCAATAAGGCGCAGCATCTGTTTTTTTCTTCCACGGGCAAAGTTTTTTAAAATTTTCAGTATGGTGACAGAAATATAGCATGCGGTTCCTTCCGGCGCTTCGGCTACAGGAGTGATCCGGGAACGATCCTCATAGGAATGTGGATAATGCGCCAGCATGTCCTGCAGCGTAACGATGCCCATTTCTCCGAGAAGCGCTGCTTTTTTCGGTCCGATTCCCTTTACTTCGCTTACAAGCACGCCTGTCACCTCTCAGTAAATAAATTCCAGATCCCGGCGAACCAGATTTTTTGATTTCACGCCGGTGACGAAAAAATGGACACGACTGACGTCGCATCCTGTGATGTATTTTGTCTCTTTTCGTATGGAAGAAGCCGCCTGTTCAAAAAGCGTACTCATACTGATTCCGAATCTGACGATGACGTAAACTTTATAGTTTACCGTGTTGAGCGCTTCCACATATTCCACATCAATGAAACTCAACCCTTCGCGGCCCGTTTTCCCCACCCGGAGAGGGCGGCCTTTCGGAGTGGAAAAAATCATCCTGCTCAAAAAACGCGCGCCGCATTCCGTGACGATGCGCGCAAAAACGGAATCGTCCAAAAATATGTTTCCCTTTTCTTTCTGAAAATGCATCATAAATTATCGCGCCTTTCTCTTTTCGTCGGTCACATTATACGAGTTCCCCAAAAAGACTGAATGTTTTCGTTTCCGTGATTTTCACATCGACGATCTGTCCGATTTTTTCTTCGCTGCAGGCAAAATTGACGAGCTTAAAAGTATCCGTTCTTCCGGAACAAGTACCGCTTCCCTGTCTGCCGCCTTCTTCTACCAGCACTTTTTCCGTTCTGCCCAGATAGCGCGCATTTTTCTGCGCTGTGATTTCGTTGAGAGTATCCACGAGGCGTTCAAATCTGGCGTGCTTTACGTCTTCCGGCACCTGGCTGTCATATTCTGCAGCCGGCGTTCCCGTACGGATGGAATAGAGGAAAGTAAAGGCAGAATCGTATCGGACGCGGCGGACGAGATCCATAGTCTCTTCGAAGTCTTCTTCCGTCTCCCCCGGAAATCCCGTGATGATATCCGTGGTGACAGCGATATCCGGCACGGCATCTCTGATTTTTTCCACCAGACGGAGGTAATCTTCTTTTGTATAGCGTCGGTTCATACGACGCAGGATCTCCGTGCTTCCGGACTGTACCGGCAGATGGATGTGCTGACACAGTTTTTCACAGTCTTTAAATGCCTGGATGAGCCGGTCAGACAAATCCTTGGGATGAGATGTCATAAAACGGATTCTCTCGATACCGTCGATTTCATTTATCATATAAATCAAACCTGCAAAATCACAGTTAAAATTGCTGCCGTTTCCATAGGAGTTTACGTTCTGTCCCAGAAGCGTCACTTCTTTCACACCATCAGCTGCCAGAGCTCGGATCTCCTCTACGACAGATTCAGGTCTCCGGCTGCGTTCTCGTCCTCTTGTATATGGGACGATACAATAAGTGCAGAAATTGTCGCAGCCATTCATAATGTCTACATATGATTTATATGTGTATTTCCGGTGCACCGGCAATCCTTCAATAACCTTTTCCTGACTCTGGTAAATAGATATCCGTTTTTCACGTGTGGCGAGACATTCATCCAGCAAATCCGGAAATTCCTGAATATTCATCGTTCCAAAGATAATATCCACCCAGGAGTATTTTCGGCGGATCCGCTCCGTGATATGTTCCTGCTGCATCATACATCCGCATACAGCTACGATATTATCCGGATGGCGTTCTTTGATTTTCTTTATGACACCCAACTGCCCGAAAAACCGGTTATCTGCATTTTCACGCACACTGCAGGTATTTACCACGATAACGTCCGCTGTCTCGCGTTCTTCAGACGATTTATATCCTTTTTTTTCCAGCATTCCGGCAATTTTTTCTGAATCGTGCTCATTCATCTGACATCCGAAAGTCTGTATATAGTATGTTTTCTGCCTGAAAGGCGCATTTGCTGAATTCATGTTTTTCTTTCCTTATATATATTTGTCTATTTGTCAATAACATCTGTACGCCGCAGTTCCCGCTTCTCCGACCAGTTATTTGTTTTTCTGCGTCAGGGGATGCTGTTTCTGAAACAATTTTAATGTCTGGATGCAGTCCTGTCAAATGGGCTGCATTCTCTTTTACTCACGTTTTTTGTGCCGAAAATCGTCATTTCATTGACGCAGCAAGAAAAAAAGTTTAGAATGTTTCCGTAAATCACAAAATTGTCCTGGCAGAACCCGGAAAACGCGGCGGTCTGCACGGGAGAACACAGAAGGAGAACGAAAATCATGACAGAAGACAATATCAGAATCATTTCCAGCCCTGCCGAAGTTCAGGCTATCGCGAAAGAGTGGAAGAAGCAGGGATATTCCATCGGCCTCGTCCCTACCATGGGTTATCTGCACGATGGACATAGAAGTCTGATTCACAGAGCATGCGCCGAAAACGACCGCGTTATCGTCAGCGTGTTCGTAAATCCCATCCAGTTCGGACCTACAGAAGATCTGGAAACTTACCCACGAGATCTGGAAGCGGATACTGCTCTCTGTGCTTCCGAGGGAGTAAATATCGTATTTCATCCGGAGCCGGAGGATATGTACGGTCCACACTTTTCTACTCACGTAGCTGTAGAAAAAATCACTTCTGTTCTCTGCGGAAAATCGAGACCGACACATTTTCAGGGTGTTACAACTGTAGTAAATAAATTATTCAATATTTCAAAAGCGGACAGAGCCTATTTCGGAGAAAAAGATGCACAGCAGCTGGCAGTTATCCGTCGTATGAAAGAAGATCTCAACATCGATATCGAAATCTGCGGTTGCCCTATCGTCCGCGAAGAAGACGGACTGGCCAAGAGTTCCAGAAATAAATATCTCAGCCCTGAAGAAAGAAAAGCTGCCGTCGTACTCAGCCGTTCCCTGAAGATCGGAAAAAAGATGTTGGATGAAGGAGAAAGAGACGCTGACCATATCCGGAGTGCTATCACAGCTGAAATCAATTCTGAACCACTGTCCGATATCGACTATGTCTCTGTCGTCGATTCCATTTCACTTCAGGATGTGGATGGACAGATAACCGATCCTGTACTGGTTGCTATTGCAGTCCGTATTGGCTCCACGCGTCTCATCGATAATTTTTCCTATGATGTAAGGTAAGATAAAAAACTCAAAATACTCTTTCCAAAGAAAAATAAGACTTCCGTCATTTCAGAACTCCTGATCTGACGGAAGTCTTTCTCGTTTCTCATTATTTTCCAGATGCTGGATCAGCCGGACAAGCATATTGCCTGCGGCAATATGCAGCTGCAGCCGATCATTCCCTGCCGCCAAACAGCGGTGTTGACAGATAACGGTCTCCGGAATCAGGAAGAAGAACTACAATCGTCTTTCCCTCATTCTCCGGACGTTCTGCCAGTATAGAAGCAGCTTTCA
>JAHZHA010000016.1:66414-140571 GCA_019420525.1 Bacillota bacterium
CCGGAAGAGATGCCCACAAGAATGCCTTCGGTCACTGCAAATCGTCTGCCCTCTTCATACGCATCTTCTGTCTGAACAGTGATCACTTCATCATAAACTGATGTATTGAGTACCGATGGAACAAATCCGGCACCGATCCCCTGAATTCCGTGAGCTCCGGCTCTTCCTTCCGAAAGAACAGGACTGTCGGCAGGTTCCATAGCTACCACGCGTATATCGGGATTCTTCTCTTTCAGATATTCGCCGATACCCGTAAGCGTTCCTCCTGTTCCGACTCCCGCTACGAAGATATCGATCTTTCCTCCCGTCTGCTCCCAGATTTCCGGCCCTGTGGTCTTTTTATGAACAGCCGGATTTGCAGGATTGTCGAACTGCCCCAGAATGACAGATCCCGGTATCTCGCTGTTAAGTCTCTGTGCTTCTTTAATAGCTCCGGTCATTCCCTCTGCTCCGGGAGTAAGCACCAATTCTGCACCGTAACCTTTCAGGAGGTTTCTTCGTTCCACACTCATGGTATCCGGCAGGGTGAGAATCATCCGATATCCCTTGACAGCCGCAGCCATAGCAAGACCGATCCCGGTATTTCCCGAAGTCGGTTCAATGATTACAGCCCCCGGCTTCAGAAGTCCCTTATTTTCCGCGTCTTCAATCATGGAAAGTCCAACTCTGTCTTTTACTGATCCGGCAGGATTGAGATATTCCAGCTTCGCCAGAAGATCTGCTTTCAATCCTTTCCCCTTTGCATACCGGTTCAAACGCATCATCGGTGTGTTGCCGATCAGCTCCAGGGCGCTTTCTGTGATTCTGCTCATAAAACTCTTCCTCCTTCAGAATATCACTTGCCGCAATTCTTCTGCGGGTTAATCTGCTGCATTTACATTTCAATACTATGGAGATAATGGAATTCTGTCAACACTGCCGCCGAGCTTAATACAAAATAATCTTAAAAACGATATAAGAAAAATGCCGACCTGGTATACTATCATACAGAGCAGATTCTTGTAGCCTATCAGAAGCCGTGATAGACTGTATCTGACATGTGAAAAACTGATAGAAACAAAATAAAGAGCTAAAAAAAGTAATATGAAAGAAATAGAACAGAAGTATATGAGCACAGATCATTTAAAAGAAGACAAAAAAGAAATAGATAGTATATCATCCGATTCTTCTGTCTTCCACGCAAAAGACCGCGCTTCTGACATCCTGACAGCGGAAAAAATCGCTGCTCTGACCGCACAAGCCGGAGGGCGTGCCTATTATGTAGGAGGCTTCGTCAGGGACAGAATTATGGGACATGAGAATAAAGATATCGATATCGAAATTCACAGAATCACTCCGAATAAACTTCGGAAAATACTTTCCGGACTTGGATCCGTAATAGAAGTTGGTGTCAGTTTTGGCGTATTCGGATTGAAGGGTTGCAGTCTGGATATCGCTATGCCCCGCAGTGAAGAAGCTACCGGCCGCGGCCATAGAGATTTTGATGTGTCTGTCGATCCCTTTCTCGGAGTCACAAAAGCAGCAGAGCGCCGGGATTTTACCATCAATGCCATAATGCAGGATGTTCTCACCGGTGAAATTGTCGATCCTTTCGGCGGCATAAATGATATAGAGGAAAGAACGATCCGCCACGTTCATCCGGAGAAATTTGCGGAGGATCCTCTCCGGGTTCTCCGGGCCGCGCAGTTTGCCGCACGGTTTCAATTCACAGTAGCAAGGCCCACCTTGTTCCTGATGCGTCAGATGGATCTGAGTACACTGGCGAAAGAGCGTGTTCTGGGTGAACTGGAGAAAGCACTTTTAAAAGCTCCCCGGCCTTCTGTTTTTTTCCAGATACTCCGGGAAACAGATCAACTTTCTTTCTGGTTTCCTGAACTGCGTCAGCTCATCGGTGTTCCACAGGATCCCGTTCATCATCCGGAAGGAGATGTCTGGAACCACACTATGTTGGTGTTAGACGAGGCTGCAAAACTCCGCAATGCCGTTAAAAACCCCGCGGGATTCATGCTGGCAGCTCTCACCCATGATTTTGGCAAAATCCTGGTTACAGAAGAAAACGAAGGCCGAATCCGCTCCATCGGACATGAAAAAGAAGGTCTTCCTCTAATCCGCCAGTTTCTTCAGCGCCTCACCGACGAAAAAAAATTAATACGATATATTCTCAATCTGGCAGAACATCACATGCGTCCCAACATTCTCGCAAGCCAGCATTCAAAAATAAAGTCTACAAATAAAATGTTCGACCAAACGGAAGATCCGGAAGCACTTCTCCTGCTTGCCCGTGCCGATCATCTCGGACGGACGGGCTTCGTCCCGGATGAGGAAAACGAACGGTTTCTCCAGGAACGCCTCACAATTTACCATCAGATTATGGACAGACCTTTCGTGCGGGGAGAGGATCTCATCGCTGCCGGTCTTGTGCCAGGTGCCGAATTCTCCGAACTGCTGTCTTATGCACATCGCCTGCGCCTGGCGGGACTCGAAAAAAATGAGGCACTGAAGCAGACGCTCAATTACAGACGGCAAATAAAAAAGGAGCGAGGAGAGACACAGGATACAGAATGATGTTTCTCTCCGCTTCATGTGTACTGCTGATCTCAGATTCCATATCCGCAGAGAGAGAAACAGAATTCAGCAGTCAGACATTAATCTCACCGCAATAAACCTGTGAAACAGCAACGCAAATACTGTACCGAATATGACTCCCATAACCGTATCTGCAATTCTCAGAATCGTGACTCCCTGTATTCCGTAAATACCAACCGCCAGCATCAGGGCGCCCAGACAGTTAAATGCCGTCTTAAACCGATAATCGGTACAGAAACCCAGACAAAGGCCTCCCAGCGGTCCCATAAATATATGAAAATTTTCCGGAGTTATCTGAAATAAAACAAAAAAAGCTCCGGAACCGATCAATACACCGATAATACGCTGCCGGAAACGGGAAGAAACACCGCCGCAATAAGGATACTCTGACAACAGGGATGCACAGGCAAACCCCATCCACATAAATCTTTCCACGTCAAAAAACTGTCCGGCAGCCAAAATCAGACTTACACCGACAGCCATGCGCAGCTGCCACAAGTGTACCGGATTATGAAGATCAAATCTGCGGATAACCTGTCGAAAACGGATATCCGAATGCGCATTCCGGTGTTTTCTGTAGAGAACGGCTGCACACAGAATATAACCCACAAACGCCAAAGCAGCTCTTTCCTCCAACGCATAACCGTAAACAGGATTTCCTGACAGATAAACATAAGCAAAACTGTAAAGTCCTCCATTTCCGTACTCCGGTCTCTGGGATGTAATATAAAGCAGTGTGAAAAATCCTGCAAAATGAAAAACAGCTGCAGCAAGAGGCGGTACTGCAGATGCTGCAACCGGTATAAACAGCAAAATTCCAAATACAGCTGCCAGATTTACCATGGAATCTCCAATACAATATTCAAAATTTACAAATCGTATTCCCAGCAGAATACAAAATAAAACTACTGCCAGAGGCGTGTTCTCCTGTCCGAACAATCCGGAAAGCACACTGATGAACAATACTGCAAAAGCGACAATCAATACGGACCGAACTGCCATAGCAATCCAGTAAAAGAGTTTTTCTCTGCAGGTGCTGCACCGGGAAATATTTCGCTTTAGAACAGAAGGATCCAGTTGTAAAGCATCATAGAAATTCATTTTATCTCTCCTGTTCCGCTTCCTTTATCCGGGAAACTATTCTATCGGTACACTGCAAATACTCCTCAAAATCAGCTCCCATACTCCGCCACAGATCATAAAATGGCTGCAGAATAATTTCGTACCCCTTCTTTAATTCTGAAATTCCTGTATCCGTCAGATATATCCTGTAACTCCGTTCATCATGAAGCTGCTTTTCCTTTCGGATGCAGTTTTTTTCCAGGAGACTCTTCAGACAGCGGCTGACCGCTTCTTTTTTCATTCCGCTGCGCCGGCTCAGCAGCACAGGTGTGTTCTGCTCCCGTTCTAAATAGAGCCATGCCAGCAGTTCGCATTCGCTGACCGTAAGATTCGTCTTGCCTGCCGGTAGAAGCAGTCGTGCCAGCTTCTGAACCTGCTGCTGATAATACACCATATCCATCCATTCAATATTCATATCTCTATCACCTCTTAAAATTAACTTCGTTAGTTAACATAGTTAATTTTAATACAGCGTAAGGAAACTGTCAACCACAGATTTTCGATATATGAAAATTTTTTCACGTTGCCACCCCGGTATTCCTCTCAAACGGACCGCGCGTTTTCTGCATGCCGCAGAGCAAAAGACACATCCGGTTTCTTCCGAATTTCCCTTGAACAGGCCATCCCCACATGGTAATCTGAATACAGATAAAGGATACCGCTTTCGGTAAGTCAGCCGGCCCGAAACATCATTTTCTGACCGTCTGATCCGCCAGATCAGGCGGTCGTTTTGCTTTTTGTACGCGAGGAGAAAATTATGAAAAAAAAGTTCATCTTACTGTATCTCATATCTGTCATATGCCTTTTATTTGTCGCATGCAGCACTCCTGGCAATTCTGCAGATAAAAATAAAGCGGCAATACTGACGGAAGCTGAAATGGAACAGCTGTATTCCGATCCAGAAAGCTTCAAAGGATGTACCGTCAGTATCTACGGACAGATCTTTTCCCTTCAGGAAAACGATGACGGCGTCACGTATCTTTCCGTCTGGACCGATCCGGAGAATTCCGAACGAAATATTCTCATAACTTGCAGCCAACCGGACTCCACCGTAAAAAACGGCGATTGCATCAGAGTGACCGGCACTGTACAGGGCACGGCTCAAGGAGAAAACGCATCCGCCGTATCGGAAAACGCACCTTCCATATTGGCCGATTCGACAGAAATCGTGGATTATACGGAAGCCTTTTCCCCTGCACTGTACACATACAGGTTCAGAAATAAGGTTCAGAAGCAGTACGGATATTCTGTAGCGGTCACAAAAGTTGAACTGGCTGAAAAGGAAACCCGCGTGTATTTAACCGTAAAAAACAACGGATCAGATAAATTCAGTCTCTATTCCTATGACAGTATTCTGACGCAGGGCAACGAAGAATTTGAAGAGCAGATCAATTTTTATGCAAATTATCCGGAAATCCGGAATTACCTGAACAAGGGCGAATCCTGTGAAGGAATCGTCTGCTTCCCTGCGATCGAGAATTCCGATTTTAAGCTGATCCTGGAAGGATCTTCAGAAAATTACGATGAAACATTTGAACCGTTTATTTTTGATATCCCGTTAAACTGAATTCATATGATCCTATAAATATAAATCAGAAAAGGCACCGGAAACCGTTGAAATTCCAATGTTTTTCAACAGTTCCGGTGCCTTTGCCGTTTTTATCATGGTGGAGACAGCTGGACTCGAACCAGCGACCCCTTGCTTGTCGAGCAAGTACTCTAACCAGCTGAGCTATGCCTCCGCGCATAGAACGTGTTTAATAATACCATGCGGAGGCTTGAATGTCAAATAAATATTTGAATTTTCTGAATATTATCGTTTTTTCGTCTGCCGGTTTACCACAGTTCCAGTCTCTGCGCTTCCTCTCTCAGCTGTTCACGAAAATCGGGATGCGCCACGGCGATCAGATTGCGCACCCGATCACACACGCTTCTGCCCGACAGCGGGGCCGCACCGTATTCTGTGACCACATAATCTACGTTCTGACGCTGGATCGTCACGACGCCGCCTCCCGTAATCCACGGCTGGATGGAGGAAACGGTTCCTTTTTTCTTCGTCGACGGCAGCGCTATAATAGACTTTCCGCCGTGGGAACGGTGGGCTCCTGTGGCAAAGTCGTTAGCTCCTCCCGTTCCGCTGTACTGTCGGGCGCCGATGGTTTCGGAAAACACCTGTCCGGTCAAATCGACTTCGATTGCCGCATTGATCGCCACCATTCTGTCATTTTTCATAATCACATACGGATCGTTTACATAACTGCCCCGCAGAATTTTAACGGCGGGATTGTGATCCACAAATTCAAAGACTTCCGGACGCGATGTCAGCAGCGTGCAGACCATCTGCTTTCGATCGATATTCTTTCTGCTGCCCGTGATGACTCCTGCTTCGTATAGGGTGACCATGCTGGGCGTAAACATTTCCGAATGAACGCCGAGATCTCTCTTATGAATCAGTTGTTTTGCGGCAGCATCCGGGATCCCGCCGATTCCCAGCTGGATGACTGATCCGTCCTCGATGAGATCGGCGATATTCTGTCCGATGACTTTCTGGATTTCCGTCGATTCATAGACGGGATCCATAGGCAATTCTCTGTCGGATTCCACGATAAAGTCCACATCACTGATATGAACGGAAGCATCACCGTAAACCACAGGAACATTGGGATTTACCTCGAGAATTACGACATCTGCATCCTCCAGTGCATCCTGTTCATGTGAAATACAGAGACCCATATTCATAAATCCGTGTCTGTCCATGGGAGAAGCCACACCGATGAATATATTAGGTTTCCGGTAAGCCGCCCGGTCCCGGTACAGTGTGCTGATGCTGCTGGGTACGAGAGATACATTGCCTGTGCTGTGTGCTTTCCGGGTGAACGGGCCGTAAAAAAACGGCTCCGTGCGGATATGTCCCCTGGGATCGTGAAGATGCAGATAATCCTCCGGTCCCAGCACTGTGCAGACGGTTACGTCTTCCACTCTATCCGCAATGGTATAAAGTTCTCTCAGAATCGTTACCGGCTCTGCGATATCCACGCCGACATAGATATTCATTCCTGATTTTATCTGCTCCAGCGCCTTCTCTACACCGACTTTCTTTTTTTCGTATTCCTGTGCATAATCTTTCATCCTGTCCGCTGCTCCTTTCTCTGCATTCCACGCACTTCCGCCCTTTTCATTCTATCTTCCCTTGTAGACCGGCTTTCTCTTCTCCATGAATGACCGGACCGCTTCTTTATAATCTTCCGTCTTCTGCAGATCGAGAATAAACAGATCGGTGATATGCTCGATATTGATGAAATCCAGACGGTCGATAAACTGATACGATTTTTTCCAAGCTTGAAGCGCCAGCGGCGGACTCAGCTTGACCGCCTCTGCTACACGTTCGGCTTCTTCCATCAGCTTCTCCTTCGGAACGACAGAATGGACCGATCCGTAATTCTGCAGCTTTTCCGCCGGAATCAGTTCGCCCGTCAGCGTCATGTATTTTCCCAGCTTCTGCGGCACCATTCCCGGAAGGAAAGCGAGACCTCCCAAAACGCCCACCTTCATTTCCGGCAGGCCAAATCCAGCTCCCTCCGCTGCCACCAAAACGTCGCAGACAGAAGCGATACAGAATCCGGCTCCCACGGCAGCGCCATTGATCGCCCCGATAACAGGCACCGGGCAGGTATAGATATTTGTCAGACAGGAAGCAAAATAGCCGGCCTGTATATTCATCTCCGCCTGCGTCGGCTCTCCGTCGAATTCATTGAGATCGTTGCCTGCGATAAACTGCTTTCCTCTGGCTGTAAGGATGACGACATAGACTTTATCCAGGTCATCGTAAATCGAATTAAATGCATCCGTCAGTTCTGTATAGACTTCACGGGTCAGCGCATTGACCGGCGGACGTTCCAAAGTAATATATGCAATATTATTTTTGATTTCCTTTGTTACAAACTTCATTTTTACTCCTTCAAACTGCTATATTTTTTCATCTGCTCCGGTGAGAATACGTTTTCTCTCTTCATAGCTCATCTTTCCGCCCCGGATATTATACGTGAAATAGACGATTACGGCGATGACTGCGATAACTGCTACTCCGGCCCATTCGATCGGTTTCAGTCCGGAAGGACCCCACGGTGTGTAAAGATAGAGATACGCGATGCAGAATACTACGGAAATCCAGCCGATGACCTTTCCGCACGGCACCGTATAAGGTCTTTCGATTTCCGGCATCGTCTTTCTGAGTTTGATAAATGTCAGAGAAACGAAAAGCCACGTAATGACAAGGCCGAAAGAAGCGATATTCATGAGACCCACATAGATTGTCTCTGTAGTGCCTGCGAAAGGAGCCAGCGTTCCGACGACAAACATGAGAATGATCGCATTCTTTGGAGTACCGTATTTCGGATGAATGACCGCCAGACTTTCCGGCAGCAATTTTGCTCTCGCCAGACCGTACATAAAACGGCTGCCGGCTATATACGCCGCATTCCACGTGGTGAGCATGCCCAGCAAGGACGCGAATGTGATGAAGCCGGTAGCGATTTTCGACCCTCCGAAGAGCTGACTTACCGCCTGAACCACGACCAGGCCTTCACCTGCACGTTCCGCCTCCGGCATAGCGAAAGCGAGTCCCGTAATGATGAGAATATAGAACAGAGCAGAGCCCCATACCGTCAGAAGAACCATTCTGCCCACCGTTTTCGGTTTGACGCTGGTCTCTTCTACAGCCTGCGGTATAGCGTTGAATCCGCTGAGAAATCCCGGTACCATCAGCATAATCGTCGTAAGACCTGCCGCATCTGTGAAGAGAGGCTGCGCATTCGAACTGTCTCCCATAGCTATACCGGAACCGCAGAAAAATACTGCAGCCAGTGTCAGAATCGCCACTGCCGCTGTCTGCACAGATCCGGACAGTTTGACTCCCCTGTAATTGATGAAAGCGAAGAACGTATTAAAAATAACGGCCACCAGAACATTTGACAGCATGACAGGTGTACCCATCACGGAAAACATCTCTCCGAAAACCGGTATCTGGATTCCCAGATTCCCGAGAATAATCGGAAACATGATCGCCTCCACCAGAATAAAACTCATCCAGAGGTAAAGAACGCACCAGCTGACAATGATTGAAGGTAGCTGCCCCAGTCCAATAAACGTAATGCTTACATCGACTCCGATCTTCGGAAATGCTGACGTAAGTTCCGCATAGACAAGCCCTACCAGGCTGCACAGCAAGGCAGCTACCCCAAAAGCGAGAATTCCTCCCAGCGTACCTGGAGTGACACTCCAGTACCCGGCATAGATAACCCAGGACCAGCCGATTACCGCTCCGATGCCGATGGACAGCAGATGCCATTTGGACAGCGATTTCACCATTCCAGAATTTTTCTTTTCACTCATATTTCCCTCCTTATCTTGCCGCTTCCGCGTAAATCATCTCCTCTCTGCGCTGCAGAAAACTGCGGTGATGCGACGACTTCGGCAACTTGTTCGCTGCATCGATTATTGTAGTTTCATTATAGCGTAAACCAAAAATGCCTGTAAAGAAATTTATTTGTATAAATAATATTTGTTTACATTGTATTTACAGATGCAAACTCAATGTTTTTTGCAGGAAAGAAATGTCGAACCTATTGTAACGGATGTCGAAATTTGATAATCTAAATCCATTGAAATTTAGTAAAATCAGCAATTGGAGGGATAATCATGAATTTTTTAGAGGAACGTATTCAACAGGATGGCGTTGTCAAGGAAGGAAACGTATTAAAAGTAGACAGCTTCCTCAATCATCAGATGGACATCCGTCTTTTCGACCAGATGGGAGCGGAATTCCGCCGTCGGTTTGCAGACAGACCGATCAATAAAATTCTCACCATCGAAGCATCCGGCATCGGCATCGCCTGTCTTGCCGCAATGCATTTCGATGTGCCGGTCGTATTTGCAAAGAAATCGAAAAGCATCAATATCGACGGCGACGTTTTCACAGCTGAAGTCGAATCCTTTACTCATAAAACGAAAAATAATATCATCGTATCCAGACGTTTTCTCACTCCTGAGGATCACGTTCTCATCATAGATGATTTTCTGGCAAATGGCTGCGCACTGCAGGGCCTCATCTCCATCGTAACCCAGGCGGGAGCCGTACTGGAAGGAATCGGCATCGCGGTGGAAAAAGGCTTTCAGCCGGGCGGCCGGATCATCCGAAATCTCGGTTACCAGCTGGAATCGCTGGCGATCGTCGATGCCATGGATGCCGAGACAGGAAATATCACATTCAGAGACCAGAACCCGAAGGAGGAAGAAATATAAAATGAAAAATTCCGATATCAATAATATTTACCGTCTGGACGGCCGTGTACCTGTAGCAAGAGCCGTTCCTTTCGGGCTACAGCACATACTCGCCATGTTTGTAGCAAATATCGCTCCGATTCTCATCGTCGCCGGAGCCAGCGGTCTCGACGACGTCCAGAGCGCAAAGCTCATTCAGAGTGCCATGATCATCGCCGGCATCGGAACGATGATACAGCTTTTTCCGCTATGGCGCATCGGTTCCGGACTTCCTATCGTCATGGGGATCAGCTTCACTTTTGTCTCCGTGTGCTGCTACATAGGCCCCGTCTACGGCTACAATACCATCATGGGCGCTGTTTTGGTAGGCGGAATCATCGAAGGTCTCCTGGGACTCTTCGCAAAATACTGGACGAAAATCATCACACCTATCGTAGCCGCCAGCGTCGTGACGGCCATCGGTTTTTCTCTGCTCTCCGTGGGAGCCGCTTCCTTCGGCGGCGGCAGTGGCGTCGAGGACTTCGGATCTGCCCAGAATCTGATTCTCGGAACGATCACCCTGCTGTGCTGCATCCTCTTCAACATCTTTGCAAAATCCTACTGGAAGCAGCTTTCCGTACTCTTCGGACTGATCGTCGGCTACGTGATCGCTATCTTTATGGGCGTCGTGGATTTTTCCGCGCTGAAAGATACATCTATCGTCGCTTTCCCTGATCTGGTACCTTTCCGTCCGGAATTCAATCTCGATGCCATCGTCTCCGTCACACTGATTTTCCTGGTCTCCGCCACGGAAACCATCGGAGACACCTCTGCCCTTTCCTCAACAGCGCTGGGCAGAGATGCCACTCAGAAAGAAATCTCCGGTTCCATCGCCTGTGACGGCTTCGTCAGCGCCTTTTCCTCTGTCTTCGGATGCCTGCCGATCACATCCTTCAGTCAGAACGTGGGCCTCGTAGCCATGACGAAAGTCGTAAACCGTTTCACGATTGCCACAGGAGCCGTCATTATGATACTCGCAGGCTTCTTTCCGTTCTTCGGTGCAGTGCTGGCCACCCTTCCGGAAGCAGTTCTTGGAGGCTGTACCATCATGATGTTCGGCACCATCGTCGTCAGCGGACTCCAGATGGTCAGCCGCTGCGGTTTTTCCCAGCGTAATATCACCATCGCTGCCCTGTCTCTGAGCATCGGTATCGGCTTCACTCAGGTGCCAGAGATTTTCAGTATCTTCCCACAGATTATCCAGACAGTTTTCGCCGAAAACTGTGTCGCTGTGGTATTTCTGGTATCCATCATTTTGAATCTCATTCTACCCAAGAATATGGAAGCCGCTCCGGCTCCGGTGGAAAAAGCTTCACCGGCCGACGCTTCCCCTGCAGAATAATAAAGACGTATAATAATTGGAAATAAAAGAGAGGACATCCCGTAAAAATGGAATGTCCTCCTTTATTTTTTCTGTTCTGTGACTTTGCCGGGCTGCCTACCGTGCTGTCTGAAGCGGTACACTTTTATCTGAAGACGTATCGGCGGCCTCCTGTTGCGAAAGTATCTGTACTTGTGCCTCCCGCTCTTTCTGGCCCGTCCGTTTCAGATAATTCTTTATGCCCGCATTCCAGACCCGGTACTTCGGCTCGTCTCTCCTGTCTTTCAGGCTGAAATTTTCCGCCAGATAATTTCCCATATAATCGGTCACCTTTCTGGCCCCTGTAAAGCTCAGATGATCTCCTTTATCTGTCGTATCTTTCATCCAGTCGATACCCAGCTCTTCTACAGACAGATTCAAATCGATATATTTTAAATTATTTTCTCTGGCATATTGTTCTACGGCATTATGTTTTTTGTAGTTCCAGTTATCCGGTGACGGAACGCTGACGAGAACCAGCTCCGCTCCGTTTTCCCTGCACAGGTTCATCATCTTTTTCAGGTAAAACATGATGACAGGCTGTATTTCTTCCACCTTATCCGTTTTTTTCATGTATTCTCCATCGGTATAAGGCTGAACCTGCGGCCTGTAGTGGAAACCTTTCATCACATCGGATTCTACAGAAGTCTTCTCGAAAGGCTTGAACGCCTGAATTTCTCTGAAATTAATCATCTTCCATCCATTGTGGTACTGAAGCAGAGGAAAATGCTTTGCAGCCAGATTTTCAGCAGCTGACTCTAGTTCTGTAGAGCCTCCGGCACGCCGGAAAAGTTCATTCGTCTCAAGTACCACCACCTGAGGTGACTGCTTCTGGAGCACCTCATTTAAAAGATAATATGTATATTGAGCCTGCTGGCCTACCACGCCGCAGTTGTATCCCGCAAAACCATGCTTCATCCATATCTCCATCGGTGAAAAGCTGGAGTAGCTTTCACTGTCTCCGATAAATAGATAGTCTATGGAGTTTTCCGGCTGTTTCATAACCGCCAGAGCATTTCTATTGCCGCTTCCTCTTGTGATGAAAACATAGGAGAGTCCCTGCAGAAGCAGCAGCAGAATCACAATAAATGCTGCCGGGCGGATCAATTTTTTCAGATACGTCGACATCTCTCTTCCCCCCTTGAAATTCTGTCTTTCTTCTAAAATCCCGCGTAAATGAGATCTACGGGACGGTATCCCGGACCGTATGCCCCGAAAATGATCACAAGAAAAATCGCTCCGTAATAAATGCTCCAGCGGGGAGCCAAACGCAATTCTGCAATCCGGTCACGGATGGAAATTCCTTTTTCATGTATAATTCCTACAGCCAAAACCGCCAGAAATCCGAAGAATACCGCGCCATAATCAGCAACTGAAATTCCCAAACGCAGAAGCGTGCCGTCTGTCAGCTGTGAAGGTCCGAAATCAGTAATAATCTTTCTGAACATTTCCACACCGGCTGTCAGCGTTGCAGCTCGGAAAAACATTTCACCGATAAATACGATAATCAAAAGTTTCGTTCTCTGAAAAATCTGATAAACGACTCCATCTCTGTTGATGCCCAGACGCTCCGTTCCCCTCTGAATCGCAGGTTCAAAAATATTGGAACAGAAGATCAGAACGAAATAGTAAAGTCCGAAGAAAATATAGTTCCAGCCGGTACCATGCCAAAGTCCGTTAGCAAACCAAACACCGAAAAGAGCAAAGCCCGATGTGACAAGTTGCCCCGCGTGTTTTCCAAAACGGTTCTTGCCTTTTTTGCTGAGATTTTTGACGAACTTGGTCAGGGAAATCGGATAAAAGACATAATCTTTGAACCAGGCTCCCAGTGTTATATGCCAGCGGCGCCAGAATTCCGATGCTGTCCTTGAGAAAAACGGCTGGCGGAAATTTTCTGGTATTTTCACTCCGAAAATTTCTCCTGTTCCTATCGTGATATCGATACATCCCGAGAAATCCATGTACAGCTGGAACGTGTACAGCACAGCACCTACCGCTATAACTGCGCCGCTATAGTCCCCATAGTTCTCAAAAATTCTGTTAACCAGTGGATTCAAGCGGTCAGCGATAACCAGTTTTTTGAAAAGACCCCAGATAATGCGCTGATACCCGTAAGCAGCATTTTTATATTCGATCTGCCGACCTTCATACAGACTGACAGCAGTCTGGGAATATCTACAGATCGGACCTTCCATAATGATCGGAAAAAACGACATATAGAGCGCAAGCCTTCCCAGATTATCATCTGCCTCAATCTTTCCGTGATACACATCGGTAACATAAGAAACTGCCTGCATCGTATAGAAGGAAATACCCAGAGGTACGGCAAGTTTGAAGGTCGGAATAGCCTCCGGCAGATGCAGCAGGCTCAGCAGCTGATTAGCATTCTGGCCAAAGAAATCAAAGTATTTCAGGAACAACAACATTCCGATGTGAAAGAGAACCGCAAATAGAAGAATTCCCCTTTTCTTTCTAGTGTAAGACGTTTTCAGTACTGATTTTGCTTCTGCATCCGGAGCTTCTTTCCGGCTGATTTCATAGGTACGCCTGCTGTAATCCAGCCATAGACCCAGCTGATGAATGGAAAGTGTGGATATCAACAGATAAACGACAAGTTTTCCACTCAACAGATAAAAGAAGATATAGCTGGCGCCCAACAGAACCTTCCAGCGGTGACGCTGTGGCATTACTGCATAAAGCAACATCACCGCAGGAAGAAACATACAAACATAAAGAATAGAACTGTAACTCATGGCAAATCTCCCCTGTGAATAAATCTCTTACCCCTGTGAAATAATATTTGCTCCGATTAATTTTCCTGAAGACGCTGAATCATTTTCCACATAGCAGCTGCAGAATTAAAATTTGCAGGAATCAGCTCTACCGGCGTAATTTCTATATCAAACTCATCTTCAAGGTCAGAAACCAGCGAAAGGATTGCCATAGAATCCAGGAGACCTCCGTCAATCAGTTTATCTTCTGTTGCAAAATCAACATCCGGATTTAAATCTTCTAACATTTCAATAAGTCTTTCCATTTTAATTTCCTCACTCTCTTAAAATTACGGTTATAGATATAAATAATACTATTTCGCCTGCGATGACTCTCCATAGTTGAGTACGTCAGTATACAGATTCTCTCTGACACAACAGAAACCGTTCCTGTCCGAATACAGAAGAACCTGAGGCAGCGGCCGGCTCAGAAAAAGAGAAATTCCTTCCGTTACCGAATATGCACCCGTTTTCTCAAAGACAAGGCTGTCTCCGATGGCCGGCTGTTCCAAAGGAAACTGCTTCACCAGTACATCATTCATCGTACAGAGAGAACCGCATATCGTCCATGTGGATCTTTCTTCCGTTCTGACTTCCGCCGAACGCTTCAGATGCCGGATCGGCGGTTTTTTCATCGCCATCATCTGTCCATAATAATTTACATGATGAATGCCACCGTCCGCGATGCAATATCTCTGTCCCTCACTGATTTTTAAATCAGCTATACTGGTAACATAACTTCCGCATGAAGCCGCGATAAAGCGTCCCATCTCCAAAACAATCTTCCCCCTGAAATCCAGCTGTTCCAGTTCTGATGCCAGGATTTTCAGAAGCTCATCTCCCATGTCTTCTTCATCCTCAAAATAACTGACAGGAAGGCCTGGGCCATATTCCAGGCGGTCTGAAGTGAGGCCATAGTCCCTCTCCAGCGCTTTCCGGAATTCATTGAGCCTGGACAACTCCCTCCGGTATTTTTTCGCCGATCTCTTCTGCGTACCGGAGAAAAGCTGAAGCCCTACGATAACGAGATTTGGTGCCGTTTTACGTTCTGAAACAATTCCCCGTATTGTCTCTTCGTCCATTCCGAATTGGCTACCGGCACTGAGACGTAAAAGCACATGAAGCTGAATTTCGTATTCTTCCGAACACTGTTTCAAAAGTTCCCACTGAGCCGGCGATTCTACCGTATATATTCCTTTATCCTTGTAGTTTTTCACCGAATATGAAATATCTTCCGGATTTTTGTATACGCCGGACATGACGATCTTTTCCATGGGAATGTCTGCTCTTTCGCAGATGCGGAATTCCCCGGGTGAACACACTTCAAAAGAATCGACCGTATCTCTCAGCACTCCTGTCAGAAACGGATTTGCTTTCATCGCGTAGCAGATTTCCGCTCTCCCTCCGACAACAGAGCGTATCTTCTTCACGCGTTCCGTCAGAACATCCGTATCAAACAGATAAAACGGTGTCTGCCACTCTGCGACAGCCTGTCTTATTTTTTTCTCATCCATCTCTTTTCCCTTTCCCGATATAATACCAATATCATTCTTTATTATTTAATGAAACGCGCCCTGAGTTCTTTGCGGTCGATCTTCCCGTTGGCCGTCATCGGAAGTTGCGCAAGCTGCCGAAATACCTGAGGTATCATATGCATCGGAACCGTCTTCTGCATCTTCGACCGTATCGTCTTCCCGTCGATATCCCCAGCATAACATGCGATGAGCCTGTCCTTTTCTTCATCGAATATACAGACTGCCCGTCCGATTTCCTCATATCCGTTGAGAATCAATTCGATCTCTTCCAGTTCAATGCGGTGTCCCATATGTTTAATCTGAAAATCCAGACGTCCGGCAAAACAGAGATTGCCTTCTTCATCGTAGAACCCCAAATCTCCCGTACGATAAATCGTTTCCGGATAATCGGGGTTGAGAGGATTCTGTACGAAGACTTTTGCCGTCTGCTGAGGATTTCTGTAATACCCCAGAGCCAATGCCGTACCCCCCACACAGATTTCCCCTGTCAGATTCGGCGCTGTAATTTCTTCAGTTTCTTCACCTTCCGGGACAACGCGCAGCAGAAATACTTTTTCATTCGGAAACGGTCTGCCTGCCGGAATTTTTTCTTCAGGTCCGAATTCCCTGTTGACACGGTAATATGTACAGTTACACGTTATCTCCGTAGGTCCGTACAGATTGACGTATTGCGCATCCGGAAGGTATTTCCTCCAGAGATTGAGGTGCTTTACCGGCATAGCTTCTCCACTGAAGAGGACTTTGTCGATTTTTTCAGGGACTCTGTAAGTAAATCCTTTCAACTGTGTAACCATACACAGGGCCGATACCGCCCAGATCAATGTTGTGACTTCCTGTTCACACAGATAATCGATCAACTGGGCTGGAAGCGAAAAATAACGCTTAGGAATCAGCACTAACGTCGCCCCCATTCGCAGAGATGAATAAATATCTTTTACTGAAACATCGAAATCGAACGGAGCCTGATTTCCTATTACGTCGTCACGAGTGATTTCAAACAGATTCGGAAAAACCCCGATAAAGTCGATGACAGACCGGTGTGAGACGAGAACTCCTTTTGGTACCCCCGTTGATCCCGACGTAAAATTACAGTACAAAGGATCTGTGTCAGCCGCTCGCGCTCGCACCTCTACCAATGCTTCAGATGATATTGCCTTCTGGCAAAGCACGTCATAGTCCAGTACTCTGCCTGAAAACCCCGCCTCTGTCAGCTTGTCTCCGGCCCGGGCTTCACTGTCTGTGATCACGGTATCCGGCTGGAGTACCTCCAGAATCTGCCGTATGCGGGCAGCCGGCTGCTCCGGACTGATATATGTATAAAATCTGCCTGCATATACAATCCCCAGAAAAGATGCTAGCGCCTGCACCGACTTTTCCATAAAAACGACGACAGATCTGCCGGCGCTTCCCCTGTATGCCGCCTGAGATGTCTCATCATTTTCCTCTTCTCCCAGCAATCCGCTTCCCACAGCCTGGGCTCTCAGAATTAATTCACTATAACTGTAACAATTCTCAGGATCCCTCACTGCTGCTTTGTCCGGGGATATTGCAGCGGAGTT
Organism: Bacillota bacterium; assembly: GCA_019420525.1. Taxonomy (GTDB): domain Bacteria; phylum Bacillota; class Clostridia; order Peptostreptococcales; family Anaerovoracaceae; genus Alangreenwoodia. The sequence continues at coordinate 83,666 of JAHZHA010000016.1, forward strand.
TTCAAGATATTCCAGCACATTTTTCATATCATCATACCCCCCCCAGTTGTAAATTTTTGGATATTTTTTCTTCCTCAGGTTTGATCGGCAATACGATATTGACTTCGAAATAATCTTCTGTACGATCAATCCTGAAGCGCCCTTTCATCTGCTCCACAATCTTCCTACACGTCTTCAAACCAATATTCGTACTTTCCACAAGCGCGCCATCTCTTCGGATTTCATTGCCAATCGTAAACAGAATTTCTGCTCCCAGCATCCTCGTCCTCAGAACTACGGTACTTTCCGGCACCGCATATTTTTTCACATTTGAAAATAGATTGTCGAATAACCGGTTTATATACTGAACATCCGCTTCTATCTTACCTGTTCCCTTTGTAAAATCCGTCTCTATGGAAAAACCTGCATTCTTCAGATGGAAAATCTGTTCCGCAAAAATCTGCTGGAGAAGGATATCGGTATCGTACAGCTGAACGTCCATCTCGATGGAATCGCTGCCGAATACCAGAAAATACTGAAACATTTTATCCGACAGGTCTTTCAGCTGAAGAGCCTTCTGCCGGCAGCTGCTTACATATTTTCGGCAGTCATCTTCCGATGAATTCAGTTCCCCGTCGAGAATATCGAGATAACCGATCAAGGATGTCAGCGGAGTCCTTATATCGTGAGACATAGAGGTGATCAGCTCGCTGTTGACCTTCCATGCTGCTTTTTCTCTTTCAAAGTGCGCCGCCATCGTGTTTCGCAGGTCATTCACTCCTTCTGCCAGCTTCGATATCTCGTCATTTCCGCCGTGCTGAATCTCAGATTCCCATTCTCCGCTCGTAATGACGGACACTTCTTTTGAGAGGCGGATAATCCGGTTGGTGATATACCTGTTATAGAGGAGGAGAACTGCAAAGATCGTCAATATGAAGATGCTCCATGCCAGAATATCCACCAGATTGTACCACCGCATTTCCGAAAATTCGATGATGCTTGCTCCGTAGATACCGTCAGAAAATTCGATATCATATGTCGCCGGTAAATTTTCAGCGACAGCGCTGTCTGCTATATCTTCATCGTTCTGAAGATCTTCCGATTCGGCAGCTCCGTTTTCCACACCGGCTTCGCTAGAATCCTCTGCAACCTGTTCTGCGCCACTGCCTTCACCGGAATCCTCCGCCTGTTCTGTCGACACTTCAGGAATTCCGGCTGTTGTCCCCGTTTCTTCCGTTTCTTCACTTTCGCTGAGTTTCGATGATTCTTCATCCCACCAGCCCGATTCATATATGATATCGTCTCCGTCATAGAGAATCAGGTAAATATTGCTCTCAGCCTTGACCCACTGAGACAGCATCGCCGTATCCTTTGAAGAGATTCCGTTCAGCCTGACATAATTTTCCAAAGAATTTTCGTAATATGTCAGCCGTTCCGCAACAGATTCATCATCCAGGTAATTCTTTTCGATCAGTCTGTATCCTATCGACTGTATCAGGAAAAAAAGGCAGATGGAAAGGAGCAGTCCAAGCGTAAGAGTCAGAAACAGCTTGTATCTCAGACGGAAAGTCCTTCTGCCTGTGCTCCTATTTTCCTTATGCCTCATCTATCTGATATCCCTTCCCCCAGATCGTCCGGATGATCACAGGATTATTCGGATCGAGTTCCAGCTTTTTGCGCAGATTTAGAATATGAACCATTATAGTGCCCGCCGATGACGGCAGAAATTTTTCTTTCCAGACGCTTTCGTAAATCTCCTGAGCGCTGCAGGCACTGCCTCTGTGATCCAGCAGGTAGATGAAAATCTGATATTCTGTACCTGTGATACTGAACGGCTTTCCGTCTCTCGCCAGCGTGCGCTTTTCCCGGTTTACCACGATATCCTGCACGCTGACCAGCCCCTGTTTTCCGGAAATATCGTTCTCCTGTTTTCCCCTGTAAACCACATAGCGACGCATCAGCGATCTGACTTTCATCATCAGTTCTGCTCTGGAAAAAGGCTTTACCAGATAATCATCTCCCCCGTTGTCATACGCTTCTGCTTTGTCACTCTCTTTCGATTTCGCCGTAAGAAAGAGAACAGGCACACAGGAATGTTTCCGTATCTCTGTGCAGGCCTCCACACCCGAAATTCCCGGCATCATTACATCCAGAATCACCAGATCGATGTCGGAATTGCGGATTACCGTCTCGATAGCATCTGTTCCGTTTACGGCTTCCAACACATCATATCCCTCATTTGTCAGCTGAATATTCAGAACTTCCCTGATATCCGCATCATCGTCGACGACGAGAATTTTCTGTTGCTGACTCATATATCTATCCCCTCCTTGTAAATTACTTTCCTTTCAGCCGCTTCCGCTGCAGATTTCTCTCAAAGGAATATTACGGCTTGATTGTAACATGGTTTTTCAAAAAAAGATGAATTCCAGGGCGAATTGAAGAATTCTTAAGGAATTAACAGGATTTATTAAAAATAGTTTAATAAAAAAATAAGAAACCGGTCATTCCACCGATAAACGATTGAAAATAGAATGCAAAAAACGACAGCGCTGTGCTGCCGTTTTCTTCTGTTCATCTATCTATATTATCTGAAAATATTTCCGGGGAAACAACGATCATACGAGCGCTGCGATCTCTTCCGCTCTGCTGACCGTCACTCGTGCCCCTCTTTCCCGGAGAAAGCTCTCTTCACGAAATCCCCACAGGCAAATAATCCCGTCGATACCTGCGTTTTCCGCGGTGAGAATATCCACCTCTGAGTCCCCGATGTACACAGCCTTTCTATCTGCTGCATCCAGTCTGTCCATAGCTGCGGAAACCATAGCGGAATCGGGTTTTTTCGGCATGCTGTCCCGCTGTCCCAGAACGACGGAAAAAATGCCCGGGAAATAGCGGCTGCACATGGCCTCCGCTGCCTCATGATTTTTGTTCGTGACGACAGCCAGCAGAAAACCTCTCTCTTTCAGCTCCTTCAGCAATTCTGGTATACCCGGATAAGGATGCGTGCAGATCATACAGTGACCGTCATAATAACGCCGGTATTCCGCAAGAGCCTTCTCCACGGTTTCGGCGCCGGCATCTGCAGGCAGGGAACGTTCTATGAGTTTTCGAATTCCGTTCCCGATATAACTTCTCACCTCATCCAGCGTATGCTCCGGATAACCGAAAAGTCTCATCACATGATTTACGCTGTTTTTCATATCTTCCAGGGAATCGAGAAGTGTCCCGTCCAGGTCGAAGAGAATCACGTCATATTTTTTCATCGTCAGCGTCCTTTCTCTCGTTCCGGCATCTGCCGTCTCATACTTCGTTCTGACCGGTGCCGGACCGCAAATTTTGCCGTCTGTCTTCGTTTTTCCGTTTCCCGCACGTTCCTTTTCCGCAGCGGGAGATATCACTTCGCCAGAGATGCGTGTGCCTCACCGATAACCGCTTCGATCTGTTCCCTGCCGATTTCAGAGATACAGGAAACGCCTTCCGGCATCCTCACCGACCGGAGCAGATACTCGATGTTCCCCTTTGCCCCCGTCATGGGAGAAAATGTAAGTTCCCGGGGATTCAGACTGTTTTCTTCAGCGTAGCCGATAACCTTTTCGATGACTTCTCTGTGTACGTTCCGATCTCTGACGATGCCTTTTTTTCCCACCTGTTCTCTGCCGGCTTCAAACTGAGGTTTGATGAGGCAGACAGTCTCTGCCCCTTCCTTCAGAAGCCCTCTGACCACCGGCAGAATCAGCTTCAGAGATATAAAAGACACGTCCACACTGACGAAATCCATCCGGTCGGGAACCGTTTCCGGATCCAGATAGCGCACGTTGACTTTTTCCATATTGACGACCCTGGGATCGCTGCGCAGCTTCCAGTCCAGCTGGCCGTATCCCACATCTACGGCATAGACTTTCGAAGCTCCGTTCTGCAGCATACAGTCGGTGAATCCCCCGGTAGATGCACCGATATCCATCGCCGTCCGTCCCGCCAGATCAATGCCGAAAGTTTCAATGGCTTTCGCAAGCTTGTAGCCGCCCCTGCCCACGTAAGGGCACTGGTCGTTTCTCACGGTGATCTCCGCATCCACATCGATCTTCGTTCCGGCCTTATCGGAAATTCCGCCGTTGACATAGACATCGCCGGCCATTATCGCCGTCTTTGCCCGCTCTCTGGACGAAAAGAATCCTTTATTTACCAATAAAATATCAAGCCTTTCCTTCAACTGCTTCACGCACCCTTTCCGCGATGGATTCCGCGTCCATGCCGTATTTCTTCTTTAACTCCGCCTGCGTTCCGTGGCCGATGAACCGGTCCGGCCAGGCGATCTTTCTGACGGTCACCTTCGGGTCGCAGGCGAAGAGATCTTCGACACAGCTGCCGAATCCTCCCGTCCCCACGTTGTCCTCCACAGTGAAGACGAGTCCCGTCACTGCAGCCGAGTTCCGGAGAGTCTCCGCATCGAGAGGCTTCAGTACTCTGGCATCGATGAGTTCGGCCCGGATTCCCGCGGCTTCCAGAATCCGGCAGCTTTCGATACAGTCTGCCGTCATCGCGCCTGCGGAAACGATCGTGACGTCTGTTCCTCTTTTGAGAATCCTGGAATGAAAAAGATTTTCCCCGCGCTTCTGCTCGTCTTCCGGCACGTCTGCCATTTCTTTCAGAGATTCCGGAGCCGTTCCCCGCGGGTAGCGGACAGCACAGGGATGATCCGACGAGACAGCGTATTTCAGCACAGCTTTCAGTTCTTCCGCATCTGACGGGGCAAAAACTGTGAGATTCGGCATAGGAAGGAGATACGAGATATCAAAGATACCATGATGCGTCTCTCCGTCGGCTCCCACGACTCCGGCTCTGTCGAGACAGAACGTCACCGGAAGATCCTGCATGCAGACATCGATGAGAATCTGATCGTACGCCCGCTGCAGAAAAGTGGAATAGACGGCCACCACAGGGTGAAGACCTTCCGCCGCCGCTCCGGCGGCAAACGTCACCGCATGTTCCTCTGCGATACCCACGTCAAAGAGACGATCCGGCATCGACCCAGCGAATTCCGACAGACCTGTCCCTTCCGTCATAGCTGCCGTAACGGCGATGATGGAAGGATTTTCCGCAGCGAGTTCTTTTAAGGTGCTGCCGAATACTTTTGAATAAGAGACCCCATCCGACTGATTTTTTAGCACTCCGGTCTCAGGGAAGAACGGTGCGATTCCGTGGAATTTCGACGGATTCCGTTCTGCCGGCAGATAGCCCTTACCTTTTTTCGTGACGCAGTGAACCAGCACCGGTCTGTCCAACATTCTGGCATAGCGGAAGACTTCTATGAGCTCTTCGATATTGTGACCGTCAATCGGCCCCAGGTAGACAAAACCCAACTCTTCGAAGAGAACGCCGGAAACCATTGTATATTTGACGGCATCCCGCAGCGCACCCAGGCCTCCGATCAGAGGCTCGCCCACCACAGGTATTTTCTTCAGCTGCTTTTTCAGAGATTCTTTGAAATTCTTATAGCTTTCCGAGGAACGCAGCTTTCCGAGGTGCTGCGCCATACTGCCCTCGTTCTGCGAAATGGACATCTCATTGTCGTTGAGAACCACGATGAATCCGCTGTTCATGGCCCCGGCGTTGTTCATCGCCTCATAGACCATGCCGCCCGTCATGGAACCATCTCCTATGACGGCCACCACCGCATAATCGTCCTTCTTCAGATCTCTGGCTGCAGCCATGCCCAGCGCCGCCGAAATGGAATTGCTGGCATGACCCGTATCAAACGTATCAAAAACACTTTCGCAGCGCTTCGGAAAACCGCTCATTCCCCCCAGCTGCCGGAGGCTTTTAAAAGAAGCCCCTCTGCCTGTGAGAAGCTTGTGTACATAAGACTGGTGTCCGACATCCCAGACAATTCTGTCCCGCGGGGCGTCAAACACCTTGTGCAGTGCAATTGTAAGCTCCACTACGCCGAGATTCGACGCCAGATGTCCCCCCGTGTCCGACACGGTGGAAATCAGCATATCGCGTATCTCATAGCTCAGAAGCTCCAGCTGCCTGATATCCATTTTTTTGATATCGGATGGATAGATTCCTTCTTCTAACTTTCTGATCATAAAAAGCTTTCCTTGCTGTCTGTCATTTTTTGTTGAAAAATGAAATCATTTTTGTCTATTTTATGATATCCGTTTCTCAAGGTCAATAGCGAGCTTTGCGAGAAAAACTCCGCCGCTTCCGAAGCTTTCCGCCGCTTCCACCGCCCGTCCGGTGGCCTCTTCCAGACGCCGGCGGGATTCCTCCAGTCCGTAGACGGACGGATACGTCAGTTTGCCGAGACGCTCGTCAGCCCCGGCGCTCTTGCCCATCTTCTCTGTATCGCCGACGACATCGAGGATATCGTCGGAAATCTGAAAGGCCAGTCCGAGATTTTCCGCATATCGGGTGAGAGCGATCAGCTGAGAATCCGAAGCCTCTCCGATCAGCGCGCCGGCCCGCACGGCAGCGCGGATCAGCGCACCCGTCTTATTGCGGTGAATATAGAGAAGCATTTCACTGCTTCTGCACCCGGCTCCGGTGTTGTCCAGATCAGCCGCCTGTCCGGCGATCATGCCCCTCACTCCGGCAGCCGAGGAGATCTCATAAACCGCTTTCAGCAGCGGCTCCGTATTTTCACCTCTTCCGGCGGCTTTCAGCATGTCCTCCGTCATGATATCGAAAGCGGAATTCAGCAGTCCGTCACCTGCCAGAATCGCCATACCGTCTCCGAAAACCTTGTGATTTGTCGGTTTTCCTCTGCGCAGATCGTCATCATCCATGGAAGGATGATCGTCATGAATCAGAGAATACGTATGAATGAATTCTATGGCGCAGGCGTAGGGAAGCGCTCTTCCTGCGTCGCCTCCGCAGACGCTGCACGCTTCCAGCAGCAGCAGCGGGCGCAGTCTCTTTCCTCCTGCCAGGAGACTGTATTTCATCGCTTCGAAAAGCCGGCTTCTCTGCTCTTCCTGCTCCGGCAGAAAGTCCACAAGCCTCGCTTCGATATATTTTTTCCAGTATGAATAGCGGTCCTCCGTCAATTCTCACATCTCCTTCAGTGTGTCGGTTTCTCTGTCGTAAATCTGAATCAGCTGTTTCGCTTCCTGCAGCTTTTTACTGCAAATCGCATAATATTCTTTGCCTTTTCTGTAACTCTCCATGGCATCTTCCAGAGAGATACTGTCTGAGCTTATCTTTTCCGCCTCGCTCCGCAGCAGCCCGAAAGCCTCTTCAAACTTCAGTCCGTCTTTTTTTTCTTCCATTATTCTCCGCACTCCTTTCTCTGCCGCTCCGGCGACACATACTCCTGAGACTCTCTGTTCTCTCTGACCTCACAGAGCAGCGCCCCGTCTCTCATGACGACTTCCAGCGTTGCGCCCGGCAATATCCCCAGAGAAGACGATACCGGATGTCCGTCTGCCGGGTCTCTCACCGCCGCATAACCCCGGGCGATGATCTTCTGCGGACTGCCCGCCTCCAGCTTCATAAACGATCTTTCCGTCTCATACTCGTAAATGATGAGAAGATTTTTCAACCCTTCGGAAATCTCCCTGTCAAGCCAGGCTGCGTCATTTTCTCTCCGGTTCACCTGCTCCTGCAGCGTACGCAAAAAGATTTCAGGACGACAGGCCTGAAGTCTCGCTCCGCAGAGTTCCAGAATCCTTCTCATGCGGATTTCCGTATCAAGACACCATGTCTCTGCCTGTCTCATCATCTCAGACGTGTCGGGAACCGCCATGACAGCGGCTGCGGTAGGCGTCTCAGCCCTGCAGTCTGCAACGTAATCGGAAATGGAAAAATCGGTCTCGTGCCCTACCGCGGAAATCACGGGAATGCGAGAGGCAAAAATACTTCTCGCCACGATTTCCTCGTTAAAAGCCCAGAGTTCCTCCGCCGATCCACCGCCTCTTCCGGTGATGATCACATCGGCTTCCGGAAACCGTTCGTTTGCCAGAGCGATAGATGCTGCGATATCGGCCGCCGCCGATTTTCCCTGTACGAGACACGGGATGACGACGACGTTCACCAGACGGTTCCGGGACCGGATGATCTTCAGAATATCACGGACTGCGGCTCCCGTCTCCGAAGTTATGACACAGACTTCAGACGGAAAAGCGGGAATCGGTTTTTTGTATTCAGGATCGAAGATTCCTTCTTTTTCCAGTTTTTTAAAAAGAGCCTTGAAGGCAGCCGCCAGACTGCCCGCCCCGGAAATCTCCACGTCTCTGACGTTGAGAGAATAATATCCTCCCGCCTCGTAGACAGACAGATATCCCATGACCACGGCTTCGATCCCGTCCGTCAGCTCGTACCGGAGATTTTCCGCCGCAGATGCATGAAGAAAGCAGTTTATTTTGCTTCCCGCGTCTTTCAGCGTAAAATAGACGTGACCGGACCCGTGGTACTTGAGATTGGAAATTTCGCCCTGTACCGACACATTTCCGAGAATCGGATCAGTCGAAAGGACTTTCCCGATATAGCGATTCAGCTGTGAAACAGTAATCGGCTTCAGCGCCATGACTTCACCTCTACAATACGATTCCGAATTTTTCCCGGAGAGCTGAAATAGCCGCCATGTCCTCTTCCGAGAGATCGACGGCAGGCTGCGGCAGTTCGCCCACGCGGATCAGCATATTAGCATAATATTCCAGAGTTTCCAGACGATAGTAAGCCTGCGTCATGCTGCTGCCCCAGGTCACCGCACCGTGATTTGCCATCAGAACCGCTGCATGACCGTGAAGATATGGTACAACAGATTCCGCCAGCTCGTCGCTTCCCGGCACTGCAAAAGGCGCACACGGCACCTCGCCCAGATTGAGAACGGCTTCCGATACCACCGGGCGCGTCATGGCTTTTCTGGCACATGCAAACGCCGTAGCTGCAGGTGGATGTGCGTGAACGACAGCCCCTGCATCCTCTCTGTGCTGATAGACCTTCAGGTGAAGCTTCACTTCAGAGGAAATGCGCCGCTCTCCCGGATTTTCCAGGATATTTCCCTGCATATCCGTCTTTACGAGAATATCTTCCGTAATGAATCCCTTGGATATGCCCGACGGTGTCACCCATAAGCCGCCGTCCTCTGTACGGCAGCTGATATTGCCGTCATTGGCAGCACAGTAATTCTTATCGTACATGCGTTTTCCGGCTTCGACGATCAGGCGTTTCGCCTCGCCGTCGTCCGGAAGCAGAATTTTTCCGCTCATGCTATTTCTCCTTTCCAGCGATTTTTTCTTTCAGTTCTTTCAGAGATTGCTCATACGGCGGATAGAGGACGCCATATTCCGTTATGATCGCCGTGATCAGGGATGCGTCTGTCACATCGAAGGCCGGATTGAACGTCTTCGTCTCCTCCAGGGCCATCGGTTCACTGTACCACATTTTTCTGATCTCATCGCCGGAACGCTCTTCGATGACGATTCCCGCCCCGTCAGCCGTGTTGAAATCGATGGTGGAAGAAGGCGCTGCGATATAAAACGGAATCCCGTAGTATTTCGCCAGAATCGCCACTCCCGACGTTCCGATTTTATTGGCCGCGTCTCCGTTGGCCGCCACCCGGTCGCATCCCGTGATGACCGCGTCAATCCAGCCTTTTTTCATCACGGTTGAGGCCATATTGTCGCAGATCAGCGTCACGTCGATGCCGGCTTTCGTCAGTTCAAAGGAAGTCAGACGCGCCCCCTGAAGCAGAGGTCTCGTCTCGTCTGCGAAAACTCTGAAATCATATCCCCGTTCGCATCCCAGATAGATAGGCGCTGTAGCCGTACCGTAGCGCACGCAGGCCAGGTGTCCCGCATTGCAGTGTGTCAGAATTCCCTGTCCTTTTTTCAGCAGAGTCAGACCGTTTTCTCCGATTTTTCTGCAGACTTCGACATCTTCATCCCGGATGGCGAGAGCCTCTTTTTTCATCCGGGACACGATCTCCGCAACGCCGCATCCCGCATTGCTCCGGGCGAAGCGGTACATCCTGTCGAGAGCCCATTTGAGATTTACCGCCGTAGGACGCGAAGCTTCGAGATATTCTCTTGCCGCGGACAGCCTTTCAAAAAATTCGTCTTCCCCGGTGGACGTTTCGGAAATCTCGAGCGCCGCCAGATACAGACCGATGGCCGCAGCCACACCGATGGCAGGCGCTCCCCGCACTTTCAGACGGTAAATTGCCTCCCTGATGTCTCTCTGATCCGACAGCTCGATAAATTTCATCTCCCCTGGCAGAAGTGTCTGATCGACGATGACCAGTGATTTCCCATCTTCAGAAAGAGCCACCGTATCAAAATCGAGTTTCTTTATCTTTTTCTGCATATCTGAGGACTCCTTTCTCTTTCTTTCCTGTGTTGTCGCGCCGGCACAGCGGTCATTCCCGCATGCACTCTGCGGACCGCGGCTTACCATTCCCGGCACTTCCTTCACCGCCGCGTTACACGCTGGCCCGGGCGATCAGGATAAAATTCCTCATAGTATCGGCGTTGTTGAAAACGACCTGGGCCTGTGTATCGCTTCCGCCGCCCTTTCCGCCACTCCCCGCCGCGAACTCCCGGACGACGGCTCCGCAGCGAAGCGAACTCTTTCCGGTGTGAGTCATGAAGACGCAGAGATTCTTTTCCGAGGACAGGATCACCGGCCGATCGGTCTTCGCCGTGAGCTTTTTCGCGATGCGTTTCAGATCATCCACCGTCTCCGACTCGAATTCCCGGGAAATGACGTTATCTTCTCCGGATTCCACCAGGATTTCTTCCGCGGTCAGCTCCGCAAATCTGTCTTTCATCCGGTTCAGCTGACGGCGCAATTCCTCATGCTTCCGGTCCGCAATTTTTTCTTTCTCCAGCAGAGTGAACTCGTCGGCAGAATATTTTTGGCTGAGCTCCGCCACCACATCGTGTTTCTGCTCGTAATCGAGAAGCGCTCTCATTCCGCACTTGTAATAGACGCGGGTCATTCCCTTGTATTTTTCCGTACGGAGAATCTTGATGAGACCCACCTGCGAAGTATCCGATGGATGCGGACAGCAGCAGGCACAGCAATCGAGCCCTTCCACCGTTACGACGAGAATATCTTCCCCGTCCACCGAAAGCGGTTTTCTCAGCGGATAAGAAGACGCTTCTTCCGCGCTCCCGGTAAGTGTCACGGAAACGGGCAGCGATGCGTAGACAGCCCGGTTCGCCTTATGTTCGATATCTCTCAGCATCTCCGGTGTGATTTCCTTCAGAGCGATATCGAAACAGCCGACATCTTCTCCCAGATGAAATCCTCTGTTGTCTCCGTCGTATTCTCTCTTGAACAGAGCCGACAACATATGTTCACCCAGATGATTCTGCATATGATCGAACCGCCGCTCCCAGTCGAGTTCCATCTTCACTTTCTGACCTGGCCGGAAGAAATCCACCCCGTCAGGTACTTCCATCTCATGCAGGACTTCACCGCCCTTCTCAGTGACGTTCTTCACCCGTAAGCCGCCTATCGTTCCCAGATCGCATGGCTGACCGCCCGCTTCCGGCGCGAAAATCGTCGCAGCGAAAACGGCTGTATTTCCTTCTGTGCGGACCACCTCCGCATCCAGCTCCCGGAGATATGCATCTCTGTGATAAATCTTGTCCGTCATTTATGTTTCTTTTCTTTCCTTCCGCTTTCTTTTTCCTTAAATTTCTTATTCCGACTATTTCTGAATATTCCTCATCGGTCTGCCGTCTCCGGTGCCGCTTCGTTCTTTCTCCGTTTCCGGATATTCCTGTCCCCGCCCGTTGTCTCAGACACCGTCAGCCCCTGAATTCCGTCAGCGGCAGAACTTCTCTCCGCCCTTCCGGAGAGAAATACATCTCCGTACGCCGGTAATCCCACTGGTAGCGCAGGTATTCCACGCCGCAGAACTCGCAAAATGACCGGACGAGCATCTCCGGATTGAGATTGCCGCCGCTTCCCGTCTGCAGCGTCATGGAGTATACGTTTCCCCCACCGCCGGCTTTCGCTTCGGAAAGAGACAGAATCATCGGACGGATATCCGTCTCCACGATCTTTTTCTTTTTATTTGTCTTCTGGCAGATGATGGATTCCTGACGGATGTATTCTCTCAGTCCACGGCTCAACGCATCACCTGCCCCGACGCTGCCGTGAAATTTCACCACATACGATGCGTATGCCACAGCCGCAGCCAGCGACGTCTTGCCCTCTTCTTTCAGCCTGATGCAGCGGAAGAGACGTATTCCCTCCGGCATGCAGTTCTCCAAGGCCTGCAGGTATTCCTCCGGGTTGCCGTCTTCAGCGGTCTCAAACTCCATATACTCTCCTGTGCTCTCGCTGCCCAGGGACAGAGGCTGTCCGAATCCGATTTTCGCATGGGGATTGAATCCCTGGGAATAGCGAAGCCGGATATGTGCCCGCTTGAAAGCGCGCTGAAACACCCGGAGCAGGTCCAGATGTGAAATATATTTAAGATTGTTTTCCTTGGAAAACTTCAATAGATACCTTGCCATATTTCCATCCCTCCGCTACGAATAATTCTTGCCCTGCTCGTACTGAGGACAATCGACGAAACGTCTCAGTCCGCAGCCGGTGCAGCCCTTTCTGCAGTCCGGCGTCTGTATTTCCTGCTTCGCCAGCTCGTACTCCTTCAGCAGATACTTTTTTGTCACGCCGGAATCGATGATATCCCACGGAAAGACCTCGTCCGTACTCCGCAGCCGCTGAGAGTAGAAAGCCGGATCGATTCCCGTATCTTCAAAAGCCTGCAGCCATTTCTGATAATCGAAATGTTCTGTCCATCCGTCGAACCGACATCCCAGTTCATAGGCCCGCAGCATGGCTTCACACACCCTGCGGTCTCCTCTGGCAAACACGGCTTCCAGAAAACTCGTCTCCGTGCCGTGATACTGAAAAGAAACACCTTTCATCTTTTTCAGCTTCTCTTTCAGATAATGGTGCTTCCGGTCGAATTCTTCCGGCGTGTCCTGGGCCGCCCACTGAAACGGCGTATGCGGCTTAGGCACGAAATTCGACACGCTGACCGTGACATTAAACCGGGTCCGCTTTTCGCAGACTTCACGGTAAATTTCATTGATTCTGCGGGCGATCTCCGCGATGCCGTCCAGATCTTCATCCGTCTCCCCGGGCAGTCCGATCATGAAATAGAGTTTGATGTTATTGTAGCCCAGCCGGATGGCCTGTTCCGCTGCGGAATAGATATGCTCGTCCGTGATAGATTTATTTATGATATTTCTCAGCCGCTGCGTTCCCGCCTCCGGCGCAAAAGTCAAGCCCGTCTTCCGGTATTCCTGAATCTCATTGAGAACGTCATAGGAAAAAGAATCCAGCCGTAGGGAAGGCAGGGAAAGTCCCGCTTCACGTGCCTTACACGTCCGCATGAGATCTTTCACCAGCGGCTCGATCTCCGAATAATCGCTGGTGGAAAGAGACAGCAGCGACATTTCGTCGTATCCCGTATTTTCCAGTTGTTTTTCAGCGTATTCCACCACTTTTTCTCTGCTGCGCTCCCGTACCGGCCGACAGATCATCCCGGCCTGACAGAACCGGCAGCCCCTGGTGCATCCCCGGAACAGTTCGATCACCGAACGGTCATGGACGACTTCCACGAAAGGAACGACGGGCTTCAAAGGATACGATACGCTGTCCATGTCCATCACGATGCGCTTTACCACCTGATCAGGAGCCCCTTCGTATTTCTTTTTATAAGATTCCACCGTTCCGTCGGCGCGATACACCGGTTCGTAAAAAGCCGGAACATAAACGCCGTCCAGAGATGCCAGCTTTTCCAGCAGCTGACGTTTCGTTCCGCCGGATTTCTTGTGCTCGATCATCACCTCTGAAACTTCGATGAGGATGTCCTCACCGTCTCCCGGCATAAAAAAGTCGATGATGCCGGCCAGCGGCTCGGGATTGAAAGAGCAGTTGCCTCCGGCAGCGATCAGAGGATATTCCTCTCCACGCTCGCTGCTGCGCAGAGGAATACCTGCCAAATTCAGCATATTCAGAATATTCGTAAAAGACAACTCATACTGCAGTGTAAACCCCAGAATATCCATCTCTCCCGCAGGCTGTTTCTTTTCCGCGGAAAACAGCGGCACACCGTTTTCGCGCATCAATTGTTCCATATCGGCTGCCGGTGCAAAAAAGCGCTGACAGAAGATATTATCTCTCTCGTTGAGTACATGATAGATGATCTGAAGACCTAGATACGACATCCCGATCTCATAAGTATCCGGAAAACAGAATCCGAAATTCAGATCCACAGTCTTCTCATCTTTATCGTATGAATAGAGTTCCCCGCCCATATAGGCTGCCGGTTTTTCGACTCGCATCAGCAGGTTCTCAATGCGTTCGGTAAGATTCATTTTCCTGTAATTGCCTTTCTTTCCATTTTTGTTCCGCACGCGAACAGAGCCAGTTTTCGTTCTCGCGTCCGATCATCCGCCAGAAATAGACGGCGGCCAGTGAAAGTATCACATTTCCTGTATTATATTTTACCAAGTATAAACCCGAAAAGAAAATAAAAACTGCGAATCCTCTGGAAAAAAAAGTGACCACAGTACGGGCAGCCTTGTCTCCGATGAAATATGCGATCAGAGATTCGGAAATACGCCCTCCGTCCAGCGGAAAAAATGGAAGAAGGTTGAAAGCTGCCAGCATCCCGTTGGAATAGACGACCATCTCCGCAATGCCTTCCTGCGGAAGTACGCGCCAGTGGATGAGCGCCGCCGTGAAACCGGCCGCCGCCAGATTGAACGCCGGACCGGCCAGCTGAATAAACGTCCGGACAAAAAATGTGCTGCTTTCGCTGTGGAGATAGACTACATTTCCGAAAATCCCCGCTGTTCCGATAGTAAAACTGCACCGGAACATTTTTGCCGCACCGGCGTGAGCCAGTTCGTGAAGAAAGGAAAACAGAAAAGTCATCAGATAAAACAGAATATATTTCACGTCTTCACTTCTTCTTAATCGTTCTCATCCACACCACTGACGATATCCGGAATCCTTCCCGCTTTTTCGATTCCCTGAGACATGGCATCGGCCACATCCTCCACGGAATAATCGCGTCCGTAATATTCCGCTACTGCACTGATCAACTTATTATCCTCATATCCGCCGATTTTTTTCACGATGAGAACCGCGATAACGATGACAATACAGATTCCGATCTTCAGTCGCAGTTTTCCCGTCTTTCTGTTGTTCTGTCTCATAAAAAAACCTCCCATAACAGATATACTGCGGGAGGTTTTTTCTTATACGGAACCGTCGTTCAAAAAACGTTCCGCCTGTTTGTCCTTTTCTTATATTTCCAGAATCTGGTATGTTCCTCTTCCGAATTCGATTCGGAAGAGATCGTCGAGAGGCTTTTCCATCAGGCTGCACATGATGACCCGGTTGACCCCAGAATGTGCCACGATCAGAATATCTCCCTGCGTGGAAGAAATCAGTTCGTTTACTTTTTTCATTACGCGCTCCTGCAGCTGGACGAAATTCTCAGCCGTATCGTCGATCTGGTAATTCAGCAGATCCGCACCCCGGGCTGCATATTCTTCCGGATATTTTTCTTTTATTTCCCGGATAAATCTGCCGTCCCAGGCTCCCAGAGACATCTCTCTCAATTCCGGCAGAGTCACGATCTCCGGCCTGGAATGAAGCAGGCTTGCTATGATCTCAGAACTCTCTACCGCCCTTTTCAGGTCGCTGGTATATATTTTATCTGTGTCGATGTCGAAATGTTCCAGTTCAAGTCCAACCAGCGTACACTGTTCTCTGCCCTCGGCGTCCAGAGACACATCAAACTGTCCCATGAAGACCGGTTCGTCGTGACGCTGTGTCTCACCATGCCGGACGAGAATGATACGGCGGCCGCCCGCTGAGATTTCGCCCTTCTTTCTGAAGTGCTCCTCGTCATCTTTTGCCAGCAGATCATAAATTCTGACTCCGATAATATTTTCGATATATTCCATCACCGCCTGAGCCGCCCGGATTTTATCTTCAATCACCTGGATGGCTTCCGGATTATCTGCCCATCTCTTTTTTACAGGAGCGAGGCGTTCCTCCAACGTCACCAGTCTGTCCTCCTGGCGCAGTTTATCGGCCAGGCACACGATATCTTTTTCATTGATATCCAGAACCGGAATCGGATGCATATAATTCATATGATCATATATGATATCGGCGACTTCAGGATAACCGTAATCGAATGCCATCTCCGCGCCAGCCTGCCAATGCTTTTTTCTGACTCTCAGAGCATCGTGCAGCAATCCCGCCGCCTGGATCAGGGGAATGCTGAAATTTTCCCCGTTCTCGTTCAGTGCTTTTCCGATGCATACAGCCGTTCTGGTCACTGCCTCACAGTGGCGCACGACGTGCTCCGGCGTGCCCATCCTGTTGAGAATTTTTCTGCACTGAGCTTCGGTAGGATACTTGTTCCTGTCGTAGTATTCGACCAGCTCCGCATAAGCCTCCTGCGTATCCATATCCAGCATGATACTCTCGCAGTTTGTCTCGAGATATATCATCTCTTTTTGATGAGCCGACGTCACCGATTTCATTCCGTTTTCTCCGGAACTCTGCAGAATTTCCTCTGCAAAAACCGCCGGAATCAACAGCGGATGCCCTTTTTTTCCTTCGTAGCACGCCACGATAAAATGATCCGGCGTTTTTTCATACCGGTTGAGCAGAGCTTTGATGATATACGGCGGAATCAGCGGAACGTCTACCGGCGTCATGAGGAAACAGTCATTTCCGTTTTCGCGCGCCGCCCTGACGCCCGCCTGAATGGAAGAAAACATCCCCTCCTCAAACTGCTGATTGAACACCACATGTACATCTTTATCCTTCAGAAAATCATCCAGCACTTCCGCTTTAAAACCCGTCACGACAAAAATATCATCGACACCGGCCTTTTTAAAATGATTGATGAGTATCTCCAGAGGATTATGCCTGTCGATCTTCAGCAGCGGCTTGAAATCTCCCATCCGCGATGAAAAACCTGCCGCCAGTATCAGCCCAGCTGGCTTCCTTTTCTGATCCATAATTATGCGCTCCGTCTATATTTCCGCATGCCGCAACACGGCTGCGTCCGATTGAAATAATGTTTCACCCTATTTTCGTAACATCATGTATTATATCACGCCCGTCGGAATTGATCTATTTTATTTTCCGCATTCCTCCGGCATTCTTTTCCTGCGTCTGCTGCCTTACAGCTTTTTATTAATATACCCGTTCTTCTGCAATTGTACTATATTTTTTCATCATATCAAACAAAAACAAACCAAAACAACATTTTTATATTGACATCTTTATATATTATGTTATACTTCAGTTAAGTTAGTTTTGATTTAACTTTTAAATGGCATAAAAATAAAAACTACTCTCCTTAATCAACTTTAACTTTGTGATTTGGTATTTTCACATCCGCGGTTTCCGTTTTGCAGAGCGGTGATCCGCAATACTCCGGCAGAGCACCGCTTTTACGCTCTCACAGGATGCTGAAGACGATTCAAACAAAACATCGTATAGAAAAACACGGCACAGAGCTGCCGCGTTTTTCTTTTTTTAAAATTTTGAGCGCACATCAGAAAAGACATGTTAAAATAATGTACATCACATTGAAAAGCAGAAGAAATGAGGAAACAGAAGAATTATGGATACGCAGAAAAAAGGCAGCTTCAGCCGCTGGAGCGGAGATTCCGCAAGATGGTATGAAGCCGCATCGGAATATACACATTACCACGATAAATTAAAAACCTACATCGCACCTTACCTGAATACGGAAGAAACCTGCTGTGAACTGGCCTGTGGTTCCGGAACCCTGGCGCGCTGTCTCGCACCTCTCACCGCCCGCTATACCGCTAATGACATCGACCCCGATTCTCTCAAATTCTGCAGAGCCCGTCAGACAGAGAGACCCGTTCCCAATCTGGAATTTCTTCCCGGAGACTGGTCGGAAGTTCTGAAAGACAAAACTTTTGATACCGTGATATTCAGTTATTTCAGCGCGGTCTTCACCGGATGGGAGCAGCTGAAACGGCTCGCCCGCAAAAAGGTTATCGCCATCGTTCCCCGCTACAGTGACGCGGAAATCGCAGAAAAAAAGAAAGCCTTCGCCGCAAGAAGCCGCTTCCGGGAACTTTCGGACAGAGGCGCAGCTGCGTCGTCAGACTCTTCGTCTGCGCCCTCCCGTCCTGAAAAAGGCAGAAAAAAAGGACGTTCTTTTGAGACGATGGAAGCCATCGCCCGGTTTCTCGACGAACGTTCCGTCGCTTACCGGCTCATTCCTCTGACCATGGAATTCGGACAGCCCTGCGCCACTCTGCAGGAAGCCGAGGAGTACGTGCAGTATTATTACAGATTTGACAGCGAAGAAGAACGGAAAGAATTCGTCCGCCTGAAGTTCCAGCCTGCCGACTGCGGATATTATTTCCCGAAGAAAAAAAATATCGGCATCGTCATAATCGACATGACATCTGCAGATGAAACTGAGAGAGATTAATACCATAGCACATAAATTCTCGACGAAAAAGAAAAACTCCTGTACCGGAAACAACAATCCGTCCAGGAGTTTTTTTCATCTTTTTACAGCTTACGGCAGCAAGCCGGGTATGTCTGATTAAAGATCCAGGCCTTTTTCGTCGATGACTTTGCGCAGTTCTTCAAGAAAGCCGCTGATGGATTCCCATTCTTCTGCAGTTTCTATCGGCCTGAGCTTGTCTTCTTCCGGAATCTCAGGTCTGTAAGAAACGACAAACATATTTTTTTTGCCTTCTTCGTTTCTGGAATTGTCCGTGTAGACGAGATAACTCTTGCCTGTCTCTTCATTTTTAAATTTGCTGATGATGTTACATTCCAGCGGCAGGTTCTGATCGCTGTAGACCGCAATTGAATCGCCTTCGTATTCCATGATGATCCTCCGTGTCTGCAAAGGTGAATAAACCGATAAAAGGCGCCTGAATCGAATCAGACGCCCCGATTGACAATGATATTAGAGAGCTCTCGTAACCTTATTCGCTTTGATGCAATGTGTGCAAACATTCATCTTTCTCACTCTGCCGTTGTCATTTACTCTTACAGTCTGGATATTCGGATTCCACTTTCTCTTGGTGTGGATGTTCGAGTGGCTTACAGCATTTCCTGAAACCTGACCTTTTCCGCAAATCTCGCATTTTCTTGACACCTGAAACACCTCCTTCGCCGACCGTTATATCTAACGGCGTATATTCTGATAAATGACCTCTCCGCTGAAAGTGCGTAAGAGACCATTTAATTTCATAAATTCATGAACAAGCGAAATTATAGCATAATTTGACGTTCATGTAAAATGATTTCTTCTACTTTCTGAAAAATATTTTTGATATTTGATAAAATTTTATCTTTCCCGGTACCTAAGACACAAAAAAGTGATATTATGTACTGAGAACGGAATAAAAACTGCAATCATACAAAGTCGAATCTACATGAAATGAGGGTAACTTATGGCTAGACCAGAAAAATGTAAGCGAATTTGCAGCCTCCCGGAGAACAATTTTTTCTACGCAAAAAACGCGGAAAATAAAGACGATCTTCAGGTGACTACCCTGACGCTTGAGGAGTACGAGACGATACGCCTGATCGATTATATCGGACTTACTCAGGAACAATGTGCGGAACAGATGCATGTGGCCCGTACCACAGTGCAGCGTCTCTACACAGATGCACGGAAAAAACTGGCCGTCTATCTGGTGAAAGGCACTGCTCTGGAAGTCTGCGGAGGAAATTATGTAGTCTGTGAAAATAATGACACATGCTGCCAGAAGTTCAGCTGCGAACACAGAATCTGTGGCTGCTCCTGCGATGTACGCACTTTTGCCTGCCACTGATTTTCAGATTAATCTAATCGTCGGCAAATTATTTGTGTAAAAATTATTTGCGTAAACTTAACGTTTTATTATTGACATATGTTTAAAATAGTGGTTTAATTTACTTGACGGATAAAGCAGGGTCACACAGATCACGTGATACTGCTGCGTGAAGCATTTCAACTGTTTATGTTAGATAAACAAATATTCATTTATTTATGTAACGTACGAGGCTGAAACGCTAAAACACTTTGTGAATTGATCTATCGCATGAAAGGAAGGTCTTCAAAAATGGCAGACAGCATGTACACAAACAGACACAACAGACACTTACCGATTTGCAAGTCCTGCACCGCTTCCGGCTGCAGAACAGACTGCATCAGAATCTTAGAGAGTCACGAACAGAAAAAGGAATATGACTGGAATGAAATGATGAAAAACATCGACAATTCCATCAGCTATACAGGAGATGACGGCTGGTTCTAATCACCTGCCGTTCTGATTTTAAGTTTTTAAAGAAGGAAGGAGATATTGTGGGAAGAATCGTTCACACTACAGACAGTATCGGTCGAAGAGGTGTAGCACAGGGCGAGATCTGCAAGACATGCCCCGGCGGCTGCAAGACTGACTGCCTCAGAGCCGGTGTACGCATTGAACAGACACAGCGTCTTGGCGGCTACGATTTTTCTATTTCTTTTGCGGAAATGGACACTTCGGATTTTGTCGATCCTTTGGACGACTTTTAGACAGTTTTACTTATCTTTTCCGTTGAGAACTGATATCCCCTATTTTATGTAGATGAATCGAAGCGGACGCTTTTCAGGCGTCCGCTTTTTCACGTCCCTTTTACCGAAAACGCAGATTCACAAGAATCGAGAAAACGGCATACGCCTCTCTCCCCTATGCGAGAAAACAGCCGACAGCGATCAGGGCAATAGCCGCCAGAATGATGAGCACCCTGTGAGGCAGAACAAACAGGCTCAGAATCAGAACGCCTGCGATAATCAGAACCATTCCGGCGGATATCATCCTACAGTTTTTATTTCTTCGTCTCGTTTTTCTTCTCTTTCTGCAGCCCATGGAGAATTCCTCCTCTCTTCTCCCGTACTCCGGCAGATCGTCCGGGGCACCGGATACGTTATATCGTCAGAGTTTGCATTTCTAAAGATATTCCTAATATATTATGAAAGAAAATGACCTGCGTTGCAGGAAAAGACCAAAAGAATAACTTTCCAGGATAATAAAAAACTGCCGCAGCAGAAATAATCTGCCCGGCAGCTTCCGGAAAGCAGCTGATTAAGACCATGCTGTGCATTCCGATTTCTTTATTTTTCTTCTGTGCCGTTCATACGTCCGATCACGCTGACATAACCATCTGCACCGTACTGGAGGGTTCTGTTGATGCGGCTTATGGTCGCAGTGCTGGCTCCCGTCGCTTCCTCAATTTCACTGTATGTCTTTCTGTCGAGAAGCAGCTTGGCCACACCGTATCGCTGCGCCATGGCTTTAATCTCCTTGACGGTACATAAATCAGCGAAAAATTTATAACACTCATCCAGATCCCGGATTGACATAATCGCATCGAAAAGATCGTCCGCCGCTTTATTTTTTATTTTAGATTCATACCCCATCTTGCTCCTCCTGTGAACCGTTCTTCAGCGCTTTTATACACTACAGTATTATACTACAAAGGAGAAGAAATAACAATATGCAATGGCGTTGGTATGCATAAATCCACCGCCTGTCATGAGGAAAAACCACATCTGCCGTCCGCCGTAAAATCGACTCCCTTCACAACGCACTGTACAGATCTCCTTCCCCTCCACACATTGATATCCAGTGAAGCGATGAGACTGACCGTACACCCGGGATTCAGCCTGCCGGCTGCCTCTTCCTCCACATCAAACCAGACGGCATCAAAGAGATTTCCGTTTTCACCTTCACACCGGAGCCTGAGATATTGTCCGCTGTTTCCCATCCGCCTGACCGATCTCAGCAGAATACCGGTTATCAGAAAGACAGGCTGGAGATTTCCTTCTCCAAACGGTTCGAGTTTCGCAACCTGCTCGGCCAGACTCAGCGAAACATCTCCGGAAGAGATTTCCGCATCCCACTTCAGTTGATAACACAACAGATCCGGCTGTACCGAAAGCAGATCTCTGACGCTTCCGTTGAGAGATTCCCGAAGCTCAGCGAGATGTTCCCTTTTCATGGTAAAACCGCAGGCTCCCGCATGTCCTCCGAATTTGATATATAAATTGCTGCACCGGGACATGATTCCGTGGAGATCGATTCCCTCCACACTTCTCCCGGTCCCTTTGACGATCCCGTCCTCTTCCGTATTCGTAACGATAATGACCGGACGATAAAATTCTTCTTTTAATTTGCCTGCCACGATTCCCGTCACACCTTCATGACCGTCACCTGCATCATAGATAAGAAAGAGATCGTTCTCCGTACGCGTTCTGAGCTCCTCCCGTGCCTTCCGGAAGATTTCCTCCTGAAGGGATTTCCTCTTGGAATTGAGTGTTTTGAGTTCACTCACCAGCGCAGTGATCTCTTCTTCTTCTTTCCCTGTAAGAAGGCGGACACCTGCGACAGCCTCTTTCATGCGGCCGGCGGCATTGATATGGGGTACGATCCCAAAAGCCACATTTGTGGAAGTCAGTTGAACGGGATTCATCCCTATTTCCTCGATGAGCATTTTCAGGCCGGGCCGTTCACCTCTGGCGATGCGGTCGAACCCGTATTTGACCAGCGTTCTGTTTTCATCCCGCAGCGGCACGATATCGCCGATAGTGGCCACGCATACGAGATCCAGAAGACGATTGATTTCGTTTTTGGGCAGATTCAGCATCCGCTGGACGGCCTGGGCCAGCTTGAACGCTACGCCGCATCCGCACAGATAAGAGAAAGGATACTCGTCATCCTTCTGTTTCGGATTCAGCATAATGCAATCAGGACTTCGGCCGTCCACGTTATGATGGTCCGTTACGATTGCTTTCATTCCCAGTTCCTTGATATGCTCTACCTCCCGATAGGAAACGCACCCGCAGTCCACCGTCACGATCAGATCTGCTCCCCGTCTGTGAATTTCATCGACAGCGGAAAGATTCAGTCCGTATCCCTCGGAAAAACGCGACGGAATATAATACATCACATTTTCCGTGAGTCCCGACAGGAACTCCGTGAGAAGCGACACTGACGTAACTCCGTCCGCATCATAATCTCCGTAAATGCAGATTTTGCCGCCACTTTCGACAGCGGAAATCAGAAGTTCCGCCGCCTCGCGCATTCCTTTCATGTCAAACGGATCGTACGTCTTGCGTGGAATCGGAGAAAGAAATTCTTCGATCTCTTCTCTGGTCTCGTATCCCCTTTTTTTCAGTATTCCAGTGATCACCGGATGAAGTCTGGTCTTTTTCATATTTTTCTCTTTCTTTTTTGCGTTTTCTGCGCGGCCTGCAGCAAAAGACACAGCGACTGAAAAGGAAAACCTGCCGCGGATGATATGCTCTCCGCGGCAGGTTTTTTCTGTCAGAACTGCCTTTGTCTGATTTCCGTCGTTTTTAACCCTGTACGTAGCTCAGCGGTGAAGTCGTCGATCCGTTGAGACGCACTTCGAAGTGGCAGTGCGAACCTGTGGACTGACCGGTGGAGCCTGCTTTTGCAATCGTCTGTCCTTTGGTCACGGTCTGTCCCACACTTACCAGTAATGAGCTGTTGTGTCCATAAAGTGTTACCAGACCGCCGCCGTGATCGATCATGACACACTTGCCGTAGCCGCCGTAAGTCTGAGCCATGATGACCGTGCCGCTGGCTGCTGCCAGAATCGGCGTTCCTGTAGGCGCCGGAATATCGATTCCCGAGTGGAATTTCTTCGTATGGAGAATCGGATGAATCCGGTATCCGTAAGGCGAAGAAATGGTGTAATATCCTGGCACCGGCCAGAGCATCTGTCCTCCGGTATACTGAGATGTAGCGCTGGAACTTATCGCAGAGGAAGCCTGCTGCTGCTGAATCAGAGCCGTCAGCTGGTCTGCCTCTTTATTGAGCTGGTCGATCTGGGCTTCGAGAGCAGCATTATCATTTGCTACTTCTTCTTTCTTGGTCTCCGCTTCGCTTTTTTTCGTCTCCAGATCCGCCTGCTGTTCGCTCAGCTGCGTATTGAGGCTTTCCAGTTCCTGTTTTTCTTTTTCAATTTTATCGTACTGATCCTGAATCTGTTCCAGAACATCCATGTCATTGTCATAGATCATCTGCACCATATCCAGATTCGTCAGAAATTCCGAGATACTGGAAGACCCCAACAGGATCTCCAGAACACTCGTCTCGCCATTTTTGTACATCACGCGGAGGCGCTGTCCCAGCGAATCATTCTGCTCGGCCAGCTCAGCTTCCGTCTGACTCAGCCGTTCTTTCGCATCTGTGATCTCACTCTCAGTCTGCTGGATATCTGCCTCCAGCTTTGAGATTTCCGCTTCGAGAGAATTGATTTCGGCTACCAGTTCGTTTTCCTTGACCTTGCCTTCCTCCAGCTGATCCTTTGCCGAACTGATCTGATCGTTGACTGAATCCAGTTTGGATGAATTGCTTTCCGCGTAGACGAATCCGGACATGGCCGTGCACGTCAGGAGAGTCGTCGCCGCAAGAACTGCTATGATTCGTTTTCTGTGCATTTCAGTTTCTCCTTTCAAGTCTCAAGTTTCGTTTTCTGATACAGTTTTTTTAGTATAAACAGCCTGCTGCTCTTTCTGATTCTCCGATCGCATTTTCTGTCTAAGCATCGAGGAACTTCCGCATCGAGATGATGCTTCCGCCCGCACCGATGCTGATGCCGAGTGACGTGAAGATGACGATCAGATTACCGCTCATAAAACCTACAGGTACGAGACCTGTGGAAAAGAGAACGAGCATCTGCAGACTGAGCGCATTTGAAAGCCAGTAATACAGCAGAGAGATGAGTCCGGAAGACACCGCAGCCGCGATGATACCGATGATGATTCCTTCCGCAAGAAACGGTCCTCGGATAAACCAGTTGGTAGCTCCTACATATTTCATGATACTGATCTCCCGTCCTCTCGCCAAAACCGTCAGCTTTACGGTATTGGACACTACGACGATGGAGACGATGATGAGGAATATGATGATGACCAGCGCTCCTGCCTGAATACCTCCGGTAA
This sequence comes from Bacillota bacterium, assembly GCA_019420525.1. Lineage (GTDB taxonomy): Bacteria > Bacillota > Clostridia > Peptostreptococcales > Anaerovoracaceae > Alangreenwoodia. The sequence goes on from JAHZHA010000016.1 coordinate 108,654, forward strand.
TCTTCACAACTTTGTTGATTTCTTCCCGGCTGTCCTTTATATCTTCCACTCCGGAAAAGCCTTCCGCAAATTGTACAATACTCTCGGAATTTTCCACATCTTTGACCGTTACCCGGATGGAACGAGGCAGAGGATTTTCCGAAAGACCATCGAGAAGGTACGCGTTTTCGCCCCAGCGCGCCTGCATTTCATCCATGGCATCTTCTTTGCTGAGATACTCTACATCAGCTACAGTATCGAGTCCTTTCAGTTCTTCCATCATGGACTGGATATCCTGCTCCGGCGTTTCGTCCAGGAGATAGATCTCCACCATGTCAAACTGCTGTTCCATATTCTGCGTCATGAGATTCACATTGACCGCCAGAATAAAAAACATTCCGAGGATCAGCAGCATCGCCGTAATGGAAAACAGCGATGTCAGAGCCATCGTTTTGTTTCGCGCAAGCTGCAGAAGCGACTGTTTCAATGTATAGAAGAAGGATTTTATCATAAGCCTGCACCTCCTCCTCTTTTTTTGCGTATCTTTCGCCTTCCTTTTCCTGATGAGGATTTCCCTGAGGAAGATCCCGTTGCCGCTTTTTTCTTTCTGCGTTCTCCGGGCACTTCATCAGATGAAGGCGGCTGTTCCGGTTTTTCCGGCACAGGAGCTTCGGCTTCAGGAGGATCGGATTTGACATCCGCGGAAGCACTCTCCTGCTCTGCAGGCGCCTCTTCCGGCTGCTCTTCGTCTCCGATCAGTTCACTCATGGAACCGATTTCTCCGAAAATGCTAAGATCTTCTTCGCTGAGTCCGGATGTCAGACTTTCATTTATCATGCCCGCCTGAAGTACATCGCTTTCGCTTTCGGCGATCATGTCATCCAGTACATCCACCACCGTAGGCTCTGACTCATCCGCCTGTATGTAGAAACCGGCAGGATCGTCCCGCACGAGTCTGCCCTCTTCCAGCTGGATAACCCGCTTTCCCATGCGGTCTACGATATCTTTCGCATGGGTTACCATGACTACCGTCGTGCCCCGGAGATTGATCTGATCCAGGAGGTTCATAATCTCCCAGGATTTTTCCGGATCGAGATTTCCCGTAGGCTCGTCTGCAATGAGAAGCTTGGGATTATTTACGATAGCTCTGGCGATGGCCACTCTCTGTGCCTCACCCCCTGAAAGTTCGTGCGGATAACGCTCCGCATGCTCGCTGATTCCCACCAGCTTCAGAATGTGAGGAACCTGTTCATTTATCAGCTTTCTGCGCTTGTGGACGGCTTCCATGGCAAAAGCCACGTTTTCATAGACCGTTTTTTTCGGCAGAAGCCGGAAATCCTGAAATACGACGCCCAGTTCCCTTCGGAGTCCCGGAATCAGTCGTTTCGGAAGCCTCGTGATATCTCTTCCCCGGAAGAGAATCTGACCTTCCTCCGGATCGATTTCTTTGAGGATCAGTTTTATGAATGTCGATTTGCCTGCCCCGCTGGGACCGACCAAAAAGACGAATTCGCCGTCATCGATCGAAAGACTGATATTCGAAAGTCCGGCTTTTTCGCCGTAGGATTTCGTGACATTTCTGAATTCTATCATCGGCTGTCCTTCCTGATTATTCATTTTACTCGCTGCATGCGGATTCAAGTTGCCGACCGCATACACAGTTATTATAATATATAAAAAGCGAAAGTGCAAACCGCCGACGTTTTCCTTCAGGATGTATCATTTTCCGCGATATCTGCACCCGCTACCGCACTAGTTTACTCTATTTTTTTGATGATTTTGTGAAAAGGAGAAAAAATGTCTCACGCCAGGACTCCCTCCAAACAGGAAATACGCCTTCAGATGCGGAAAAAACGCGATATTCTCACAGATTCCCAGATTCTCATCCATTCCGGAAAATTGTGGAACTCACTGTCTCCTCTACTGTCCGCGATGCAGGAAAAAAAAGAGTCTCCTCTGTCCGTCATGGCATACATGTCTTTCCGTGGTGAATTTCCCACGGAAGATTTCTGTAAAAAAATCCTGGACAGCGGTTCCGAACTCATCCTCCCTTATACGGATGAAAATTTTATCATACACCCGTGCCGCATCCCGGATCTTGGCAGTCTCAGAATTTCCCGCCTCGGAATCAGGGAACCCGACCCCATGATTCATCCGGAAGTGTCCGCTGACGTTCCGGACGTGATCGTGATGCCCGGTCTTGCTTTCGACCGCATGGGAAATCGTATCGGTTTCGGTCGCGGATGCTACGATCGTTTTCTGGCAGACAGAAAGCGCCCTGCGCTGCTCATCGGCACCGCATATGATTTTCAGATCACAGATGGCAGACTGCCTTCCGAACCTTCGGACATCCCCGTACAGTATCTCGTCACGGAAAGCGGTCTCTCCCGGTGCAGAAAATAGTACGGGGATATAAAAAATGAAGCATGAGAATTCACTTTAATACCATTTTTTCCCATTTTCACCTGTATTATAATTCAATATATGATTCCGGTCAATATATTTTCCTTTTTTTTACATTTTAGGAATTTCCTTGTCTGTATTTCTGGTCAGAATCCTCACCCAGCGGAATCGATTGCAGACGATGGCATTCGGTATGCACTTCAGTATCTGGTCTGCTTTCAGGAAACAGAATGTGACTTCCGGCGGAAATCTGAAGAAAAAGGCACTTAAATAAGCTGACGGAATCGTAAAAAGCCACATAAACAGGTTATCTGTCCAGGCTGCATACTTTGTAACGCCTCCTCCTGCGATAATCCCTGCTTCAACGGGATATTCATAACAGGTTCCCACTGTCGTAACACTCAGAATTGTCAGGAAACGGACTGCCAAAGCTGCCGTTTCACCTGATACTGCATAAATTCCTACTATTATATCTTTAAATATAAACAGAAGCCCCGCTGACAACAATCCGACGATCAGAAAAATGCCCTGCATCGTTTTTGCATAAGATCTTACTCTGTCCAATCTTCCCTGTCCGATAGTTTTTCCCATAGTGACGGACGCTGTATTGGCACAGGCCATTCCGGCCACCGCAAAGATCTGAAAGACGATAACGGCGATACTGTTGGCGGCGATAGCTTCCGCACTGATATGACCGAGAATAGAAGTCTGAGATGCCTGGGCCACACCCCAGAGAGCACCGCTCACCACCAGCGGCGATGCTACACGGATATAATCTTTGAAATATGTAAAATCAAGCTGAAGAATATCCCGGAGTTTCATACGAAGTTTCCCGTCAATAAAAAGCAAATAGGTAAATACGATGACGAGTTCCACCGTTCTGCTGACCAGCGTGGCAGCTGCCGCTCCTTCAATTCCCAGTTCAGGCGCTCCCAGATTTCCGTAAATGAGACAATAGTTAAGAAAGACATTAATGCAGATGGTACTGAGTGACATAACTGTTCCCACCACTGCAGTCTCCACACTTTGAAGAGAATACATCAGAGAGCTGGACACAGAATAGATCAGGTATGTCCAGCAGATTATCCGGAGATACCCCATCCCTTCCTGTATTACCTCCTCATCTCCGGTAAACAGAGATAATACGTTTTCCGGCATCGCAATTGTGACAATAAAAAATAGAACCCCCGCAAGAAAGCCGAATTTCACTCCCATGGAGATTATCTTTTTGATAGGTTTCACATCTTTTCTGCCCCAGTACTGGGAAGCGAGAACCACAATTCCCATGCCGATACCGGAAGAGATCTGCTGAAGGGTGAACTGAATCTGATTGACCAGAGTAGCACCTGAAAGAGCCAGTTCGGAATAAGTTCCCAACATAATATTATCTGCAAGGTTTACCGCCAGAGCAGTCAGTTGCTGAAGGGCAATAACCACAAGAAGCTGAAAAAACGTCCGGTAAAAACTAAGATCTCGCGTAAAAATACCCAATATTTTCTCATTTTGATCCAGCGGAAGTTCCGTCCATGCATTTCTCTTCATCTTTTTCATCATTTTCCCCGATTTCCAGTCTGATTGTTATAATATTTTCTGCTCATGACAGAGTACCACACACGTCCGTTTTTGTCTCTCTTTCTGTTACTTTTTCTGATTCTGCTTTTGAAGCAGTAAGTTCCTCCGCGGATTATGATAATAAAAAGAGGCGGAGACCTTGTCTCACACCTCTTGAAAAACGCGCTATTCTCGGGCTCCGCCGAACAGCCTGCGTCCGAAATTATACAGAGCATTCTGCCAGACGGTATCGTCATGGCCGCCCTCCATGTCATAAAAGATATGTTTTACACCGTTCTTCGTCATATTTTCGTGTATCCGGTAAGACTCGGCGCCGCATACGTCATCCTGACGGCCCACGCAGACAAGTATCTCCTTGAAAGCCCCCGCCTGTGCATTCACGGTGAATTCGGGAATCAGCGGCGGCATTTCCATTCCTGCGGATGCTGCAGGATCCCCCAGAACTCTGGCGGAGGAAAACGCTCCCACGTAGCCGAAGAGATCCGGATGACGGAACGCCAGGTTCAGCGCATTGCGTCCTCCCATGGAATTTCCGGCCACTGCGGTATTCTCTCTGCCCTCTTTTACAGAATAATGACTGGTAATATACGGCATCAGCGAAGTCACCATTTCCTCTTCTATCCGGTCATAGACTTCCACCATTTCAGTCAGACTGAGATCATCTATACTTCCCTCCCGGTTTACTGAACAGTCCGGAAAGACGACGATCATCTCAGGCACGTCCCAGAGATATGTGAGATTTTGAAGAATGATATCCCCGCCTTTGTTGATCCAGGTTCTGTGGCTGCCGTAAAGGCCGTGGATGAGATAGAGAACCGGATATTTTTTTTCCGGACTGTAATCCGCCGGCAGGAGAACGGATGCCTGGCGCTGTGTACCTGTGACCTCTGAATCATACGTAATGGTTTCAGGCTGACTGTACTCAAACCCGGACAGTTCTGTCATAAAATACGGATTCTCTGACAAATCAACTGCAATGCCGTCTTCGTTTACCGGCTGGTCGAAGGAGCGGACCTGTGCACGTATCTCCTGCCGCTGTGCCTCCTGCTGCCGGTCTTCGTTTCCGGAGGTACAGCCGGAAAACAGCGTGCAGACGAGTGCGATACACAGCAAAAAGGATACTGCCGTTCTCCCGCCGCCGTTCCGGATTTTTCTCCTGCATCTGTCTTCTGCAGAGATTTCTTTCACTTTTTCTCTCATCGTGTTTTCCCCCTTCTCTTTCATCCTGACTTCTTACCGTCAGTTTTTTCTCTTTTTCCCCTTTGAAAATAGATTTTCCCTTTGAAATACAGCTTTCTGCCTTATCCGCTGACGTTGACGCGGGATTTTGTCTCGTATAAAATTTAAGAAGAAACCGTTCTTCAGAAATATCCCCACAGAACGCGGCGCGTTCGGAAAGGAGCACCATGAAAATCAGCGACAGACTGCGTCCGGAAGAACTTCCGGCTCACATCAGCGAAAACATACAAAATCTCACGGAACTCACCGGCGGGCATACCTCGGGTATTCTCATCTACGAGGAACAGGTGATCGTCTGCGACTGGTCCGAAACAAAAGGCCTCCCCTTTGTGACCTTTGCCTATGATTTCGTATTCACCGGCAGCGACGACGTGACGCTTTCGGATATAAAGCATGTCGACGACGTCAGAACCGTGCTGCCGGGTATCGTCGAATACGATCCCGAGCGCCAGACGCTGCGCGGAAAAGGCATGGACATCTTCAGCGACTCCATCGGCGACATTCCGGCTCTCTTCGGCTATCAGGCCAGAGATGGCCGCCCGCCGGAACTGGCTGAGGACGGCAGCGTTCTCCCCGTTGCAGCCGTATGCTATTACCTCAGCGGAGGCGGCGAAACCGTCGTGGCCGTCGCTCCGGAATCCTGGGAATAAAGCTACATCCTCAGCCGGAATGTCTTCGGCGCGAACCTGTACACCAAAACACAGGCGATGATGCAGTACAGGATGCAGAAGACGATAGTCATCACGCCGAAAGTGATAATCGGCATCCTGATCTGCATCAGCAAAAAGCATACCGCATAAGTGGCAATCATCACTATCCGGTATGTGGCACTTCTGATCTCCGTTCCCGTGTTATACGGCTGCAGCAGGTAATAAATCGTCAGATAGTGAACGGAAAAGAAAATGCTCATACAGAGGACGGAAATGACGAGCACGGCATAATTCAGAGGATTCTCTGCTCCGCCAGAAACATACAGCAATACCGCAAGGCCTCCGCCGATGACGGCAGCCGGCAGGAGATTGACTTTTATGATCTCTCTCAGACGGATCTGAAACAGCTTCAGTATAAACTTCGGCTGCTTGTAGAAAGAATACGTCAGCAGACTGTGATCGCAGTTCATGAAGAGCGCCTGCGTAAATCCCGTTCCCCGGTTGACGGCATACATGATAAACACGAAATACGGAAGGAATACGAGGAGAAGCTCGTTCACCGTTTTTCGGAATTCCGGCGCCAGATAACATCCGATAAGAGAGGCGCAGACGAGTGCGAATGCGACGAAAGCGATTTTTTCGGAAGTCTTCCACAGAAGTCTCTGATGGCGCCGTACGAATAATTCGTTGAGATACTCGAATCCTTTCTTTTTGCTGGTAACGGACGTATCCGCAGAGATCATCCGCCTGCTCTGCTCTCTCTGCTGTTTCTTTATCTGATCTCCGAGGCTGACCCGGCTTCCGGGCTGATTCAGCATCTGACGGTACAACGCTTTAAAATCCCGGAAACGGACAATCCGGTGAAGCGCGGCGAGTCCGCCGGCCGCCGAAGCGGAGAAAAGAGCTGCCGACACCGGCACAGGCAGTGCCAGACCTGCTGCCGGAAGAAAAAACGCAGCGGCATTCAGCAGAGCAACGACGATCAATTCCGCTTTTCCCAATTGGTTTTCGTTCCTCACAATCCCCGTTTTCTCATATCGGTATAGCATCAGCGCAGCCGCCATAAGCTTTGCACCGGCTACAGAAAAAGGAATCAGGATACAGATCCACACCGGCACCCCGCTGAGTGTTCCGAAAATCAGCGTAAACGGAAGAAAACCCGCGATGACTTTCAGCACGGCGTACCCGTAATCCGTCAGCGCATATTTTCCCGCATCCATCCGCATCAGCATTACAGCGTAATACTTGTCTTTCGTGGGATTAAACAGATAGGTATTCACAAAAGCGCCGCACGCTGTCAGTAAGACCAGCATATGGAGCAGAGCCTGCCCTGCAGGCACGCCGCTTTTCAGGGTCAGAAGGCAGATACCGGACAATATCAGCAGGTAGAGAAATTTTCCCGCAAATGCGGTGACGAGCTCCCAGACTGCGGCGATGATATATGCCAGCACTTTCAGATCCTGAAATCCGTACAGCCGCTCCGGCAGAATACGCTTCAGCAGAGGGACCTGCTTCAGTGAATAGATGACGCTGTTGGCCCGATAGGAGTTTTTCAGTGCAAAAGCCGTGCGGAATGTTCCCGCCATATTCTTACTCATTGCCTTCCTCCTTCAGCGCTTCGATGATCCTTTCCCTGAATTCTCTGCTGTCCGTAGTTCTGCTGTCGACGGATTCCAGAACACCATGGTTCAGGAGCACGATCTCATCACAGAGATCGAGAGCCAGATCCATGATATGAGTCGAAAAAATCGTAATGCGGTCCGATTTCAGCGAGCGCAGCAAGTGCTTCATCTCTTCAGCGACGACGACATCGAGAGACGTCAAAGGCTCGTCGAGAAGAAGGATCTCGGGTCTGACGATAATATTGATCAGCATCTGCATTTTATTTTTCATTCCGTGGGAATAATCCTTCAGCAGTTTATCCCGGTCTTCCGCTGCGATGCTCACATATTCAAAATATTCGTCAGCGGTTTTCATATCTTCGATGTACTGTTCGTTGATATCCAGAAAAAACTTCAGAAACTCTCTTCCTGTGAGGAATTCCGGCACTTCGGGCGTGGACAGAACGTAGCCAATGTCTTCCGGACGCACTTCCCTTCTGCCCTCTTCCGTGACGAGATAAAATTCTCCTCCGTCCGTTCTGAGGTCCCGGTTGATGCAGTTGAAGAGTGTCGTCTTTCCCGCTCCGTTCCTGCCCAGCAGGCCGTAAATCTTTCCGCTTTCGAATGTAAAATCGATATCACGCAGGACTTTTTTTGATTCAAACTGTTTCGACAGATGTTCAATTACAAATTTCATAATCTCTCTTTCCTATTTCTTTTGAAATTCCATGAAAAAACATTTCCGGTTCCGAATGGATTTCTCCAACGAACACGTATCAGCTAAAGCTTACCATAAAAACGGATTCTGCAAAGAACTGCAGAAAAAAATAAATAAAAATTGAGAAACAGCCCACCGCTCTTCTTATTTTTAACCCGATCTCCTTTCACGCTGACTGATCACCACAGCTGATACGATAAATCTACCATCGCCTCCGGCAGATTGTCCACAAACCGGGTCGGTTCAGGGATACAAACAGAATATTATTTTTCCTCTTTGTCCTTTGCCGATTTTTTCAAAAATCCACCGTATTTTTCTTCTGTCCATATGGTAGAATGAAAATGTTAAGATCAATTGACGAAACAGATGGATCTGTGGGGATGCCCACAGAAAAACGGACCGGTTCTGCAGAAGTCCGGATTCAGCCTATCAGAAAAAATTAACAGGAGGAAATCAGATGAAGGTACTGATTATCGGCGGTGTTGCCGGAGGAGCTACAGCAGCAGCACGCCTCAGAAGGCTCGATGAGGAAGCGGAAATCATCGTGATAGAGCGCAGCGGCTATGTATCTTACGCCAACTGCGGTCTGCCTTATTATATCGGGGGCACGATCCGCTACAAAGAAGCTCTGACACTTCAGACTCCGGAAAGCTTTTTCCGGAGATTCCGCATCGATGTGAGAGTGCGGGAAGAAGCCGTAAAGATCGACACCGCTGCAAAGACAGTCACGATTCAGCGGTTGGAGGACGGAACCTCATACACAGAAGTTTACGATAAATTAATATTGTCTCCCGGAGCGAACGCTATGGTTCCCGATGTTCCGGGCGTACACAACGACAGGATCTTCACGCTCCGCACGGTGGAAGACACATTCCGCATCCGTGAGTTCATCGAAAAAGAAAAACCGGCAAGAGCCGTCGTGGTGGGCGGCGGGTTTATCGGTCTTGAAATGGCGGAAAATCTCGTGCATGAAGGGATTCACGTCACACTGCTGCAGCGGAGCGAACAGGTACTTCCTCCGATGGATTACGACATGGCCTGCGAGATTCACGCATATCTGCGGATGAACGGCATCGATCTCCGGACGAAGCAGGGAGTTCAGGGTTATGAAGAAATCCCGGAAGGCGGTGTAAAGATTCTCCTGAAAGACAACGACCCGATGGAAGCTGATTTCGTCATTCTTTCCGTGGGCGTGGTTCCGGATACCCAGCTGGCGGAAGAAGCGGGACTCGAACTGGGCATGAAGAAATCCATCGTCACGGATGATCACATGAGGACATCTGCAAAAGACGTCTACGCGGTAGGAGATGCGGTCTGTGTCAGAAATTTCGTATCCGGCAAAGAAGCGCTCATCTCACTTGCAGGTCCGGCGAACAAACAGGGCCGTATCGCTGCCGACAATATCTGCGGCATCGACAGCCGATTCAGCGGGTCTCAGGGTTCTTCCGTCATCAAGCTCTTCGACATGACAGCGGCCTCCACCGGACTCAACGAAAAGACGGCAAAAGCTGCCGGTATCGCATTTGACAAGGTATTCACATTCTCCGCGTCTCATGCCACATACTATCCGGATGCCTCCAATATGTCGATCAAGACGATTTTTTCGCCGGAAACCGGGAAAATCCTGGGAGCACAGATCGTCGGCTTTGAAGGGGTAGACAAGCGTATCGATGTCCTGGCCACAGCAATTCGCGCCGGTATGACGGCTGCAGATCTGGAAGAACTCGACTTGGCTTATGCACCTCCTTATTCATCTGCAAAAGATCCTGTCAACATGGCAGGCTTCGTCATCGAAAATATCCGCTCTGGACTCGTAAAACAGTTCCACTGGCACGATGTCGAAACCATCGTGGAAAAAGAAGGCTCCGACGCCGTCTTCCTCGATGTCAGGACAGAAGAGGAATTCCGGAACGACGGCCGCGTCGTGCAGAACTGCGTTCACATTCCTCTCGATGAACTGAGAGAACATCTCGACCGGCTGGATCCCGGCAAAAAAATCTATGTCAACTGCCACAGCGGTCTGCGCAGCTACATCGCATGCCGAATTCTCACGGGACTCGGATTCGACTGCTATAATCTGGCCGGAGGCTATCGCCTCTTCGGGATCGTGGCCGGCGACAAAGCATATTACGATACCGCTCCGAAACATCCGTGCGGGATCAATATCGACTAAAAAATAAAAGGCTAAGAAACGAGAAAGCTCCGGAGTTTTTCCTGTACGGTATACTCCGGAGCTTTTTATACTTCCATTTTCGCTTTATTTGCATATATCATATTTTTTCATTTTTCCCTCTCGTTTGCCGGATGATTTTCCAGTTTTGACACGAGAATAGCGGCGAGAATCAGAATGCTGCCTGCCGCCGTCCTCGGAGAAAGATGCTCTCCGTAGATGAGAGCCGATGCCAGAAATCCGAAAACAGATTCCATGGACAGGATCAGCGACGCATGACTGGCTTTGGTATAACGCTGAGCCGCATTCTGAGCGATAAATCCCACGACCGTATTCAGTACGATAAGGTAAATCACACCGATGACAGCCTCACGGCCCGCACCTGTCAGCGGCTGATGAGTTGTAAGAGCACAGAAAGCCGCCAGTGCTCCGGCTGAAACAAACTGAAAAAAGGTAAGCTGAACCGGATCATCGTCCGCTGCAAAAAGACTGATCAGCACAAGCTGCAGCGCAAAAGCCACAGTGGAAATCAGGGAGAGAATTTCACCAGGTCCGATGGTCAGGCTCTCATTCAGACTCAACAAGCCAATCCCCGTCAGAGCGATAAGTCCTGCGGCAAAACTCGAGAGTGCCGGCCGTTTTTTCATAATGATCCACAGAAGAAACGGAACGAGCACTACATATCCTGCGATGAGAAAAGCCTGCTTTCCCGCTGTGGTATAATTGAGTCCCATCAGCTGAATTCCCTGAGCTGCAAACTGGATTATCCCCAGCATCAATCCGTGGCGGATCACTCTTGGTTCCGATTTCCGTATAATGCGGAAAAACAACAGACCAGACAATATCGCTGCTCCGCAAAACCGAAGTGCTACGACTGTCATGGCAGAAAACCCGGTGAGTGCCGCCTTTCCTGCCACGAAGCCCCCGCCCCAGATGACAGCTACCGCAAAAAGTGACAGATCCGCATAAAGCGCTCTGCGCCTTTCCTTTTCCATAATTCCTCCCTCCTCTTTCTTTTACAGGATATTATAGGAAGAATTCCACGGGCTGTCCATGTTTTTTATTCTGAAATACGCAATCTACTGCCATGTCTTCCAGATTTCCGGACAGAAGCCCACGGTGGCATCCCGTCCATTGCGCACCACCGGCGTCCGTATGATTTCCTGATTTTCCAGTATTTTACTTTCTTTCAGCTGATCCGGTGTAGCGTTTATCAGTGCCAGAAGACCTCTGTCTTTGCATTTCTGATCGACAAGCTCAGAAATACCTCCGACGGCCCTGCAGACAGAAGAAAATTCTCCGGGGCTCATCCCCTTTTCTTTCATATCGATAAACTGGAATTTTATCCCCCGTTCTTTAAAGTAACGCTGCGCTTTTTTCGTATCAAAACATTTTTTCGTTCCGAATATCTGAATATTCACGATCTTTATTCCCCTTTCTTCCGTTAATCCAGCTTTTTTCTCTTTACTCGATCGGTCCGTATTTTTGTTATTCATTTAATAATACTACCACAGATTTTCGATTCGCGTTACCCGTCATCTTGTTTATGACCAAACAAAAAAGAGGGCTTGTGCCCTCTATCTTATGATTTCTCTTTTCCAAATCCTGCCCTGATCCGGCAGATCCCCTGCGTCATCGTTCCCATCGGGCAGAAAGTGCACCAGGATCTCGGTTTGAAAAGCAGCATGACGATCAGTCCCAGGATCATGGAAGTCAGCATCATACTGTAAAATCCGAAGCTGAATTTGGCGATCCAGTCGGGAACCGTTCCGGCGGAATACGTCCATCCCCACGGAACGTTAAATGTCCAGAAAAGCTGTATCGTCTCTTTCAGCGACGAAGCACCGGATGCCACCAGATACGTCTGAAAAACCATATTGCCGAACATCGCCAGGAAAAATACGAGAAATGCATAGCGAAACCACTTTTTCGACATCCAGCGGGGCGTCGTTCTGTTCCGCGAAAGCTTCAGATTCATTCCCAGCTTCGTCAGCAGCTGTCCTCTGCCGCACAGATTATTGCAGAACCATTTGTTGCCCCCGAATACCGCCAGTATCACCGGGAGCAGAAAATCGATCATGCCCAGCCAGGCGAAGAGAATATTGAAGAATCCCAGGGTAAAATAGACGATGGCCCAGATCCAGAGATAATCATACCAGTGTTTCTTTTTCATGATCCTGCCCTCTCTTCCCGCTCTTTTACTGCGATGCATCCTGCCGGACAGACCCCGGCGCATTTTCCGCATCCCACACACTTTTCACCGTCCACCGCCGCATAACAGCCTTTCCATATGGAAATCGCGCTGACAGGACACACCTTGACGCACGTTCCGCAGGAAACGCAGATTTTCCGGTCGACTTCCGCTCTTCGTCTGCTTTTGCCCATAAAAAAATCCTCCCGCTCTGAAATTTTTCTGTCTGATACAGATTTTATCAGGGAAGGAGGTCTCCGTATGTAATCCGGTCACATAAGACCTTTCTTTTTCAGTTTTTCCCCGTCGAGAATTTCGATCTTTCCTCTTCCCGTCTTCAGAATTCCTTCCGCGACGAACCCTTTCAGCGTCTTGGAAACCACTTCTCGGGCACTCCCGATAAAACGCGCGATCTCTTCGTGCGTGCAGGAAATCTCTTCTTTCCCGCTGAGCTGCGCCTCCTCCAGAAGAAAAAGGGCGACCCTGGCCTCTGCGCTCAGAAAGAGAACCCGCTGCATGGCTTGCATGGCATCGGAAAGTCTGCTGTTAGCCGTCCGGCTCAGAAAGAGCTCCACCTCGGGGTTGTTCTCCATTATCCCGTGGAGCATCGCAGAAGGCAGCAGGAGGAGTTCGGTATCCTCCACCGCTTCGATAAACACCTCGAAGGAAACGGTATTCATCAGGCAGGATGCGGAAAGGACACAGATCTCATCCGGCGGGAGGAAAAAAAGTGTGATCTCTCTTCCCTCTTCCGACAGAAAATACGTCCTGAGACGGCCGCTGAGAATCCGTATCATCCCTCTGCACTGGCCGGAAGCCCGGTCGATTCGCTCTCCTTTCCGGAAAGATTCCCTCCGGGCGAATTCCGCCAGTTTTTCTTTTTCTTCTTCATGCAGCCGATCCCAGAAAGGGATCTGCTCTTTCATCGTCTCAAAAGAAATCAATTGCGTTTCACTCCTGTTCATGCCCGTGCCTTTTCCCGGAACTGCCGCCGGAACCGTTTCCGTGTATTTCCCCGCTGTCATGTTCCGTGCAGCTCTGCTGTCCGGAAAGCTGCGCGTTCTGCTCCGCAGCTGCGGCATTTTCTGTATTCTGCGTACTTTCCGTGTGACCGTGGGCGGCCAGATAATCTCTCAGCTGGCGCATCGTCATCTCACCGGCCTCCTCCGCCGTTACGGCATCTTCTCCGCAGCAGGAAACAATCTCTTCATATACTCTGTATTTTCCGTATGAAAGTCCCAGAGAATGCGCGTGCTCGACTTCCTCCCGGTCAGCCGAATAGCAATGCGCATTTTCCTGTCCGTCCGTACAGGCGGATGCATAACTCAGAATCGCTTCTCCTTGCGCTTCATCTCCGGGAATCACGGTGATGGACAGGTATTCTCCTTCCGCAAGGCATTTCGTCACCGCCTCGCTTCCGAGAATCTCGTCCAGAGCACTGCTGTAATTCATATACATGACGTCTGCGGATTCTGAGAGTTCCTCTCCGTCTTCATTGTATCCTTCGACTCCCACGATGCGGTCAAAGCGGTTGACGTCCAGCTCCACGGAAGGATTGATGTCGATGCTGATCACAGAAGTGGGCACGAAGTACAGGCGGTATCCGCCGAAAACCGCCAGCAGTGCAAAACAGAATGCGATGCTCAGATAAAGAGGTTTCCTGCGGCGCGGGACATTTTTCCGCCGCTCCGCTTCTCCGATTTTTCCGGCGACAGCTCTTTTTGTCTTTTCTTTCAGCTCATCCTCTGCCCGGATTCCGCTGAAGGCTTCTTTGATTCTGTCATTCACCGTCATCACCCCCTAATTCTTTTTTCAGCATCTGTCTGGCTCTTGTAAGGAGTGTATATACTGTATTTACATTTTTTGACAGTATCTTCCCGATCTGCGGGGCGGTATATCCTTCAAAGTAATGAAGATAGACGACGCGCCGGTATTTTTCCGGCAGCTTCAGCACAGCTTCCAGGACTTCTCTGCGTCCTTCATCGCCGTCTGCCGCCTGCTCCGCCGCCTCGCTCAGGGAGACCGTCCGGCTGTGGAAAAAGCTCTTCAGAAGATCTCTGCAGGCATTGATCGTCACACGGATCAGCCACGCCTTTTCGTGTTCGGGGCTCTGAAACTCAGCGGAACTGAGGACATACTTCAAAAACACAGTCTGAAATATGTCTTCGGTATCCGCCTCGTTTTTCAGATGAAGAAAACAGATTCTCCGCACTGTGTCGGAATACTGTTCGATCGCCCTGTTCGCCTCTTCTTCGCTCCGCATGAAAGTCAACCCGCCTTTTCACAAATTTTCTGTCTCAGCTTTCTGTCCGGTTCACACACCTGCGATCTATTGTGCGCAGTATCTGTGACCGCCGCCCTGACCGTGTCCGCTGCCGTGATGATACAGATGAGCCCCGCAGCCGTTTTCTCTGTTGTCGCAGATGCCGTCGCCGTCCGCATCCGTAAAGCCTGCTCCGCACTGTTCTGCGCCGCAGTTATCGCACACTCCGTCGCCGTCTGTATCCGCAAAGCCCGCTCCGCACTGTCCTGTCACATAATTATCGCATACTCCGTCGCCGTTCGCATCCGTAAAATTCCGTCCGTGGAATCCGTCGCCGGCAAACGCGGCCGCCGTACCGATGACCAGAACGACAACGATTAATGAAACGAAAATGATGATTTTTTTCATGTGGTTTTCTCCTTTATGATCTGCAGTTTTAACTGATTTCATATATAATACGAATCAGAAGCGCATTTCCATTCAGATCATTTTCATTTTTTTAAATATTTTTCTCATTCTGGCAGAAAGAAAAGGAGGCCTCCGGGTATGAAACGAGAAAGCAGGAAAAAGCGGAACGCACAGAAGCCGCAGGAAAACACCGGGGAAAAACCCGTTCTGATCCGTACGGAAAACGGGCTGACGCTCACCGACGGCTGGCAGACGATGACAGGAGATTTTTCGTCGCTGCTCTCGCGGATCAGCGAAAACAATCTTCGGGGAGAGCTCCTGGTGAAAGCGTCGAAAATCAGGGGACTTGACCGTCCGGTGAGAGTGACGGACGCCACAGCCGGCATGGGCGAGGATTCTTTCCTGCTGGCTGCCGCCGGATTCCAGGTAAAACTCTACGAGAGGGATCCCGTCATCGCTGCGCTTCTCCGGGATGCGCTGGAGCGCGCGGCTCTCGATCCGGATCTGGCCTCTGTCGTATCCCGGATGGAATTTTTTGAAGAGGACAGCCTGCCAGCGCTGCGCCGCTGCAGCGAACCCCCTGATGTCATCCTGTTGGACCCGATGTTTCCTGAACGAAAAAAAAGCGGGCTCATCAAAAAGAAATTCCAGCTGCTTCATCAGCTGGAACAGCCCTGCTCAGACGAAGAGGAACTGATGGAGGCCGCCATCTCCGCTCATCCGCGCAAAATCGTCGTCAAAAGACCGCTGAAAGGCCCCTGGCTGGCCGGCAGAAAACCGCACTATTCTCTGAAAGGAAAAGCCATCCGTTACGATTGCTTCGTTCTCTGAAACGGACGGCGTATTGCGGAAAACTCATGTGATCTTTCTGCCGATGCTGCACAGGCGCAGCAGGCGTACGCATACCAGCGACACGGCGACGATAGCCGGTATCAGCAGAGGAATTGCGATCCAGGCGGACAGGTCTTCAGGCGCCACGTATTTTTTGAAGGTATCCAGAAAGAGAATATGGATCAGATATACGCCGAAAGAACATTCACAGCAGATATCCACCGCTCTCCTGCTCTTGTCGCCCAGGCTGATCCTGCCGTCTCTGATCCTCAGAAAATACAGGAAGAAAGCGGCGCTCATGAGAATGATCAGCGGATCTCCATACTGCAGGACTTTCTCATAGTGGACACCGTCCTGAGCGGAGACAAACCAGGTCAGCCCCGTGCAGGCGGCGGCGCACGCCCAGAAAACGGCGGCAGCTGCCTTCCGGCTGACTTTTATCCGCTCTCTGTACTTATACAGATAATATCCGGCGAATACGTAAAAAGCGTAGACCCGGTCTCCTACGAGAGGGACATCGTAATACGCCTGCACGCCGATCAGCGAAATGAGGTAATTGAACACCACGGCCGCCGTGATGACCACCAGAAACACTTTTTCCCACTTTTCCCCGAGATGTGCGCACAGGATCTGAAAAAACGGCATCACGAGATAGATGGGAATCATCGCGTACAAATACCACAGATGCGCCTCCGCCGGCAGGTACAGGAATTTCTTCAGACTGTACGTCTCCCCGAAGACGGTGTAATTCCAGATACAGTAAACCGCGCTCCAGACGGCCAGCGCCAGCGCGAAACGGCCGAGCCTCCGGATATATACGGAAAACGTATCCTGCATGCCCAGGAGAAACGCTCCGGAAATCATAAAAAAACACGGCACGCTGACACGAGACAGCGTATCGGCCGCCAGAGCGAATACGTACTCACTCTCCGTCACCGAGCCGTATGCCCGGCAGTAATAATTTGTCACATGTATGGCTACCACCATGACAAAAGAAATCACGCGTATCACCTGGACATTGTAATCGATCCCGGCTGTTCTGTCTGTCGTCTGCATATTCCGTTCTCTCCGTTCTCTTTTCGTTCTTTCCGTTCTGCCGGAACATTTCCCGGCTTTTTTCGGTTTCACAGCTATCATGACACAAAAGGCGCCCGACGTCAATCAGGCAGCGCCCGCTTTCATCATACCTGAAAAAGAAATATCCCCGTCGATGACGAGGATACTTTCGATAGATGTATTTAAGATTCTGCTGAGGATGATGAGATTGTCCAGGGACGGCAGAGATTTTCCCGACATCCACTTGTAGACCGCCTGAGGATTTTCAAATGCCATGGGCTCCTGGATATCTTTTACGGAATATCCCCTGTCCGCCGTCATCTGCCGGATCCGTCTGCCCGTCTCTTTCTGCGAGATTGAAATATATACCGCTTTCATATCATCGACCTCCTTTTCCTTGATAAATCAATTCTATCCGATGGATCAATGAAAATACCGGGATAAACATTATATCCCTTCCTCTTACCTTTTACAAGTGCTATATTTCAGATCACGCATTTTTTACAAAAGCACACGGACGCAGGAGGAAAATCTGATCTCCTGAACCTTTTCCCAGCCTGCGCCGGCAGTTTCCCGCCATCTCCTCCCGTTTTGCGGGCGGAAAACGTCGGCTCGCCGGTATCTTTCCGCCCGGGACAGTGTTGCTTGCGATTTATAATTCGATCTCGATGACGGCCGTGCTGTTGATGAGATCCAGAGCTGTCTGTGCCCGTATCAGCTCATCGGAAACCTTGTGGTAATCACGCTCCGCGTCTTCGATATCGTAGTTTGCGTAGTCGTATTCGATCAGATAATTGTCGGAATAGCCCACAGCGTTGACCCGCCTTTTGGGCAGCCGGTCCTTCATTTCTGCCAGCCGGCTCCTGCGTGCGTTCAGCTGTGGAAGGTAAACCAGAAGTTGATCGACAGTCATATCGAAACCGGGAACCTCCGTCTCCAGATTGAAGCGGTTGACAGCATGCTTTACCCTGCGGATTTTTTTCTCCAGTTCCTTCAGCATTTCCTGTGTCTGGAGATAATCGTAAACGGGCCGCACCGATTCGATGTCTTCCTGAATGGCCGCTGTAAATTCCCGCGTCTGACGCTCTCTGCGCTCCAGGGCTTCATGTTTTTCTTTCAATGTGCGAATCAGCTTTGACGCTTCCGAAGGTGTATATTTCACGGTGAATCCCTCCTTTTTCTCTGGCTCTGCGATCTTTTCAGTCTTATACCTTTTTTCTGAAAATAAAAGGCAGCCTGAAACCGTACTTCCGCTGCCGATTCCCGTACCGGGAAAAGTTTCTGCCGGCGGTCCGGTTCTTTCCGGTGAATGTCTCTTAAGCATCCCATACTTTGACTTTGGACATAAACAGATAAACGATAAAAATTCAAACGACTCTTTTTCCGACATTAAACCCGAATTTCACGCTCTGCCTCTAAACCGGAAAAGATTCCGTGTACCGCCGTCCGGTAAAATTATTATAGCGAAGCATCCGGCTTCTGTCATTCAACCGTCAGTTTAAAATTCGTCCGTTCCCCGGTCTTATCTCATGGTAAGCGGAAAATTTCACCTTACGCCTGATCGAACAGGGACATCTGTTCGAATATTTCTTCTTTCACAGAATCCGTCTTTTTTTCCGGAATGGTTCCGTCCCAATCCGCTGTGACAGGGATGGCGCCTTTTTCGATCAGCGCCTGATTTCCGGGATAAGGATGATCCCAGCATAAAGTCGGACACCAGTTTTTTCTGAGATTTTCCGATGCTCCGGTCCAAGTACCGCCTTTATTCAGATCAGAGCGGACGACTACCGTGGCGTCAGACTGGGCGTAAATGTAACGGTTCCGCATCATGGCCATGCCGACATGGAATCCGGCATCCGGCCTGGCAGCAGACATCAGCAATAAGCTTCCGTTCTGAATCTGACGGACCGTATCGCTTTTTCTGAGCTTTTTCAGCAGGGAGCCCGACAGATATTCCACGACAAAAGATCCGTTCAGCAGGGCCTCCGTTTCAGAAACCGTGTCGATTCCTCTGGCTCCCCCGGACACTACGCCGTATCCCCGGGAGACGGTTTTCCGGACAGCCGTCCTTGCGAAACCGATATCTTCCTCCTCAACGGTGCGTGCGCCCACATATCCGATATATTTTCTCTCCAGAAGCTCCGGATCTCCGGCGAAATAAAAGACGGGAGGGCATCCGCCGCCGAGTTTTCTCTTCAGCTTCACGGGATAAGATGCATCTGCCCTGGTAATAACGCCGATCCCGATATTACGATACTCTTCCAGCGCAAAACTCAGGCTGGCGCTGCGGTCGAGCAGCCGTAACATCCTTTCGGTTTCCCCGCCGCTGATTCCTAAAACCGATCCGAAATCATCTGCAGAAAAAGAAAACAGATCTCCGGGTGACTTGCCTGCATGATTCAGTTTCTTCGCCAGTTCGCCGTACTCTTTCGGTTCCAGCGGATACACCCCCTCGCCGACACAGATATGACTGCAGAGTGTCAGTATCGCATTTGAATCCTGTTTCATCATCAATCCTCTCTATTGCTGCTGTCCGCCAATGCGAACGGGTATATACGCTCCGCACCGGCTTCCATCAGCCTGTAACCACAGACCGTAAAGGTCCATCTGGAATCCACGATATCATCCACCAGTAATATGTTTTCCGGTATTTCCACACCTGTTTTCACGGAAAAAGACTGGAAGGCATTGGCGCACTGATAGGAGTTGTTCTCCATTGCCTTTTGCTTTTCCGCCGTCTTTTTCTCCAGCGCGTCGACGACTTCAAGCCGGAGAGCATGCGCCAGACGCAGTGCAAAATCTTTTACGAGATCGCTTCGCAGCGACGGAACGAAACATATATGGCGAATTTCATGTTCTTGAACAAAATCTCTTAAAACGGCTGCGCTCTTTCCCACCAGTTCATCACAAAAACGCCTTTCCTGCGAGTATTTCCCCTGTTTCACCAGCTCACCGTATCCCGGGTCGCCGTATTTCGAGATGCAGAGTCCCGTCTGATTGACAAACGCGATCTTGCTGTTTTTCGTGACACTGGAATTTGCCCACATTTTTCTCGGTTCCACAGGAATCAGAAGCCGGTTCAGATACTGCTCCGCCGCCTGAAGATACTGGGAAGACACGTCGGAAGAGAACAGTTCTTTTCCCAGACAATTTGAGCAATGCCCGCAATCGCCGGCCGTCCGGTCATCCAAGCAGGAAACGATGTATCTGCTGTAACACTCCTCTGTAGCGGTCAGAGACTTCATCTGTTCCGTCTCTTTCCTTCTCATGGCGGTAACCGCATCGTAATGCGCTTTATCATATATGAACTTTTTCGGCGTGATATAATAGCTGGAATCCTCTTTTCTGACAAAGCCGTCGTTCATAAGAAAAGCCAGCGCTTTGTCAATTCTCGCTCTCCGTATGTTGAGAGAGGAGAGGAGCTGATTCAGCGTCACGCCGTCGTGCCGGCCGATATAATCCATGATGGCTTTTGTCTCCTGCTCCGAAGGAAAAGCCGTACTGGTAAAATAATTCAGAATGTCCTCATCCTCTTCGCCGTACATGAGAAAGATATACGCTCTGTCGATATTGCGTCCGGCCCTGCCGATCTGCTGATAATAGGAAACTATGTTGGCCGGCATCTGATAATGAATGACAAAAGCAATATCGTCTTTATCATATCCCATCCCCAACTTTATCGTGGCGACGATCACCTTGAGCTGATTTCTGCGGAATTTTTCTTCGATTTCGCGGTTGACCGCATCACCGTCCGCACCGCTGCGCGAATAGTAGGCTGCCGCCTGTATTTTATTCTTCCTGAGAAATTCCGCCAGATGATCGCAGTCACGCTGTGTAAGGCAATAGATGATTCCGCTTCCGGGCAACTTCGTCACATTTTCCAAAATCCACGCGTAACGATGAATTCTGTCGGGCTGATTCATGATCTGTATATACAGCGAATCCCGGGTCAGTGAACCTCTGGAGACGAAGACATCGCTTCCCAGCTGCCGTTTCAGATCTTCGGTCACCCGGTCGTTTGCCGTGGCTGTCGTCGCCAGAACGGGAACATTTTCCGGAAGCCTGCTGACGATTTTTCTCAGATTTCCGTATTCCAGGCGGAAATCGTGACCCCAGTCTGAAATACAGTGCGCTTCGTCGATCACAAAAAGACCGATGCGGATGTTGTGCAGACGGCTCTGAACATCGTCGCTGAAAAGAGTCTCCGGCGTGATAAAGAGCAGATCGAGCCTGTCTTCTTCCAACGCATCCAGAATCTGCCGGCGTCTGTCTCTGACGGTGCTGTTGAGAACATCGCAGGAGAGCTTCAGTTTTTCCGCTGCAGCGATCTGATTCTCCATCAGCACGAGAAGCGGACTTACGACCATGGTGACGCCACGCTTCTGTTCTCGAAGAAGCTTTGTGCATACAAAATATATCAGACTTTTTCCCCAACCGGTCCGCTGTACCACTAGCGTTCTTCTCTGCGTCATGGTCGCCTCGATGGCTTCATACTGCCCGTCGCGGAAAACCGCCTCTTCTCCGTAAAAATCTTTCAGAATCGTTTCTGCTTTTTCATGAATCTGTCTGTTTCCGTATATTTCACCCACTGTACATTTCCTCCGATTCATCTTTATGTCCCGGGATTGCATTACCCTATGTCAGCATCATAGAATTCGTCTTCCGAAAAGTCAAGAGCATACCGGAAAGGATATCTGTACGGGCCGGAACGGGCATTTTTCTTCAGTCTTCACCGGCGAGAATTGTCAGCTGACATTCTTTATATGAAACCGCTTTCCGATCCCTGATCACATCTTCTCTGCCGATTTCCCCCGACAGCAGCGGCGATGCGGGATTATGCGTCCCCGTAGCTTTCCCGGCTGCATCATGGAAACCATTCGCATAACAGTACAGGCATCCGGCCCCGCACGTGCTGTACGCTCCGATATCGATACTGACGGCGCAGCCGCACACTTCTCTCTGACCCGGATCTTTTCCAGCGTCCAGTCCGTATTTTCCCTTTCCTTTCAGTCTTGCCAGATCGATGCACCGGGCGCGTCGAATCCCCAACCGGCTGAAGTCTGCCGTCTCCGCACAGGTGTCGATCACAAATCCATACCTTTTCGCAACGTCGGAAAACTTCTGCAGGATTTCGTACTGCCGTTCCGCCGTCTGCTGCTTCATTCCCAGAGAGCGCATATTCTCCGCCGTATTTCTGTAATAATCGAGAAAACTCACCGTGCAGCGTTCCGTATAATCGCCGAGCCTTGCCGCCAGCGCCTCAAAATATCTGCAGTGATACTCCGCGGTATACCGTTGGCTGAAAAAAATCGGATCATAGCGCCAGATCACCCTTTCCCGGCCGATTCTCCTGGAAAGTTCCTGAAATGCAGGGATCAGAACGTCACGCTTCGAGGGAACGCCGGGCTCCGCATCCCGGCCGTATGCGTTCAGCGTAAACTGAAAGTAATAGTTGTACTGCTCCAGTTCATCCAGACGTCCCATCATCGGTGCCGGATTTTTCGTCCAGAAAACGATTCCGTCCACCGTATCGGGGGACAGGTCGATTCTGCTGACCTGATGATACCGGAACGGATTTCTCACCAGAACATATCTTTCCCTGATACGGTTAAAAAACCATTCGGAATAATATGCCGGAATATCGGTTCTCCGGCTGGCACTGATGATCATGATGACACCGACCTGTAATATCTCCAAAACGAAACAGCGAAGGATATAAATACTCCCAGGTAGATCCCCAGCAGAATGAAAAACACGATCATAAATCCGCGGCCCAGGGGCGTATGGTTCATCCCCTGCAGAACGATCTGCGAAATAATCACCAGAAAAAAGCATATCAGCAGAGGTATCATACGCCCTGTAAAAACGCGCTTCATCATGTCCAGCCGGGAAGCATCGTCACAGAAGATCTCTTCTTCTCCATCCATTTCAGAAGCTGCTTTGCGGAAATAACTGTAACCCATATAATTCTGCAGGTATTCCCAGCCGCAGTCCTGAAACATCTGAACGTATTCGTTCTTCTGTGAAATACTGTCCGGATTGTAGTCCAGCTGATAGACGACATCTTCCGGCTCGCATTTCCGGAAATGATACACGCACAGACCGTTCACACTGACGAACTCCCAGCCGCTTTTGTGCTGCTGTCTCAGGTATTCTTCTTCCCTCTTCCATTCGGCTATCGAAAAGAACCTGATTTCCGTTTTTGTGTCTTTCATATTACCTCGCCTCCTTCATGCTTTTATACAGACGTTCAATCCGTCTCATCTCTTGCTTCAGCACTTGTGTTCCCAGTTCTGTAATGCGGTAAACCTTCCGCTTTTCCTCTTCTCTGACAAACCGGATCAGTCCGTCTTTCTCCATCTTGGCCAGACTTCCGTACAGCGTTCCCGGACTGATTCTGATTTCTCCTCCCGTCAGCTGCTCCGTTTTTTTCACGATACCGTATCCGTGGGTCTCTTCCCTGAGGCAAAGCAAAATATAGAAACCCGTCTCCGTCATGGGCGCATACACTTTTTTTATGTGTTTGTCCATATCGCTCTCTCCCATACTAAGCACTGCAATGTATCGCACTTCGATATATATATGAGTATAGCACTGCGATATAATAAAGGTCAAGAGCAGTCTTTCCTCTAGAGTCAATCTCCGGAGTATCGAATAGATTATTTTTTATTTTCAGCTATCTTTTTCTTTATCAGATTCGTTATACATGATAGAAAGATAAGCGCTTAGATTTCACTGACGGGAAAGGAGGCAGCAGATGGACACCGATTTTTTGCTGATCAGAAAAATGAAGCGGGGCGACGAAGCGTCCTTCGATGTTTTTGTCCGCAAGTATTATGGATCCATACTGGTTTACTGCAGCCATCACTGCCCCGATATATCATTGGCCGAAGATCTCACGCAGGAGACCTTTGTACGCTTTTTTGAAAAACTCTCCGATTATCGTTACATAGGAAAAACCCTGAATTATATGTATACCATAGCCGGAAATCTCTGCCGCGATTACTACAAAAAGACGAAAGAAAGCTTATGGAATGATGAATCGAATGACATAGCGGATGAATCCGAAAATCTCAGACTCAACGGTATTCTGGACAAAATCACAATCGAAGAGGCACTGAAATGTCTGCCTGATGAATTGCGAGAAGTCGTGCTGCTTTACTATTTCAATAATTTAAAATTATCCGAAATATCCGAATCTCTGCAAATCGGACTCCCTCTTGTGAAATACCGAATCCGAAAAGCGAGACTGTTATTAAAAAATTTATTGAAGGAGGATTGATTTTATGAGTGCAGAGAAACAGCCTGATGAAAACAAAAGCAGAAAGACAGTCATTCCAGATGAACAGAAAATAAGATTGACCGTTAAAAAATCGCTGGATGCTTTCTACGCTGCGGAACAGAAAAGAATGATGTCGTATCACGAATTTTTATGGGGACAGTTAAAAATGATTCGAAAGAAGTGGTGGCTTCTCCAGTTTTTACTGCTTCTGGGCCTGTGGGTTATCCTGAGAAATGCAGAAGAGGATTTCTATATTCAGAGAGGTTTAGGTGTGGTTGCGTCGTTATTCGTCATTCTGATCATTCCGGAATTCTGGAAAAACAGATCGAATCAATGTATGGAAATTGAAGCTGCTTCTTATTTCTCTCTGAAGCAGGTATACGCAGCGCGGACACTGCTGTTCGGTATTGCAGATACTTTTCTGCTGACTATTTTTTGCTGGACTGCCGCCATCGGACTTCATTTTGAACTGACTCAGCTCATGGTACAGTTTCTGTTCCCTTTGAGTATCACTGCCTGTATCTGTTTTGGCACGTTGTGCAGCAAATATTCTTTCAGCGAAGTGTCAGCGATTGCCCTATGCATCCTATGGAGTGCAGTATGGCTGTTTATCATCTTGAATGAAAACATCTATTCAAAAGTTACCGTGCCGGTCTGGATGCTATTGATCGGATTGGCGGTGATTTATATATCTCTTGCAATTTGCCGCTTATTAGGAAATTGCAATAAATACTGGGAGGTATCACACAATGGAAGTAAAATTTCATGATTTGACGAAAAAATTCGGAAACTTTACCGCTGTCGACCATATGAATCTGACTATGACGAATGGCGTGTACGGATTGCTGGGTGTAAACGGAGCCGGAAAGACAACGATGATGAGAATGCTCTGCACGCTGCTCAGGCCCACCAGCGGAAGCATCACCTGTGACGGCAAAGACATCTTCGATATGGGCAGTGAGTATCGAAAGCTGCTGGGATACCTGCCGCAGGATTTTGGATTTTACCCGGAATTTACCGTGCAGGACTATCTGATGTACATCTCATCCCTGAAAGGAGTACGCCCGGTGATTGCGAAAAAAAGAGTCAGTGAACTGATTTCCAGAGTCGGTCTTTCCAAAGTCGCAGGCAGAAAGATGAAAAAATTATCCGGCGGTATGAAACGGAGAGCGGGAATTGCCCAGGCTATGCTGAACGATCCGTCCATCCTCATACTGGATGAACCGACAGCAGGACTCGACCCCAGTGAAAGGATCCGTTTCCGCAATCTGATCAGTGAACTGTCGGAAGAAAGACTGGTACTGCTGTCCACCCATATCGTATCGGATATCGAATATATCGCAAATCAAATCTGGCTGATGAAAGACGGCAGGCTGGTGCGCAGCGGAACATCAGATGAACTGATCTGTTCCATGCCGGTAAAAGTCTGGGAAAGTTTCACAGACAGAAATGCGGTTTCTTCTCTTATGGAAAAGTACAAAATTTCAAATATAAAAGCGGAGCCCGACGGCGTGGAGTTGAGAATCATTTCCGGAGAGAAGCCGCTCCCCGATGCCAGATGTATAGAAGCATCTTTGGAAGACGTATTTCTGTATTATTTCGGAGAAAGGACGGGAAATGAAAATGCTGAAATTTGAGTTAAAAAAAGTGTTTTCTAAATCCATGAATAAGATTGCCATTCTTCTCCTGATTGTCATTACGGTGATTACCGGTATTATGACTATCGACAGAGTGGAATATGTAGACACAAACGGCGATCATTCGGCGGGTTTTGCGGCTGCCGAAAAACTCAGAGAAGCAAAAAATGAATGGGCCGGCTATCTTACCGATGATGTGCTGCAAAAAGTAATCGAGGAAAACCAGAGAATCAACAATTCTGAAGAGGCGCAGCCGGATGACATCGCAGCGCAGGAGCAGGTGTATTCCGAGAAACAGGGCATTTCCGGCATTCTCGACGTTATCAGTTCCGCATGGAGCGACTACAGGGACTATGATTATTTCGCTGCAGACAGCGTGTCCGCCGGAGAAGTGAGTACGATATACGAAAAACGAATTTCGACCCTGAAAAACTGGCTTGATTCCGGTGAAGAAAACTATACTCAGGCAGAAAAAGATTTTCTGCTTCAGCAATATGAAAACCTGGACACCCCTTTTTACTACGAATATATGGATGCCTGGCCTGCCCTGCTGCAGAATATTCCGACATTTCTTCTGATGCTGGCTCTGGTCATTTGTTTTCTGGTCTCCGGAATTTTCTCGGATGAATTTCAGACGAAAGCGGACTCCATCTTTTTCTCTTCCAGACTTGGAAGAAACAGGGCTGTCGCATCAAAAGCAGGCGCAGGCTTTTTGATTACCTCGGTTTTCTATGTGTCGTTCGTGCTGCTGTATACAATGATTGTCTTCCTGGTGCTCGGTGCAGGTGGCGCAAATTGCCCGATTCAACTGGATATGTGGCGTTCTGTCTACAATATTACTTTCTTTCAAGCTTATCTTTTCATTGTAGCAGGAGGTTATATCGGCACACTGCTGGCATCCACACTCACCATGCTGACATCTGCCCTCAGCCGCTCCACGGCAACTGCTGTCATTGTACCGTTTGTCGTTTTGTGCGTATTTCCTTTTTTAAGCCGGATTATTACACTGCCCGGATTCTGTTCTTTTTTTCCGGACCAGCTGTTGAATATTTATAACGATCTGAAAGAATCCGCTTTGGTTGAAATCGGCGGAAAGGTTATGACTACCGCAGCTGTTATCATACCCGTTTACGCTATAATCAGCCTGATTCTTCAGCCTGTGCTATATCATGTCTATAGAAGAACGGAGATAAGATAGATGAAAAATCACGGACGCAGAAAACACGCCGGAAAATGGATATTGCTTCTCTCTCTGGTTATCGTATCTTATCTGCTGATTTCAAACTGGAACGGGATCACACATCATGTCGCAGATGATGATTACGGCTGAAATTTAATACTCGTTAATTGCGAGAATTACATTCCCGACAATTATCAGTTTGAATTAACGGAATTGTCTAATGGTGAATCAGTGAATTCCAGCGGTGCAGGAAATCTATTCTCAGGGTATTTGTCTCAAAGAATACATTGACAAACTGAATAACGAAAAATAAGTCTTGTAATAAAAGAGAGTATCTCAAAGTTTTACACAAACTTGAAACGGTCTCGCAAAAAGCGCTTGAAGTATGTAACAGGTGATTTCATGGCGTAACTCAAACTGTGTGATTCTTCTGAATTTACTTCGCGCCCTTCTGGATGGATACTCTTTATATTATTTTCCATATTTCATTTTCTTCTTTAGATAGCTGGGACTGCCGACAAATTGCCCTTATAATATAGTCGCTGACGCTGTGTCCCCCTGTGTAATGGGGGCATCACAGGTGTCGTGCAAGGTTTCTTCCGCAACATCTGGATAGAAGAAAATACGGCATATCCAAAAACAGGGTGAGCTGTTCCTCCAAAGCGGCGGTATTTATGATGCAGACGCCGATTTAGTAAATAGCAAGCGTAAACACCGACATAAGAAGATGCAAAAAGAGTTGCATAACAGCCATCATCCGTTTGACGAACAGATTTGTTTTGGTAAATGTGCCGTTGACTTTCTTAAATTTTTTTCCTGATAGGATTCGGCATTATAAGCGCGAACGATACGGACGCCTGTAAGATTTTCGCGGGACACACACATCTGGATCTAAGAAATGTCGTTAATAGAAAGGACAACTCATGAAGAACAGCTATAACACAGAAAGCATAGAGAACTGTCCCGTAGCTAAAGTTCAGAAAGTCATTCGAGGCAAATGGACAATGGTAATCGTATATTTTCTCAGCAAAGAGACCCTGCGTTTCGGTGAACTGAGCAGAAAAATGCCCACCGTGACACAAGCCAATCTGACGAAAGAACTACGGATGCTGGAAGAATACGGCATCGTTCACAGGGAGGTATACCGCGAAGTTCCACCAAAAGTGGAGTACTCCTTAACTGATATTGGAAAAAAATTCCTTCCCGTCTTGGAAGCTTTGGAAAAATGGGCGATAGAATATGAAAAGATATAATAGTTTCTCCTACATGTTCAAAAAATATAGAGTGTATGAAGAAAAGGTCTGTAATTAGAATTCTTCTATAATAAGATTTGATGGAATGCCAAAAAATCAAGGCATTCCATCTTTGTTATATCAGCAAAGGATGCCATGTAAATAAAAGGAGGGCTTTTCCGCCTGTTTCAATCAACCTGTCCTTTATTTCGGAAAGTGTAATACCCCCGTTCTCTACTTACTTTCAAGTCTTACAAACGTATTGTACAAAAGTTGACCAAAACTCAAGCTGAAGCTCTCCTAAGTCTTTTACGAGCTTGAGAACTGTTTTTCTCTGCTTAATAAATCAACAAATTTTCCGGTTCTTCTGACAGTAGCGCAGGAATCGTCTTGTCATCATTTTCCCATGTAACATAGATGAGTTTATTCATCTGTGCTGAAGTAAAACTAAACTTCTATCTGTTTTCCATGAACTCCGGAATTTTCTTGCATCTCTGATAAATTCGATCTACTGTTCCGTCATTTTCCTTGGCAACCCCAATTTCAGAATGTTTCTTCATCAGTGTGGTGATTCAAACCTCTCTATCGCGTAACGATATTCTTCACAGGCCTTTTTACAATCTAAATAATCATATCTGCTGATTTATCGGAAGCATATAATCAGTTTGCCAGGATGGTTAACGGTTTGTATCTTTAAACTTTATCATTTTAATTCTGTCAATTCACCCCCTGAAGATTTATAGCACGGATAGATTTAGTCCTTCGCTCACAAAGAGATCCGAGAGCCGGAGTTTAAACTCCAACTCTCGGAAACTCCTTTTATTTCTATCCTTTTCAAATTTTAATCATTAATCTTCAATATTGTCACTGTTCACTTCACACGGGATGACCACTGTGTCGTAGAATTGAAATCCGGACTTAAGGTAGATGTGAAAAATAAGCATAGACGAAAAAAGCTCCTCACCACTGGAACTCAATCCGGTGACGAGGAGACTTTATCTATTTCATCTACTATAGTTTTGTAATAATTTCCAAAGTCTGCTAACGCATCAATAATAGGCAGCATTTCCTTTCCAAGCTCAGTCAAACCATAATCAACCCTTGGAGGATTCTCATGATAATCATTTCTATACACAAGTCCATCATCAATCATTTGTCTCAAACTATCTGTAAGCACTTTCTGAGAAATCCCCTCTAAATCTCTTTGCAATTCGTTAAATCTCCATGGACGAGATTTTAAATTTCTTAATATTAGTAATTTCCACTTTCCTCCGATTAACGATACAGCAGTTGCCACAGGGCATTCTGGAAGTTCATCTTTAGTTTTCATATTCCATCACCTCGTTTTGTATATTATAGCACATTCATTTTATATACACAGTTACAAAAAGGTGCGTACTTGTTTTTGAGTGTGTACTTCATTAAACTATACTCAAACAACAAAGTCACGGATAAGAATGGAGGTAATTCAAATGCCAAACTACACAAAAACAAACATTGGAAATGAAAGTCGTGTTGAACTTCACGAGGTACTATCTCTGTCTGGAGCTGAAGTAAGTATCAATACTCTTCCTGCAGGAGCAGGTGTTCCTTTTGTTCATTCACATAAGAATAACGAAGAAATTTATGGAATCATTGCAGGAAAAGGAACTGTCATAATCGATGATGAAACAATCAACTTAATCGCTGGCGATTGGTTAAAAATCAGTCCTGCTGCAAAACGTCAGTTCTCTGCTGCAAGTGACTCTGACATTACTTATATTTGTATTCAGGTAAAAGAAAACTCTCTCGATGGATTCACTACTGACGATGCAGTAATTTTTTAAAAACAACGTATAAATGAATGAAACTCTGCCAGCTATAATTAGGCAGTATGAAAGTTTTCCTATAAATAAACAATAAAAGGGTTTTCCTATGATAAAATCTAAAATCATAGGAAAACTCTTTTTACGTCAAAGCAGAAGAAACCTGTCCTCTGACAAGCCCCCACTCCCGGAAATTCCTTATTTTTTAACTTTTTCACTATTTTATTTTTCGACTTTTGAAACCACTACGGCGCACTCCACATGGCTCGATTGTTCGATATTGATGTCAAGTAATCGGGCAATCCTCGGAAAATCAGTCCGTTCGTTCGCGGAATTTATCAAAGGCTTTTTCGGCCTTAAAAATGCCATTTTCACGACCGCGCTCGGTCTCAGAAACAGGTCGTTGTGCTTGTTCCTACCAGAATATAAACATCCGCATAGATCTTTCAATCGCCTCAAGACTTCATTCTGAGGGAATATGTCAGAAAAACTGTGAATTCCCGCCGCCTCAACTCTAATGTTACCGGAACCGATACTTGCCTTTTCCGTGTCCGGTCACCGGCTCAATGACTCCATGTTCCACCATTTCCTTCAAAAGATCAGAAGCTCTGGATGCTTTAATATCAATCGCCTTCATTACGTCTGACCGCCCAAAGATTGCCTGCCCCGGAAATGCCTCACGCAGCTTCAAAATATGACTTACAGTTTTCGGTTTAAAAACAGCTTCAATGTCCGGTTTTAGATCGTCAATGTCCGGTTTTGCAGTTTCATTGTCCGGTTTTTCTGTTTCCTTAAAGGTTCCGCTGATATGCAATGTCCGATTATGAAGCGGATGATTCTCGTTCAGCAGGAGATTACGAAGGAAAACTTCAAGGTACTCGGTCGTTTCGTGAATGCCGTTCTTCAGATCATTGTAATTTGCCCTGACTAGCGAATTATGAAAATACCAGGCATTCTCAGCAAAAATATCGTTTGTCACATCAAAGCCTAACATGCTCAGATACTTGATGAAGAATACCGCAGTCGTTCTGGTGTTTCCCTCACCGAAAGCATGGATCTGCCACAGTCTGGAAACAAAAAACACAAGATGGTGAATGATCTCGTCCATCTAAAACTAAAAGCACGCTCGGAAAGCAGAGCAGCAATCCGTGCGGAAACCTTGTCGGCTTCCTCTGTACGATCTGACGCATCACGGGTAGGATTTTCTTCGTAGTAGGTCTGCAAAAGCACGTTTACCTCTTCAAAAGAAATCTCGCCCTCGATATTCCGGATGGCAGTATGCACCAGATATTCTGATGTTTTCAGCCCGTCAACTGCCTGCAGACCAATGGCCGTATGCCACGCATAGCCTTTTTCCCGCTTCGCAGGCTCGGATTCTTTGATATATTCCTTAAATGGATCTTTGTTCACTCCATATCACCTCGCTGTTGTTTTTTGCCCATGCCATAAATCCACCGCTTCCATAGGTATCGCCTAACAAAACTCTATCTTTGATACAATGTGCATTTCCACAATATTCATTAACAAGAGCTATATATTTTTCTCTTATTTTTAAAGAACACTTTAATCCAAATACAATTTCAGTAATCGGGAGATTATTGTTTTTAAATTCGTTTTTCTTTGTTCCTCAAGTAATTGCTCCACCTTTCTACTACAATATATTTATGGTTAATAACCCTTACAGCCAGTAAGGAATTACCC
>JAHZHA010000017.1:0-7407 GCA_019420525.1 Bacillota bacterium
TGTCAGGGCTGAAGGTGGTGGCGCCGGTGCCGTTGGTCACGCCGTTGGCTACCGCCCAGAGCACCGCGTCGCAGTAGTAGTCGCTCTCATGGACGTCGGTGAACGGGTTGGTCACCTGTTCTGCGCTCTCCTTGAAGGAGACGGCGATCTTTACATCGGAGCCCGGCATGGTGAAGGTGTACCGGTTATCGCCCGCGCAGGTCAGTTCCACCTTATTTCCTTTGGCGTCGGTGACGGTGAGAGTGTCAAGCTCGTAGTTCTCATCAGGCCGCACCGTGATAGTGACGATATCGCCCTGGTCGGCGCTGCGAGGGCTGACGGTGATGGAACCGCCCTGAATGCCGGAGCTTGCCGGCACAGATACGGAGTGACTGATCTCGCCGCCGGAGCCGCCTGGCGTGTTCCCGCCGGGTTCAGTGCCAGGCTGGTTATCGGGATCGCCTATAATCGAACCGTCATCTGCCGGCGAAACCCTGAATGTCGCTGTTGCCACATCAGAGCTTGTGCCGAGCTTGATTGCACAAGCCTTTATCGTCATATCGGTATTCATCAGGATATTTTCGCCGTAGTAACGTGTGCCGTTATCAGCGCTCGGCTCACTGCCGTCGGTGGTGTAGTATATCTGAGCGCCCTCAGGGCCTGTAATCGTTATCACAGTACCGTAATCCACTGTGCCGCCGTTTTGACTGAATTCGGGTTTTTCTAAATCAGCCGCGTTTGTTACTGTACCCTGGAGAGCAGATGTTTCGCCCCATGCAATGCCTGCATAGGTCTTCACGTTTTCGCCGATTGTAAGGCTTATCTTTGCATTTTCGTCAAGAGGTGATGCGAGTTTAATCTGACTTGTATAGCGAGGAGGATCACCGTCGTAGTTGATATTGGCAGGCGCCTGCTCGCTGTTGAGTTTTTCAACGGTGAATGAAACAGGCTGTCCGTCGCTTGTCAGAGTAAAGTTGCCGTCTGTCAGTGTCATATCGTCCATATATTTTGAGAATGAGATATAGACGCCGTCCGGCTTATATGCCACCTCTGCGGAAGGTGCATCATAGCTTATCAGCGGAATATTTACATCCAGCTGTTCCGGTGAAACAGGTAGCCACTTTGTGCCGCCGGCATCGACTACTGCCGCTCTGTCGTTTCCGCTGCTGCCTGCCTCATAGCCCTCTTTTTCAGCCGTTACGTACCAGAGGCCTTCCTGTACCATCCACTGGAATTTGCCGTTTGCGGCCGTTGTGAGTTCGTGTTCCGCAGGTATGGTTGCATTTTCCTTCGGTACGCTGAGCGCGGCACCGCTTGCATCTTCCGCATTGGAAGGTATGGCAGGATTTCCGCTGTCATCGACCATAACAGGAAGTCCGTCATCATTTACATATACAGGTTTATAATCCGTACCGTCGCCGTAAAGCTTTACCGTCGCTCCTTCTACCGGATTGGACAGTACCGCCTCATATACGATGCCCGACGGGTCGATGCAGACGTTGTAAGGCTGACGCCTGGTTTTGCTGCTCTTTCCCATACAGTCGGGGTCATTGTTCGCTCTCGCCGTTTTCTCGATCTGCAGGTCGATCATATCCCGCAGGAGAACGGCCTGCTTTTGTACATTGTCTACCTTCTGACTGGTGATTTTTGATGCTCCCCATGCCGCAGTGCCGCCGATGATGCCTGCTACCGGGTTGACCAGTCCGAAGAGACCTCCGGCTCCCAGAATATAGTTGCCGCCCGTGACGACCATGTTCCAGGCTTCCGCGTCGCGGACATCCTTGATGAACTGGTCGATCTGCCGCTGCATGTTCTGTCTGTACGCAGGGGAGAGCTTTTGCGCGCACGGACTGGAAAGCCAGCCATTCGGGGCGTTGAGAAGATCCGCCAGAGTGAGCTGCTTGTCCATTCCATCTGCCATATCCTTGCCAAAACTGTAAATGCCGAGACCTCTGTCGATCATTCCGAAGGCGCCGGTGGCTTCCGCGCCTGTGAAGGCAGAGGTAATGTCCTTGATGGTGTTGCTGGTGAAGGTCACGTCATCGCAGACGTTGGTAAACACGCTCATACCGTCGCTTCCGAAGTTGGTGAAGCTGAATCCGCCTACGCCGCCGGAAGGATATATGCCGGATCCAGGCAGGGTATAGCCTTCGCCGCTGCCTGTTCCTTCTCCCTGTGCCGTGGCAAACTCGAAGATATTTCCCTGTCCGTCAGTGGCGATGGTGATCGTTCCGCTGACGCCGCTTTCGGTGGTCACGCTCTGAGTATAGATTTCCATGCCTGTGGAAGCGCTGCCTCCGGATTCGCCCGGCTCGGTAAATGTGTAACGCGACCATTCGCCGCTTCCGAGTTCACCGTCCAGCTGGCCCGGAGTGAGAGGACGTGCCATGGTGGTGGTGCCGGTTTCGCCCTGAGGGACATATCCGGTGTCCAGACTGTTGATCATATCGGCTGCCGGGACGAACTGCCCTGTACCGATACCGATAAGGTAGAAGCCCGCCTGACCGCCGTCATTCCTGTATATTTCCTCGATCTCAGCCTGAAATGCCTGTATCTGTCTCGTAAGTTCCTCTGTTTCCTCATCGGTCAGAGAAGGCTGTTCTTCAAACTGAATCTTATGGTCTTCATATGGGATAACCACGGTTTCAGCAAAACCGGTTCTGTCCCTGCTCGGCGAATCATCCGGAAGAGACGGCATTTCCGCCTGCAGAACAGCGTTTATTTTATCCCAATCCGGTTCATAGAGGGCGGCAGCGCCGATGACAGGCGAGCCGGAAAATGCCTCTGTCGTAAACGTATCGCCGGACTGTGTCGTTCCCATATAGCTTACCGTTCCGTCCAGCCGCGTGACTGAGAATACCACACCGCCTGCGAGGTTTTCCGAATTTTCGATGGTGCAGGTGAGACGAAATTCCGGTGGATTGGAACTCGTGTAGGAGTATATATGGTTTCGCTCGACATTGCGCCAGGAGTTCGATCTGGAAGAACCGCACTGCAGGTACTGTTCCGTAAGCTTCGGGACGCCGTCCGCATGAATGACCGTCTGTGAAACAGGTGCGGTGGTTATTGCTCCATTTGAATGTGATGGTGTGGACGCTCACCCTGCCGGCAGCTGTGCCGTTCAGGGGGATTTCCACATCTCCGCTTCTGACTCTGGAAAGAACCAGAGTATCCCCGTCATAGATATCCACGGTTTGGCCGCTCGGGATCGACAGATAAGCCAAAACGGTTCCGCTGCTTGTGGAATCCGGCATTTCGACTGATATGACAGGCGCCTTTACGGTTACCGTGCCCACAGGCTGCCAGTCATATTTTTCGTTATCCAGCTCTGCGGTTACATTCAGAACGCAATCCGAGCTTGTTCTCATGGATTTTCCGTAAATGGTGATGTCACAAGGCAGTTTGACAGGATTTTCAAAGGTGATCTGATAGTAGGTCTGAAACTGCTTTGACACAAGCTGGCCGGAAAGAGTCTGGTTCTGAAGCTCTATCTTCGTATAAGGATATTTTTTGCCGTCCACCACTACCGATGTGATCTGGGTCGCGACTCTGCCGCCGCTGTCTGTTCCTGCGGCGTTAATTCTGAGGACTTTCATATTTCCCTGTACGCCCTCGTCCAGTTCAATGTGGCCCGTAAAGGTCATCGATTCGTTCACATCGGAAAACTGCGCCGGTCCGACAAGGGTGGAATTAGGCACCGTGGCATATATCGCGCTGGCGATAAAACTGCCTTCCAGTTTTACGCTCGCTTTTACGGCCGTATTATTTTTTACCGTTATGTCTTTGACATAAGGCATGCCGGAAGACGCCGCCACAGCTTCATCCCACGTCATATCGGCGGGGCTTATCGCCTGGCTGGGCAGAAGGAGGAAGTTATAAGAACCTTCATTGCCCGGGCAGAAGAAAGCGTAGTCATCTTTCCGAGGATTTACAGTAGTGGTTTTGCTGTCACGGATCCAACTGCCGTCGTCTTGCTCATACCACCAGCCGTACATAGACTGATAGGATTTTGAGTTCGAATAATCGATTTCCAGAAGCAGGCCGCCCTTTAAGTCAAGGGTTATTTCCGCATCAGTATACAGATTATTTCTCGCCCATGTAAGATCTCCGGTTTTACCGGCGAGCACAGCGCCGTCATCCTTCCATGCAAGACTGTAAGTTCCGCCGTTTTGTATCAGCGGTTCAAGGAAATCATCACAGCCGTAATTATACATCCTGAAGGTCCGGTAGCTGCTCTGCAATGCAGACATGACAGAAGAGGAGCCGCGTCCCTGCCATGTATTCCCCGGGCAGGTTATGGAAGGAGTGATATTAGACTGGCTGATCAGTGCCGCGTATTCCCTGAAGTCTTCCGATACACCGTCTGCGAGTCTGACGACAGCTCTTACAGAGGCGCTGGTTACGGAGTTTTTCTTATATTTGAGTTCTATACTGCTGCCGTCGATTTCTCCGGTGCTGCGTGCTGTCAGAGAATACAGATCGCTGTCGTGCAGTGTGACAGAAGCGTCAACACCTGTATAAAGCTCGGCAGTGACGGTATTGCCTTCTTTAATCTGCTCTGTAATCGTATAATTTTTATACTTTACATTCTGATTAAATGACAGGCTTGCTCCGGACAAATCCGGAACATCACCATCAAATCCATCTCCCGGCAGAAGGGTGAAGGTCACAGTTGTTT
This sequence comes from Bacillota bacterium, assembly GCA_019420525.1. Lineage (GTDB taxonomy): Bacteria > Bacillota > Clostridia > Peptostreptococcales > Anaerovoracaceae > Alangreenwoodia. The sequence goes on from JAHZHA010000017.1 coordinate 4,658, forward strand.
TCTCCCGGGAAGGATACTTCATGGAAACCGACTTCCCAAGATCTTCGCGGGTATAAGTGTCTTTTCTTTCAGTGCCTACGGTAAATTCGGGCCTTTTGTCTGTATCATATGACAGGACAAACGCCTGATCGTAAAGGTAAGCGTAAGCGTACAAGGTGTATGTACCGCTTCCGGAAACGAGATCGCCGGCGCTGAGACTGTAGCCGTCTTTGTTTTTATAAGATACGCGTACATTGTCACCATAGTCGTGCTGGATTTCCGGCAGGGTGATAATAGGATCCTCTGTCGCTGCAAGTGCGGCGCGGCCGCCGCTTATCAGAGATGTTTCATCTGATTTTTCTGCGAGAATCTCATCTCCTGACGGATAGAGGAAAGTAGTAAGCTGTACATCAGTAACCGTTGCTCCCGCATAGCGGGCAGGTACGGAAATTGCCAGGTTTTCGCTGTACTTTCCTGACCACAGGGTGATGGAAGAACCGTTCTGTTTTGCACTCAGGTAGCAGTAGCGTCCTATTGCATCTGAATCTGTACCCGTGGTAGTAAAGACGAAGGTGTTGTCTGTGGTAATGGAAAGTTCCTTTTCCACACTCTGTGAATCTGCTTCTGCCTTTACTGTAAAGGTATAGATGCCGTCAGCATCTTGAGCGCAGGTGCCGTAAATTCTGCCGTTTCCGGACAGGCTCAGCCCCGGAGGCAGATTGCCGTCTTTTATCGACCATACAGCATTGGTAAAATTCGATGATAAAGTCTGATCGTAATATGTACCGCGGATCGCATTGGGAAGCGTTTCCGTGGCAATTTCAAGCCTGTTTCTGACAGTGACGGCAAACTCTTTCGTCGCGGTGCCTGTCGTCTGACTGCTGCCGTCTGTTTCGGTCACAGTAACGGAAAATGTGGTGCTTCCCGCAGTCGATGGCGTACCCGAAATGACACCGGCCTCATTTAAAGTAAGGCCTTCGGGAAGGGAGCTGCCTGATGTCAGAGCCCAACTCAGCGTGCCGCCTTCGGCCGGGTTGGCGGCCAGGGCTTGGTTATACGCTTCGTTCACATAAGCGTCAGGCAGTGTACCGGTGGTTATGACCGGACCGCCCGGCCCTTCCGCGCCAGTGATGGTAAAGGTCTCGGCGGACAGGTAGAGCTTTTCCTGATACTGGTCGCCGGATTTGCCGTTGCCCGCATAGGCCAGTACCTGATAGCTGCCGGGTTCCAGCGGCATATTTCCGTCGGGCGTGAAATTCAGCAGCTGGAATACACCGTTTGCGGCTAACTTGTCATTGGGAGTGCCGTTGTCACAGGGATAATCCTCAGATCCGCTGAACCAGAACACGGTGCCCCACTCGCTGGAACCGTCGGTAGGGTAGAAGGCAAGGCTTTCCAGCGACCAGCCGTCGGGTACGGTCTGCCGGAAGTTCTCCAGATGCAGGATCAGTCCCGACTGGTCCGCAGCGAAGGTATCGGTTTTGCCTGTAAAGGCACCGGTGCCGCTCTCCTGGCCGGTGTAGACGGTGGCAGACATGGTGTCTTCCGTCGTGACCGCCAGAGATGCCGCAGGCATCAGTCCGATGATCATGCAGGCGCACAGCAGCAGGGCCAGCAGCCGCTTCAAGTTTCGCTTTCTCATATACGTCTCCTTTCTTTCTTCATTTTGATCGTTTGCTTCGGGTCGTCCCGGCCGGTTACGGTTTTGCTTTTTTACGGCGGTCTCCTCTGAGGAAAGTCAGCAACCGCCGGTTTTGCTTCGGCGCGTTTCGGGTCCGTTCTTTTTCCTCCGCCAGCTTCAGCGGCAGGATTTTCGCGGCGTTTTCGACGAGCTGAAGGGTGTGGTCAGCCAGATTATCCACCGCCCGAAGTTCCCCCGCCCGGGTCAGCCCCGGATGGGGCCGGGTGATGGTGACGGTCATCAGACTGCCCAGCAGCCAGTCCTGGATGTGGAAGAAAAACTCGCTCTCATTGTCCAGTACCTTCACCGTGGCGGTGACAGTCTCAACTCCGTTCTCGCGGTTTTCCACATAGTCGTGGCATCCTGCCCGCTCCAGCACGTCGCTGACCGCCACCCGCAGGGTCGCCTTTTCATAGGCTGTGTACCGGGTCGTGGATGTGGATTCCATAGTTTACACCTCCTTTTCCTCGCGCCGCCGGCTCTCCTCCAGAAGGCAGCAGATCCGTGCCTCATCGTCCATGAAGTCCATCACGCCGTCGGCCAGCTGTTCCGCCGCCTGACGGGCCGCCTCCCGGGTCAGGGCCGGGTGGGTCACCGTGACCCGAACCTCCAGGCAGGGGGCCCGAAGCCGGAACAGAAACCGGCTTTCATATCCCTCCACGACGGCCCGGGCTTCCACGTCCCCGGTGTCGGGGTCGATGGCATAGTCCCGGCAGCCCGTCCGGGAGAGCACGTCCTCTACGGCGATCTGCAGGATCTTCACGGCAAAGGGGTTAAACCGCGTCGCAGTCACAACAGATTTCATTCCGCACCTCCTCTCTGTCTGCTTGCCAGTCAGGATGGTGTGATCTCTTCTTGTCCGCTGTCTTCAGCATAAGAGAGGATTTTCGGCATGTATAGGTTCACATTTGGTTCACACCGGTGATTTTTTCAAAAAAAGGAGGTTCACACCTGTGAACCCCGGACAAAAACGCGGTTTTTTTATGTTTTCCGGCTCTAAACGCAAAAATCGGGAGACGCCGTGGCGTCTCCCGATGGGAACCGGATCAGTTTCTTTCTTCTATGGAAAAAATATGAAATATCAAAAGTA
>JAHZHA010000017.1:7417-23402 GCA_019420525.1 Bacillota bacterium
TGCTTCCCTTCCGCACCGCATTTCTCGCAGATGGAGGCGATATACCGCTGCACCATGCGCCGGGAGATCCCCCGGGCGGCAGCGATGCCCTCGCCGGTCTGGTTATCCAGGATCTGATCCAGAATATCCATTTCTCTGGGGGTGAGGGAATAGCGTTCGCAGAACCGGTGCAGAGCTTCTTTGCGGGGAAGGGGCGCCCTGGGCTGTTCCGGGATGCTCCGGCTGATCCAGGGCAGAAGGGTCAGCAGTACCGCCACGGACAGCAGGCAGCTGGCAACCGTCAGGACCGTGCTGCCCCAGGTCCGGTATAACCAGGGCATAAACGGCACGATGAATGCCACCGTGAAGCAGCGTACCACCCGTCCCAGGCCCGCCCAAAGCTCTGGCTGCGGAGTCCTGGGGGCGAAGTCGCAGAACAGAACTGTCAGGAAAATCACGTAGAAGCCGCTGTACACATACATCAGAGCCACGCCGGCAAAGTACCCGGCAGGGGAGGAGAGCAGGGTTGTGCTGACTGAGGACAGGAGAATAAAGCAGGCCGTTACCAGGGGCAGGAGCCGCCGCTGCCGGAAATCTGCCAGCCATCCCGCCAGCGCCAGCCCCAGGCAGTAGAACAGGCGTACTTCATGATAGACGTCAAACTGCCCCGCACCGTCAAAGGCGGTAATCACCCCGTCGATTATACCGGAGACGAGGCTCATCAGCGCCACTGCCAGCAGAAGGATGCAGGCGGTGCGGCCATCTGCCCGTTTTTTTCCCGAATAGGGCAGCGGATCGTCCAGCACCCAGGTCCGGGGCGCCATGGATACCAGAAGAACCACCAGGAAAACGCTGATAGTCATACATGCCAGGAATACGAGATCCAGAGGGATGACACTCTGGACCAGAAATTGTATCAGTACGGCGAGGCTCATCCCTGCGCCGGTGACCCGGCCCATATAAGGGCGCTGAAAGAAAGTCATGGCGTGGTTATAGTAGACGCAGCCGCCCATGTGTCCGCAGGCGAAAAGGCAGAGGGCGGCGCAGAGGGCGAACTGCACAGGGTGTGCCGTGGTCAGGAACAGCACGGCGGAGACCACGCAGAGCGTTCCGGCCAAGTACACAGCATATTTCCGGCCCCGCTCGCCGCTGACCGTCCGGCGCAGCAGGGAGAAGGACAAAAATCCAAGTCCAGTGCATACAAGGCCCAGGGCGTAAACGCGATTGACCCAGGCTTCTCCCAGTACGGCGGCCGCCTGAGTGTTGACCGCTGCCTCCGCCAGCATAAAGGCCAGAAAACACAGGGCAAAGCAGAAGGCCTGATACCATTCGTTTCGGGTAAGACCCTGTTTTTTTAAATTTTCCAGCTGCGGCATGGCGGATCCACCTCCTTGGGCGAAAGTTTATCATGCCTGTTATGGCAGGCATGACGGACGGGGTAATCTATCATCATAATCTTTATAATCTCTGTTAACTTTTTATTGATTTCTTATTGTAGCACAGGCATCCGTAGATTTCCAGCGGGACATTTCATACGGGAGCGGGGAAAATACAGGAATTGAGCCGATGCGTCAGATGAAAGTTCGCATGGTCCGGTTCCGATATCCGCCTGCCACGCGGCAGTATCCCGATGCGTTTTAAAGAGTAAAGACAAAAATACCGGATTTAATCAGTTAAGACTAAATCCGGCATTTTTCTTTTTCAGCTGATTCCCTCTGCTGTCTTATGGGGATTCCGCTTTTATGTTGTATCTTTTGTTTTGAGTTTTGAGGCTGTTTGAATATTTTTTGTTTGAAATTTTAAATTGGAAATATATGGGTTTTGGCAGTGTTTTGCCGCTGTCTTATTTTTCCGGATAAAAACCGGAAGGCGCTTCATTGAGATTGATCATGATATTCTTCTTCTGAGTGTAGTGCTCGAGAATCGTCAGATCTGTCTCGCGGCCGATACCGGAACGCTTGTATCCGCCGAAAGGAGCGCCGGCAGGGATCTGATTGTAGGTGTTGACCCACATACGTCCCGTTTCGATGGCTCTCGATACGCGGAGGGCGCGGTTGATATCTCTCGTCCAGACAGCGCCGCCCAGTCCGTATTCGGAATCGTTGGCCATGGCGATGACTTCGTCTTCCGTGCGGAATTTGATGATAACGGCTACCGGTCCGAAAATTTCTTCCTGCGCGATGCGCATATCGTTTGTGACATCTGCGATGAGAGTCGGCTTTATGAAGCAGCCGTTTTCACAGCCGTTTTCCATGTAGCGTTCGCCGCCGCAGAGGATCGTGGCGCCTTCTTCTTTGGCGAGTTCGATGTAGCCCAGAATTTTTTCCACCTGAGCCATGTTGATCTGCGAACCCATCTGAGTATTCGGATCCAGCGGATTGCCCACGGTCACCTTATTGAAAGCATCGACAGCCGCTTCCACGAATTTGTCGTAGATGCTCTCCTGTACGAATACTCTGGAACCCGCGCAGCAGACCTGACCCTGATTGAAGAGGATTCCCAGCTGCAGTCCGTCTATGGCCATATCCCACTGGCAGTCTTCAAAATAGATATTGGCGCTCTTTCCGCCCAGCTCCAGTGTGGCAGGGATCAGCTTATCGGCAGCTGCCTGAGCGACGCCTACGCCGACTTCGCTGGATCCGGTGAATGCCAGTTTGCGGATATCAGGATGATCCAGCAGATACTGGCCGGATTTGCTGCCCGCTCCTGTAACGATATTGATGACGCCAGGAGGGAGAAGGTCTTCGATGAGTTCCATGAAGACGGCCATGCTCAGCGAGGTGGAGGAGGACGGTTTAAAAACGATACAGTTTCCTGCGGCGAGAGCCGGAGCCAGTTTCCACGCTGCCATCAGGAAAGGGAAATTCCATGGAACGATCTGGCCTACGACGCCGATCGGCTCACGGAGAACGAGACTCATGAAGTTGCCGTCCAGAACCGTGGCGGTACCTTCCGTCGTGCGGATCGCACCTGCGAAATAGCGGAAATGATCGGAAGAATAAGGAACGTCGATCGCCATGGTTTCGCGGATCGGTTTGCCGTTGTCCATCGTCTCTACCTGAGCTAAAAGCTCTGCATTTTCGTCGATGCGGTCGGCGATCTTCATGAGAATTGCGGCACGGGCACTCGGTTCCACCGCTTTCCATTCAGGAAAAGCTTTCCATGCTGCTTTTACTGCAGCGTCTACGTCTTCTTTTGTCGCCTGAGCGAACTGTGCCAGCGCTTCGCCCGTAGCGGGATTTTTTGAAGTGAAATAGGTACCGTCTGATGCGGGCACCCACTGTCCGTCGATATAAAGATCGTAGCGTTCTTTTAACTGAACATTCATAATATAATCTCCTTCCGTTTCATATTTTTATTTTTACGTGTTATTTTTACGTTGTTTTTCCGGCAGAAATCGCGGCTGCGGCCGATCCTGTACGATGTGCCGTACCGCTTGCCCTGTCGGTAAAATAATTGTATAATTAAAATGATCCTATTAAAAGAATCAAAACACAAAAAAATATTAAGACCAGAAAAAGCTAGAAAGAAAATACAGAGACCGGCAACAGGACTGAAAACGGAGGTGTGATGTTGTGCTGACATATGATCTGAACCGAAGAGGTGAACAGTCGATTTACGAATATCTGTACCAGTGCATCCGGAGCGATATTCTCGACGGTGTCCTGACTGCCGGGGAACGTCTGCCGTCCAAGAGAAGCCTGGCGCATCATCTCAATATCGGTGTCATCACGGTGGCAAATGCCTACGAACAGTTGCTGACGGAGGGATATATCCGGTCAGAAGAGCGGCGCGGATATTTTGTTCAGGATGTATCGGGATACAGGCAGAAATCAGAGTTCCGGGCAGAAGACTATCCTCCTGAACCGCCGGAGCGCGAATATTTTGCGGATTTCAAGGCGAACCGGATCGGACTGCAGCATTTTCCTGCGGCCACGTGGAACCGGTTTATGAGAGAGGCGCTGTCTCAGCAGAACGACAGCCTGCTGAAGACGATTCCGTACAACGGACTTTATGAGCTGAGACTGGCTATTTCCGAATATCTGCTGCACAACCGGGGGATGCGGGTGATACCGTCGCAGATCATCATCGGCGCCGGCACGGAATACCTGTACAGCCGGCTCATGCAGATGTTCGGACGGGCGTGTACGTTCGCTATCGAAGATCCGGGATATAAAAAATTTGCCGCCATTTCCTCCAGTTTCGGAAATCCGTGGAAATATATTCCCATCGACGGAAGCGGCCTGATGATCGACCGGCTGGAGGAGAGCGGCGCCGATGTGGTACACGTCTCACCGTCCAATCATTTTCCCACCGGCATCGTCATGCCTGTGACACGGCGCCTGGAACTGTTCGAATGGGTAGGGAGAATCAAAAAACGGTATATCATCGAAGATGATTACGACAGTGAGTTCCGTTACAGCGGAAAATTCATCCCTCCGATGTATGCGGAAGATACGCAGGGCAAAGTCATCTATATGAATACGTTTTCCAAGAGCATGGTGCCTTCTCTGCGCATCAGCTATATGGTGCTGCCGCCGTCACTGCTGCAGAAATACATCGATACCATGAGCTTTTATTCCTGCACCGTATCCAGTTTCGAGCAGTACGCGCTGGCGCGGTTTATATCCGAGGGATATTTCGAGCGACACATCAATCATATGAAAAATTATTACAGAGGACAGCGGGCGCAGATACTGTCCGCGGTAAAGAACTCTCCTCTTGGGAAAATTTCAGAGATCACAGAGCGAAACGCGGGAACGCACTTTCTTCTGAACGTCAGGACGTGTCTCAGTGAGGAAGAAGTACGTCAGAAAGGACTGCAGGCCGACCTCAGCCTGTCGATGTACTCCGATTACAGTTATTCGGCTCCCGGAACGTCCGGCTGTACGCTGGTCATCAATTATGCCGGAATTCAGCAGGAACAGATCGCGGAAGTCGTATCCAGACTGTCTTCGATTTTTCCCGAATGCTGCGGACAGGCGGAAAACGGCCGGGAGAAAAGATGAAAAAACGGGATCTGAAAATCCGGTCTGTCTCATCTTCTGATATCAAATAACTATAGAACCAGATGAAAAAAATAGATACAGACCAGATTGCCTTCGACGTCCCGGAAAACAGATAAAAACAGAAAAAAACAGAATCGGAAAGAGGTATTCAGGAGATATGGAAAAGGAATTCACATATGACCAGATCGTGCATCTGAATGCGGAACTCAGAGAAAAAGATATCCCGTACCGCATCAATTTTAAAGACGAAAAGATGGCCGGCGTTCAGGAACTCGGCATCTGTGCAGCCACGGGAAAAGAGCCGCTGATGAGGGAGGCGGTCGGGGACTATTTTGCACGTCAGGGAATGAGCGTGGAATTTTCGCCGCAAGGTCTGGAAATCATAATCGGAAAACAGCAGGGAAAGGAAGAGTAGAAAATATGAGATTATATACGCTGGAAACAGGAGGAAAAGAAGAAATCGCCGTATCGTTCAGAGGGGAAGACAGAGCCTGGCTGCTGAAGTCGCTGGGATACGATTTTCGCGATATGAACGATCTGATCTGCCGCATGACGGAAGCGCAGAAAGAAGAACTGGAGGAAAGAGGAGCCGCGGGCATTTCTCTGCCTTCCGTTTCTCTGAATGAGGTGAAAATCTGCGCTCCCATCGTTCATCCGAGGCAGGATATCATCTGCCTGGGCATCAATTACGATGAACATGCGAAAGAAGCGGGAAATTTTTCGGAAGAGGCTTTCGGAGGAGAACGCCCGTACACGATTTATTTTTCCAAGAGAGCCGGCAGGCTGACCGGGACAGGTGATCCGATACCGGCTTATGAAGGGCTGGTGGACAGTCTGGATTACGAGGCGGAGCTGGGTGTTATCATCGGAAAGGATGCTCTGGGAGTCAGGGCGGAGAATGCGGAAGATTATATTTTCGGCTATACCGTGATCAACGATGTCAGCGCGAGAAATCTGCAGACACGTCATAAACAGTGGTATCTGGGAAAGAGTCTGGACGGATTCTGCCCCACAGGTCCCTGCATCGTCACGGCCGATGAAATCGCGGACGTGCAGAATCTGGACATCCGCTGCTTCGTCAACGGAGAAAAGAGACAGGACAGCAATACCCGGTATATGATTCAGAGTGTGGCTGAAACAATCGAAGACCTGTCGACAGGGATGACACTTCAGGCGGGAACGATTATCGCTACCGGAACCCCGTCCGGCGTGGGAATGGGAATGACGCCGCCGGTCTTCCTGAAGCCGGGGGACGAAGTAGTCTGTGAAATCAGCGGAATCGGACGGATTGTCAATACGGTGGAGTGAGAAGAAACCCGAGGGAAGAGGAGAGAACGCATGACTTACGGAAAGGCAGCGGGCGGCAGACCGGAAACCGGATCTCCGGCGGGAAAGAGAAAGCCCGATATCGTTCTTCAGACGGATTTCGGAGCGGATTCCGGATATGCTGCGGCCATGTACGGCGTGATACGGACTGCGGACAGCGAACTGAACATTTTCGATCTCACACATGAGATACGCCCTTTCGACATCAGACAGGCCTCCGGGATGCTGGGGCGCACGGTTCCCTTCTGGCCGGCCGGGACGATATTCGTCTCCGTGGTGGATCCCGGCGTGGGAACGGACAGACGCGCCTGCGCCGCCCGTCTGAAAAACGGAAGCTGCATCATTACACCGGACAACGGGACACTGACAGAGCTTTTTCCTTTTATCGAAGAAGTCCGGCAGATCGATGAAAAGAAAAACAGATTTCCGGCGGAAAAACTCCTCATGTGGGAGGAAGCCGCCGCGGAATCCGGAGAGGAGATGCCGGATTTCGGGGGCAGCACTTTCGACGGCAGGGACCTCTTCGCCTGGTGTGCGGCCGGGCTGGCATCCGGCATCATCGGATTCTGCGACGACGGCATCGGACCGGCGTACAGCAGAGAGGAAATCGTGCGTTACACAAAAAATGCGCCGGAAATAGCGGAAAATCATGTGGAGTGTGAGATTGCGGATGTGGAGAGCCGCTTTGGCGGAATCGCTCTCTCCGTCCGTGCAAAACAGCTGTCCGAGGCAGGAATCGAGCCGGGCGGCACGGTCTGCATTTCTGTGCGCAGAAAGGGAGAACTTCTGTATGAAGGAAATGCGGTATATGGAACATCTTTCGCCTCCGCGCTGCCGGGAGAGCCCGTACTCTGTGCAGGAAGCGCCGGTGGAACACTGTTTCTCAGTTTAAACCGGGGCAGCTTTGCCGGCACATATCTTCCGGAACTGTATCGGCCGGGAGAAAAATTTTCATCTTATAGAGTCGTGGTAAATGGAGTGGCGATAAAAAAATAAAGAACTGAAAAAAATTTCATGCTGAATCAGTGAAAGCATGTTATAATACCTCTTGAGTTAGTTTAGCCTAAACTAACTCAAGAAAAGGAAAATATTCGGTGCAAGATCTCCGTTTCGTCTGAGATGGAGTGTGGGAAAAAGGGGAAAGAGAGAATCGGCAGGAGGATTCTGTGAATAAAGAAGCGGCAAAAGAGAAAGAGAGAATCGTTCAGAAACTGAAGGACAACGGATGCAGAATAACGAAGCAGAGGCTGGAAATCCTGGATGTCATTCTGGAAAAGCGCTGTACCAGCTGTAAGGAGATCTTTTTTTACGCTTCCAGACGCGATGACAGAATCGGTATCGCGACGGTTTACCGCATGGTGGGAGCTTTGGAGGAGGCAGGCGTATTGAGCAGAGAAATCGTGTATTCGCCGGATAAAAATGAAGGTACGGACACGGAAACGGGCGGTTAATGATAAAAATAATCGACAATGTGAGTTAGGGTTGACTAATTAAGAAGATGAAATTTATCATGATGCAGAAGAGAAGACGGATGCGCACCGGGAGAGAGAGGTGATGAGATGCGGTCTCACAAATTCTGGGCATGGGCTATGGTTCTCTGTACGGCGATGACGCTTTATACCGGTTATAAGCGCAGATAATTCCGTGCTGAAAATCGCGGCGGAAATGTCCGGAACAGAAGTACAGAAAAAACGATATTACGGCAACGGGAGGTAGGAAAATGGATTTTGACAAGAAAGCAGTAAAAGGGATAGGTCTTTTCGCGGGAGGAGTGGCATTCGGCACAGCCGGAATCAGAATCCTGGCCAGCAGAGATGCGAAAAAGGTATACACCAACTGCGCGGCTGCAGCTCTCCGAGCAAAAGACTTGGTGATGAAAACGGTGACGAAAGTGCAGGAGAACGCGGAAGATGTGATGGCCGAGGCAAAGCAGATCAATGAAGATCGTGCAGCGCAGGAAGAGGCATCCATCCATGGAGAAGCTTTCGACAAAGAGCAGAGTGTAAGTGAAGAGGTCTGACCAGAGCGGCAGCCGGCAGCACATCGGACGGAGCTGATATCAGCTCCGTTTTTCTGTCATTTTAACGTTTTAAATCGAAAGAACAGCGGCAAGATGGACGATTCCTTACTGGCTGCAAGGGATCGCAACCGCAAATATAGCGTAGTAGGTCGGGAGGCAAAAATTGAAATTTATCATAAAACACGAACTGGAAGGAAGAATCCGCTTCCGGTTGATGCAGCAGCGAATGTCCTGCCAGCAGGCGGACAGACTTTCTTATTATCTGCAGAGTATCGATGGGGTAATCTCTGTCAGAGTACATGAGAGAACGGCGGCTGCCATCGTATATTACAGCGGAGACAGAGAAAAACTGCTGGAGGCTGTTTCTGTATTCCGTTATGAGAATGTGCAGGTTCCCGAAGGCATTCTGGAACATTCGGGAAGACAGCTGAGCAGGAAATACCAGGAAAAGCTCATGAGAAAAGTCATCTGCCGCATGGGAAGTAAAATCCTGATTCCCTATCCCGTACGTGCAGCGGTCATCGGTATGAGGGCATGCGGCTATATCGCAAAGGGAATGCGCAGTCTGGGACGAAAAAGACTCGGCGTGGAAGTGCTGGATGCCGCAGCTATCGGCGTTTCCATCCTGCGCCGTGATTTCAGAACTGCAGGTTCTGTCATGTTTCTGCTGGGGATTGGAGAAATTCTCGAGGAATGGACACGCAAAAAATCTGTAGGCGATCTGGCGAGAAGCATGTCTCTGAATGTCAGCAAAGTCTGGAAAAAGGACGGCGACGAGAAAAGGCTGACACCTGTTTCGGAAATTTCTCTCGATGACGAAGTGGAAGTACATATGGGAAATGTGATTCCATTTGACGGGATTGTCACTGAGGGCGAAGGCATGGTGAATCAGGCATCTCTTACGGGAGAATCTCTGCCGGTCCGCAGGCATGAAGGCTCTTACGTCTATGCAGGAACCGTTCTGGAGGAAGGCAGTCTGACAGTGCGCGTCAGAGCGGTATCCGGGTCTGCCCGTTTCGAGAAGATCGCAGCCATGATCGAAGAATCCGAAAAACTGAAGTCGGGTATGGAGAACAGGGCAGAACACCTGGCGGATCGTCTCGTGCCTTATACGCTGGCGGGAACACTTCTCGTCCGTCTGCTGACCGGAAGTGTGACAAAGGCGCTGACCGTTCTCATGGTGGATTTTTCCTGTGCCCTGAAACTGGCCATGCCTGTGGCGGTTCTCTCGGCTATCCGCGAGGCAAACCAGCATCACATTACAGTAAAAGGAGGAAAATACCTGGAAGCGGCCGCAGATGCGGATGTCATCGTGTTTGACAAGACGGGAACGCTGACGGAGGCGCGTCCCACGGTAAAAGATATCGTCGTATTCTGCGGGAGAAACGAGGACGAAATTCTCCGGGAAGCCGCGTGTCTCGAGGAACATTTCCCTCATTCCATGGCAAAAGCGGTGGTGGAAGAAGCGAGAAAAAGAGGACTGGACCACGAAGAAATGCATTCAAAAGTGGAGTATATCGTGGCTCACGGGATCTCTTCCTGCATCGGGGGGCATCGCGTCATTATCGGGAGTCATCATTTTATATTCGAAGACGAGAAATGCGAAATTCCGCCGGAATATCAGGAGCGGTTCGACCGTCTTCCTGTGGAATACTCTCATCTCTATATGGCCGTGGACCATCGTCTGACGGCTGTCATCTGTATCGAAGATCCTCTGAGAGCGGACGCGGCGGATGCCGTCGCAGCACTGAGAGCTTCCGGTATAAAGAAGATCGTCATGATGACGGGAGACAGCGAGCGGACGGCAGCGGCTGTCGCGGCGGAAATCGGCGCCGATGAATATTATTCGGAAGTCCTTCCGGAAGATAAAGCGGAATATATCCGGAAGCAGAAAGAGGAAGGATATATCGTCATCATGGCGGGAGACGGGATCAACGACTCACCGGCTCTTTCCGCAGCGGATGTGGCAATTGCGGTAAGTGACGGGGCTGCTATCGCCAGGGAAATCGCCGATATTACCATCTCAAAAGATCATCTGACAGGGATCGTTACGCTGAGAGAACTCAGCACAGCTTTGATGAAACGGATCCGGCAGAATTACCGGATGATCGTGGGAATCAATGCAGGCCTCATCGGCCTGGGTGTCACGGGAGCTGTCCGGCCTACCGTTTCAGCGCTTCTTCACAATACGTCGACGCTGGCCATCAGTCTGCGAAACATGAAAAATCTCCTGTAAAGGTATTTGCCATTTTCTCCGCCGCAGAATATACTCGAAGAAAAGAGTAAAATTCAGGAGGAACAGAATGGATTTAAAAGAATATCTCGATCACCTCAATCGGGGAGAAAAAGTGGAAGGCGGTTCCGAAGTGCATCAGTTTATGCACGGCGTTTCCCAGGAGGCACTGCGTATCACGGCGGAGCTCAACGGTTCTTACCATACTCCTGAGGAAATCCGGGAGCTCATGTCGCGTCTCACCGGGAAGCCTGTGGACGAAACGTTTGCCATGTTTCCGCCCTTTCACACCGACTGCGGAAAGAATATTACCTTAGGAAAAAATGTGTTCATCAACAGCGGGTGCTATTTTCAGGACCAGGGAGGAATCACCATCGGAGACGGTGCGCTGATCGGCCACAATGTAAAACTGGCGACGCTCAATCACGATATTCGCATCAGCGACCGGGCGTCCATGCACCCGAAACCTATTCATATCGGAAAAAACGTGTGGATCTGTGATGGAGCTGTCATCGTGCCCGGCATTACCGTGGGAGACGGAGCTGTGGTAGCGGCGGGAGCCGTCGTTATTGAAGACGTACCGCCTTATACGATTGTGGGCGGAGTGCCTGCCGCAGTTATCCGGGAACTGACGGAAGAAGAACGAAAGTAGAGAAGAGAGATCTGGAACGGCAGAAGGCAGGAAATCCGGCAGTGATTCCGGAGAAAAACGTGTGAATCCGAATAAGGAGTAGAAAATGAAAGTAAAAAGAGTTGCGGCAGCGGTCATCCGGTGTGAAGACAAAATTTTCGCCACACTGCGCAGTCACGGAGAATACAGCGGCTATTGGGAATTTCCGGGCGGCAAACTGGAAGAAGGAGAAACACCGCAGGAGGCGGCTGTGAGAGAAGTGAGGGAGGAACTCAGCGCGGAAGTGGAACTCGGCGAGCTGATCTCGCAGGTCGAATACGATTATCCTGATTTTCATCTCACGATGTACTGCTATTTTGCCCGCATGCTTTCCGGCGAGCTGAGGCTCAACGAGCACGACGAGGCCAGGTGGCTGAAAAAAGAAGAACTCGACAGTGTCAGATGGCTTCCCGCAGATTCAGACGTGATCCTGAGACTGAAAGAACTGATGTGAGATCTCCCGGCAACGTCGGCCGATTTCCTCGAAATCTCTCCTGGCGTCTTCCTCCTTTGCGGGATCTCTGAGAATGGCGGAAGGATGATAGACCGCCGTCAGATCGCAGTTTTTGCGCCGGATCCACGTTCCGTGCTGACGGGTGATGCGGTAGTCCGGAGATATAATCTGCTGCGCGGCCACTCGGCCAAGACAGACGATCATCCGGGGACGGAGCAGATAAGTCTCATATCTCAGATACGGCATGCAGCAGTCTTTTTCGTCTTCTCTCGGACTGCGGTTGCCCGGCGGATGACACTTCAGAATATTGGTGACGTAGATTTCCTCTCTAGAAAGCCCTGCATATTCCAGCAGACGGTCAAACATCCGTCCGGCAGGGCCTACGAAAGGAATTCCCTCTTCATCTTCCCGGGCTCCCGGCGCCTCGGCGACAAACATGACTGACGCATTGCGGCTGCCTCTTCCCACTACGGGCTTCTGGCGGGTTTCCGCCAGCCGGCATCCTCCGCAGCTGCGTATAAAGTTTTCGATTTCCTCCCAGCTGTGCATATCTGAACACCCTCCTCTCCATACTTCCGCCTTTTGGCTTCAGTCCTGCATTCCAGCCTGCAGGCTGTTTTTTGTTTTTGCGGAAATACAATACGATGAAAAAGATATTTGTTTTTCCGAATAGATCTATCGTATCATAATATTATATTTCTTCCTATCAAATTTCTTTTCGGACAGAGGAGAAGAAAAATCTCACGGAAATATTCTCAAGGAGGTATCAGAGATGAAAAAGAGAATTCTTCCCGTATTTTTATGCGTTTGTCTGACGGCGGTCATGCTGCCGGCCGCCGTTTTTTCGGCTGACAGGCCGTCTTATCTGGCTCTTGGGGACAGCATCACCACCGGATATGCTCCGGGAGGCGTCAGAGTGGAAAAGACGTTTGCGGACCAGACGGCGGAGCGGAACGGCTGTGAGCTGACGAATCTGGCTGCAGACGGTGAAACTGCCCGGTCGCTTCTGGAAAAACTGAAAGGATCGCAGGAAAATGCCGCAGCTGCACAGGCTGTGGGAGAGGCGCTGCCCGGAGCCGATCTCATTACGATTACCGTCGGCGGAAACGATCTGATGGCGGCTCTGTATGGATTTCTTACAGATCAATATAATGAAGGAAAAGTGCAGGAACGGCAGATTACGGTGGACCAACTGATGGAAGCGCTTCAGAATCCGTCGGGGAATCTGTTGTTTCTGTACGGCATCATCGGTTTTCTCGACGATTTTGACGGTTCTGCCGCCGAGACGGAGGCTCTCGATTTGTACGCGGCTGATCTGAACGGAATTCTGACTGCGGTACGGGAGAAAAACCCTTCTGCAAAGATCGTCCTCATCAATCAGTATAATCCGTACAGCCACATTTCGGACGGCGGGACGGGTATCGTGGAAGCTTTTGAAAGCGGCGTGAAAAAGCTGAATGAAAAGACAGAAGAAGTGTGCCGGTCGCAGGGCGCTGTCGTCGCTGACATATATACGGTATTCCGCACGGCCGGCAATGTGCTGTGCAATGCGTATTTCAACGGCGTGCAGGATTTTGATCTGGACTTCCATCCGAATCAGGACGGCCATGATGCAATAGCGGATGTTCTCTGCGGGCTTCTGGAAGACTGGTCCCAGCAGGGCGGAAGTCTGCCGTTTGTCGACGTGCAGGAGACAGACTGGTTTTACAATGCGATTGACTATGTCTTCCGGAATGAATTGATGAACGGCACTTCAGCAGATACTTTTACACCGGAAGGAACTACGAGTCGGGGAATGATCGTGACAGTGCTCTGGAGAATGGAAAATCAGCCTCAGGCAGACTACGGCATGCAGTTTGACGATACGTCCGGGGATGCATACTATGCGGCAGCCGTCCGCTGGGCAGCAGAAGAGGAAATCGTCAGCGGCTACGGAGACGGGAGGTTCGGTCCGGACGATCCCGTCACGCGCGAACAGCTGACTGCCATTCTGTACCGCTATGCTCAGTACAGAAAGTATGATGTGACGGTGGAAGGCGAAAGCGGCATCCGGTCCTGTATCGATTTTGAACGGATCAGCGGCTATGCGGTTCCGGCTATGGAATGGGCCTGGGAAGAGGGCATCGTTCAGGGCACCGGAGACGGAAGCACGCTGTCTCCTCAGGGAACTGCCACTCGCGCACAGACAGCGGCCATGCTCATGAGATTCTGTGAAGATGCAGCCTGAATGCCGGTATTCTGCGGCAGATCGCCAGAAAATACCACTTGAAAAAAGAACGTATGTTCTATAAAATGTAATCAGATACAGTGAAGGGAGGGCGCGAGCAGAATGACGATACTTCATATCGACGCAAATTCCGCATATCTGAGCTGGACTGCGGTAAAAATGCTGGAGGAAGGATACGGGAAAGACATCCGGAAGATTCCGTCAGCCATCGCCGGAGATCCCAAAAACAGGCATGGTATCATACTGGCGAAATCCATACCGGCAAAAAAGCAGGGTGTGCGCACCGGTGAAAGTCTTTTTGAAGCTCGGCGCAAATGTCCGGAACTTCAGGTATTTCCCCACGACTTCCCTCTCTACATGTCTTTCAGCGATGAGATGTATCGCATTATTTCGGAATATTCTCCCGTGATTCAGCGTTACAGCATCGATGAGTGCTTCATGGACTATACCGGATCGGAGCGGAAATTCGGAGATCCCGTTTCCTGCGCTCATGAGATCCGGCGCAGAATCCGGGACGAACTGGGATTTACGGTGAATATCGGCGTGGCGGAAAACAGACTGCTGGCGAAGATGGCTTCCGACTTCGAAAAACCCGATCGGGTACACAGTCTTTTTGCCGGCGAAATTCCGTCGAAAATGTGGCCTCTTCCCGTCGAACAGCTCTTTATGGTGGGACGGGCCACCGCGCGGAAACTGCACAGGATAAATATCAATACCATCGGAGATCTGGCACATGCCGATCCGGCGCTGCTGCAGAAGCTTTTCAAGAGTCATGGTATTTTGATCCGGCAGTACGCCAACGGAATCGACCACACTCCTGTGGTGCCCAACGGCGAGGTTCCGCAGAAAGGACTGGGAAACAGCACGACCGTCGATCACGATGTGAGCACCGCGGAGGAAGCTCATATGATATTGCTGGCTCTGACGGAACGCGTGGCAGGGCGCCTGCGCCGCATGAAGAAATTTGCAAGCGTCGTGTCGGTGACTGTGACATCTTCGGATTTTATACGATACGGCCGTCAGACCAGACTGGAAAATTCGACAGACGTCACGTCGGAAATCTTTTCCCACGTGCGCAGGCTGTTCGATGAAGCGTGGCAGGGAGAAAAAATCCGTCATCTCGGAGTCTCGCTGTCAGATCTGACCGGCCAGTGCGAAAAAAACATGAGTTTCCTGTCAGAAGACCGGACGGAGGAGATGAGAGCAGCCGACAGCGCGGTGGACCGGATCCGTGAAAAATTCGGCAGCGATGCCATCATGCGCGGTATTTTCGTCAACCGGAACATCGAACATATGCAAGGTGGCCTGGCGAAAAGCGGAGAAGGCGGCTATATCATGATGGGAGGCAGAAAGGAATGAAAATTGTATCCGAGCCGATCGATATGATCGCAAAGTTTTCCTCGGCGGGAGGCAGAACGGAAAAAGACGGCGAAAAACCGGTTCCCTGCAAATTCCGCTATACGGATATCGCCGGAATTTCAAGAGAGGTGCGCATCGACCGGATTATCAGCGCAGACCCCGGCATTTTCGGAGGCGTACGGGCGTATATCTACCGCTGTCAGAGCGTTATCGGAAATATAGAAAAAATATATGAATTATATGAATTAAAATACATCATCGGCGAATGCCGCTGGGAACTCTATAAGATATGATATTTTTGCCCGCGGAGGTTCCCGCTTTTCCGAATAGAAAGAACTCCGTATGAGCATAAATAAGTAGAGAAAGAAATATGAAGACGAGAGATCTTTCCGTCAGCGCCGCAGGATAAAAAAAGAAAGACCGGCAATCTCCCGGAACGGGAGAGACGGTATCCGGAATCCGGGACGACGTCCGCGGAAGAAAAGTCTTCAGGAAAAGGCAGGAATTTTAGATGATGTACCCCAATAAAGTGGAGATCTGCGGAATCAATACTTCGGAACTTCCGGTGATGAAAGATGTTTCGATGGAAGAGATGATCGAAAAAATACGTAATGGCGATACAGAACTGAGAGAAAAGTTTATTACCGGAAATCTCAGGCTTGTTCTCAGTGTCATACAGAAATTTCAGAACAGAGGCGAAAATATGGA